>NZ_QGAA01000010.1:0-294081 GCF_005233485.1 Pseudomonas sp. CFBP13509
TGGGTTGCGAAGCAGCCCCAAAACCTTCACCTCGATTGATTCTGGCACTCTGCGGTGACCTTATTGGGGCCGCTTCGCAACCCGGCGCGGGCGGTGCGACGATTCGACAAGCCCGCTCACCACAGAGTTATGTGTCAGCCTTTAAGAGTTGTGTAGATACCTATGGCCATCGGGGGGGGCAAGCCCCCTCCCACATTTTGTTCTGTGTTTAGTCATTTAAATAAATGGATTGCTTTGATTTTTTGAAGTAAATCATCAAGGTCGATAAAGGTGCGCATGCCCTGCCCGATACAACGACGACTCACTGAAACTATCACTCGCCAGTACCCGACCTACCACAATCAACGCCGTACGCCGAAAGCCCTTGGCGGCGACTTTGTGGGCAATATCGCTGAGCGTGCCGACGGCCCAATCCTGATCCGGCCATGTCGCCCGGTGTACCACGGCAATCGGGCAGTCTGCTCCGTAGTGCGGCAGCAGTTCGGCGACGATCTTGTCCAAATGGTTGACCCCCAGATGAATCGCCATGGTGGTGCCATGCCGGGCCAGGCTGTCGAAGTCCTCTCCGGCCGGCATGCGGGTTTTATCGGCGTAGCGGGTCAGGATCACGCTTTGGGCGATGTCCGGCAAGGTCAGTTCGGTCTCCAGCAACGCTGCGCAGGCGGCCACTGCGGTGACGCCGGGAATGATCTGGAAGGGGATGCCCAACTCGCGCAGGTAACGGATCTGCTCGCCAATCGCGCCATACAGGCTCGGGTCGCCGGAGTGCACGCGGGCCACATCCTGGCCGTTGGCGTGGGCGGTCTTGATCAGTTCGATGATCTGTTCCAGGTGCAGTTCGGCGCTGTTGACCACCTGTTGCGCCTGATGACCCTCCAGCACCGCCGCCGGCACCAGCGAGCCGGCATAGATGATCACCGGGCAACTGCGGATCAGGCGTTGGCCTTTGACGGTGATCAATTCCGGATCGCCGGGGCCGGCGCCGATGAAGTAGACGGTCATGGAGGATTCCTGTGGAAAAACGGGCGAGCATGAAGATTGCTCATGATCGGGATGGGCGATTATCGGGATTTTAGCCGGCGCAGGCCAATGCAAAGGTGGCCTGGGCGTTTTTCTGACGGGTGATCAGCAAACGGGCAGGGCCGCCGCAGAGCTGTTCGGCCAGGGCCAGGGCGGCACTTTCGGCGATGCCGTAACAGCCGGTATGGGCGAAGGCGACCGTGGACCTGTGACTCAGCCTGGCTTCATAAGCCGTCAGTTGCCCGGCGCTGAAACACTGCAACGGCAGGTTGAGCAACCGGGCCAGGGCGAGTAATCCGGGCTCATCCTGCCTGCGGTCAATACTGGCCAGCGCGCTGACACGCTGACGCTCGATCCCGCCTGCGGCGAGGGCGCTGTCGAACAGCGCCAGCAGGGTGTCGACATCACAACCCCGCTGGCAACCCAGGCCGACCACCAGGGTCATGCCGAGTATTGATCGTCGCGGTTGCGGCGGAACAACCAGGCACTGATCAGGCCAAGGGCCAGCCAGAACGCCACGTTGGTCAACTGCGAAGCGATCTTGAACTGCGCTTCGAGGGCTTCCGGCGCCAGCATCGAATGGGTTTCCGGCTGCGGTGCACCGATCACATGCGGCACCACCAGGATCGCCACGCCCAGGACTTTCAGCAGCCAGTTGCGACCAAACACGATCAGCGCAATCCCGGCCGCCGTGGAGGCAGCGGTGCCGATCCACCAGATCTGCCGTTGCGCCAGGTCAGCGGCGGCAGTGCCCGGCAGCTCCGGTGGCAGGCCCAGGGTGGGCGCCAGCACAAAGGTCGCGTAACCGGCCAGGCCCCACAGCAAGCCTTGGGTCGTGCGGGTCGGTGCGCGCAGGGTGTAGAGGCCGGCCAGCATCAGGGCGAAGCCGACGGCCACCACCAGGTTGCCGCCGGTGGTCGACAGCACGCGCTGCCAGCCGTCTTCCGGCTCCCAGGCTTCGGCGTCGTGGGTGTGTGCGGCGGCGCCAGCGGCGTGCTCATGGGCCACTTCAGTCGCGGCCGGGGCCTTTTCAAAGGTTTCCGCCTGCAGAATCAGCGGCGCGACCCAGAAGCTTTGCAGCAGGGTCAGCAGCAGGGCGGCCAGCAGGCCGGTGAACCCTGCGGTTTGCGCAATACGCTTGATCATGTCGGCAGGCCTCAGTGGCACGGGAACGCGGCGCTGTGGCGGGTATCGTGGGCGGCATTGTGCACCGCCTCGATGTGCGAGAAACCGGCGAAGTACACCAGGCACGCGCCGAGGATCGACGCACCGATGGCGGCGGTCAGGCGTTGGCTGAGGGTGGCGGAGCTGCTGGCGGTGTGCGAGGTGCTGCTGATGATCGACATGGCGCGTCCCTTTCAGGTGTCAAGGTGACACGAGCGCATGCAAACTCCGCGAGCCAGGCACGCAGGGTTTTAACAGCGCCCGCCCACCGCGGGTTTGTTATTCGATGTTATTCGGGCCGGTCTCCGGGCTTGCGAGGGACACTGGGTCTATAAAGCGTCGCCTTCCCATGCCGTACAGGCACAGTGGATCTGACGCTTCACTCGCTTACCGTTGCGGGGGCAGCACCGGACTCGTCATGACGCCATGACTCACCGGTTTCCCGTTTCACCCTGTGAAGGGCACCCGAAACAAGATGTGTAGGAGAGCATGGGCCGGGGACGGTAGTCAAATGCGGCGAGCCCCTGTAGCCTTGCACCCTCGAGGTTCTTCGGCCCAGGCCGAAGCTAAGAAGGGAACGCGGTCCAAGCCGCGGCTGCCCCCGCAACTGTGAAGGGTTTATCTGACTGCCACGCCACTGCCACTGCGGCGGGAAGGCGCAGTCGGCGCCGGTCGCAAGACCCGCAAGCCCCAAGCCAGGAGACCTGCCTCGCCACCGATTTTCCAATTCAACCGGGCGGGGTGATCCGGTGACGAAATCCGCTTCTGCGCGCCGCCGCAGTGCCTATCGTCCCGTATGCCCGCCCCAAAGGGCATCCGATGAAAACACTGGCCAAACTCCCCGTCACCATCGTTACCGGCTTCCTTGGCTCGGGCAAGACCACCTTGCTGCGCCATATGCTCGACAACGCCCAGGGCCGTCGCATTGCGGTAATCGTCAACGAGTTCGGCGAGTTGGGCATCGACGGTGAGATCCTCAAGCAGTGCTCCATCGGCTGCACCGAAGAAGAGGCCAACGGCCGTGTGTACGAGCTGGCCAACGGCTGCCTGTGCTGCACCGTGCAGGAGGAGTTCTTCCCGGTGATGCGCGAACTGGTCGCCCGTCGTGGCGACCTCGACCATATCCTTATCGAAACCTCGGGCCTGGCCCTGCCAAAACCCCTGGTGCAGGCCTTCCAGTGGCCGGAAATCCGCAGCGCCTGCACGGTTGATGCGGTCATCACCGTGGTCGACAGCCCGGCCGTGGCCGCCGGCACGTTCGCCGCGTTCCCGGATCAGGTCGATGCCCAGCGCAAACTCGACCCGAACCTGGACCACGAATCGCCGCTGCACGAGCTGTTTGCCGACCAACTGGCCAGCGCCGACCTGGTGATCCTCAACAAATCCGACCTGATCAGCGCCGAAGACCTGGCCCGTGTGCGCCTGGAAGTCGCCGAAGAGCTGCCGCCGGCGGTGAAGATCATCGAAGCCAGCAGCGGTCGCCTGCCGTTGGACGTATTGATCGGCCTGGGCGCGGGTTCCGAAGAACATATCGACGCTCGCCATAGCCACCACGATCATCACCACGAAGGTGAAGACGAGCATGATCACGACGCCTTCGATTCCATCTCCATCGACCTGCCCCAAGCCGACGAAGCGCTGCTGCTCGACGCCCTGAACCAGTTGGTGGTTCAGCACGGTATCCTGCGGGTCAAAGGCTTCGCCGCCATCCCGAACAAGCCGATGCGCCTGCTGATCCAGGGTGTGGGTACGCGTTTCGACAAGCACTTCGACCGTGCCTGGGGCGCCGACGAAGCGCGCATCACACGGCTGGTGCTGATCGGCCAGGCGCTGGACGCGGCGGGCCTCGAAGTGCAACTGCGCGCTGCCCTCAGCGTTTAACCCATGCACCTGCTCAGGACTCAGCCCGGTGGTTTCGTCGCGGACGACAATATTGCCGACCTTGGCCAAACCCCCGCCGAACTGGTGATCCTGTGCAGCGGCGATTCCAGCCTGGCGCTGCTGGCCGAAGCGGCCCAGCAGTTGCCCGAGGATTACCCCAGCCTGCGCCTGGCCAACCCGATGCAGGTGCAGAACCACGCTTCGGTCGATTTGTATGTCGACGAGGTGCTGCGCCACGCCAAGGTCATCCTGATTTCCCTGCACGGCGGCATCGGTTATTGGCGCTACGGCATCGAGCGCCTGGTTGAGCTGGCCGAGCGCGGCGTTACGCTGATCCTGGTGCCGGGGGATGACCGCCCGGACCCGGAACTCAGCGGCCTGAGCACGGTGAGTGCCGAACAGCGCGACCGCCTGTGGCACTTCCTGCGCCAGGGCGGGCTCGCTAACGCGCTGGATTTTTTCCGCTGCCTGGCCAGCGGCTACTTGGACCGCGATTACCCGTGGGCCGAGCCGCAGACCTTGCCGCGCACCGCGATCTATCACCCGCACAAAGCCAACCCTCGCCTCAATGACTGGCAGACCGATTGGCACGCGGATTGGCCCGTGGCGGCGGTGCTGTTCTACCGCTCGCACCTGCAGGCGGCCAATACCGGTTTTATCGATGTGTTCTGCCAGCGCTTGCAGGCGGCGGGCCTTAACCCGTTGCCGATGGCGGTGGCCAGTTTGAAAGAACCCGGCTGCCTGGCGGTGGTCGAGGACCTGCTGGATGAGGTCGGCGCGGCGGTGATCCTGAACACCACCGGTTTTGCCCAATCCAGCCCCGAAGCCCCGCATCTGCGTCCGTTTCGTCGCAATATCCCGGTGATCCAGGCGATCTGCGCCCAGGATAACCAGCCGGGCTGGCAGGCCAGCGAGCAAGGTCTTGGCCCGCGCGACTTGGCGATGCACATTGCCTTGCCGGAGCTGGACGGGCGCATTATCAGCCGTCCGATCAGCTTCAAGGATCTGGCCTGGCGCAGCGAGCGCAGCCAGTCGGACGTGGTGTGCTACCGCGCAGCGCCCGAACGCATGGATTTCGTCGCCGAGCTGGCGCGCCGTTGGGTCGAGCTGGCACGGGTACCGAATGAGGATAAACGCATCGCCCTGATCTTTGCCAACTACCCGACCCGCGACGGCCGTATCGGCAATGGTGTGGGCCTGGACACCCCGGCCGCCGCGCTGAATATCCTGCGTGCCCTGCAGGCCGAAGGCTATCCGGTGCCGGATCAACTGCCTGAGAGCGGCACTGCACTGATCCATGACCTGCTCGGCGGCGTCACCAACGACCTCGACAGCCTCGACCTGCGCCCCTGTCATCAAAGCCTCGGCCTGGACGACTACGAGGCGATGTTCAAGCGTTTGCCTGAATCCAACCGCCAGGCGGTGCTGGAGCGATGGGGCGCGCCGCACAACGATCCAATGTTCCGTGACGGCCGCCTGATGATTGCCGGCCTGCGCCTGGGCCAGACCTTCGTCGGTATCCAGCCGGCCCGGGGTTACCAGGTGGATGCCAGCGCGGTGTATCACGACCCGGACCTGGTGCCGCCCCATGGCTACCTGGCGTTCTACTTCTGGTTGCGCCACACCTACGGCGCCCATGGCGTGATCCATGTGGGCAAGCACGGCAACCTCGAATGGCTGCCGGGCAAGGGCGTGGGGCTCTCGGAAAACTGCTGGCCGGATGCGCTGCTGGGACCGCTGCCGAACATCTACCCGTTTATCGTCAACGACCCGGGCGAGGGCGCCCAGGCCAAGCGGCGCACCCAGGCGGTGATCATCGACCACCTGATGCCGCCGCTGACCCGCGCCGAAACCTACGGGCCGCTGCGGGACCTTGAGCTGTTGGCGGACGAATACTACGAAGCCCAACTGCTCGACCCACGCCGGGCCCGCGAGCTGCAAAAAGACATCCTCAAGCTGGTGCGCGAAACCCGCATCGACCAGGAGCTTGAGCTGGATGGCGACGCCGATGCCGCTATCTGGCTGCCGCGCCTCGACACCTACCTGTGCGACTTGAAGGAGTCGCAGATCCGCGACGGCCTGCACATCTTTGGCGAATCCCCCGTGGGCCGCTTGCGCATCGACACCTTGCTGGCCTTGCTGCGCATCCCGCGTGGAGACGGCCGTGGCCCGCAATCGAGCCTGCTGCGCGTGTTGGCCAAGGCGTTCGCGCTGGGTTTTGACCCGCTGGACTGTGCCCTGGCCGAGCCTTGGACCGGGCGACGCCCGGCAGTGTTGCAGAAGATCGATGGGCAGCAGTGGCGCACCGCCGGGGATACCCGCGAGCGCTTGGAGTTGTATGCGGCGCGAATGATCGAGCAGGCGTTGGAAGGGCCGCTGGAACAGCTGGAAGAGCCCGGCTGGGAAGAGGTGAAGGCGGTGATCGAAAGCCTGCGCATCGTCGTGGCGCCACGCCTGGATGCCTGCGGCCCGGCGGAAATGCACGGCTTGCTGGAGGCCCTCGGCGGGCGCTTTGTTCCGGCCGGCCCAAGCGGTGCGCCGAGCCGGGGGCGCCTGGATGTGCTGCCGACCGGGCGCAATTTCTTCACCGTCGATGTGCGTAACCTGCCGACGACCACCGCGTGGCGCATCGGCTTCCAGTCCGCCAACCTGATACTTGAGCGGCACCTGCAGGACCACGGCGATCACCTGCGCCAGCTCGGCCTGTCGGTGTGGGGCACGGCCACCATGCGCACCGGTGGCGACGACATCGCCCAGGCCATGGCGCTGATGGGCGTACGGCCGGTGTGGGCCACCGGCAGTCAACGGGTGGATGATTTTGAAATCCTGCCCATCAGCCTGTTGGACCGCCCGCGCGTGGACGTCACCTTGCGCGTGTCCGGGTTTTTCCGCGACGCCTTCGCCAACCTGATCCGCCTGTTCGACGCGGCGGTACAGGCGGTGGCGGCCCTGGATGAGCCGGACGACATGAACCCGCTGGCCGCCAAGGTGCGCAGTGAGCGCGCGGCGTTGCTGGCCTCCGGCCTGGATGCAGAGGCCGCAGCGAAACAGGCCGGCTGGCGTATCTTCGGGGCTAAGCCCGGTGCCTACGGCGCGGGCGTGCAGGGCGCCATTGACGGGCGCCTGTGGCAAAGCCGCGAGGACCTGGCTGAGGTCTACCTGAATTGGGGCGGCTACGCCTATGGCGGCTCCGACGAAGGCACCGCTGCTCGCGCACAGTTTGCCCAGCGCCTGAGCCAGGTGCAGGCGGTGTTGCAGAACCAGGATAACCGCGAGCACGACCTGCTCGACTCCAACGACTACTACCAATTCCAGGGCGGCATGCTCGCCGCCGTGGAAACCCTGAGCGGCGACAAGGCCGCCAGCTATCACGGCGACCATAGCCAGCCGGACCTGCCGAGGATTCGCACCTTGAAGGAAGAGCTGAACCGGGTGATCCGTTCCCGCGCCGCCAACCCCAAGTGGATCGACGGCGTGAAGCGCCATGGCTATAAAGGTGCGTTTGAAATGGCCGCGACCGTGGACAATCTGTTCGCCTTCGACGCCACCACGGCGCTGATCGACGATCATCAATATGCATTGCTCGCCGACGCCTACCTGCTGGACCCTGACACCCGCGCGTTCGTGCAGCAGCACAACCCCGCGGCGCTGCGCGAAATGACCGAGCGCATGCTCGAAGCCCAGCAGCGTGGCCTGTGGCAGGAGCCCGGGGCTTATCGCGAGGCGCTGGAAAACCTGTTGCTGGATATAGAAGAAGACAGCTAGAACGCGAGATGCGGCTTGTTGTGGCTGGCGGGCTTGTTGTGGTGAGCGGGGCAAGCCCGCTCACCACAAGTAGCTTGTTCATGACCGGGTGATTACTTGTACAGCAGAATTTAAAGAGAGAACGGATGACCGATACTCCGCATTTCCCACTGTCCGCCGTGGTCGCTGCCGACGACCTGAAACTGGCGCTGTGCCTGACCGCCATCGACCCGAAGATCGGCGGCGTGCTGATCGAAGGCCCGCGTGGCATGGCCAAATCCACCCTGGCCCGTGGTCTGGCGGATCTGCTGGCCAGCGGCCAATTCGTCACCTTGCCGTTGGGCGCCACTGAAGAGCGCCTGGTGGGGACCCTGGACCTGGATGCCGCGCTGGGCGAAGGCCGCGCGCAGTTTTCCCCTGGGGTGCTGGCCAAGGCCGACGGCGGCGTGTTGTATGTGGATGAAGTCAACCTGCTGCCCGATCACCTGGTGGACCTGTTGCTCGACGTCGCCGCCAGCGGCACCAACCTGATCGAACGCGACGGCATTTCCCATCGCCATTCGGCGCGCTTTGTGCTGATCGGCACCATGAATCCGGAGGAGGGCGAGTTGCGCCCGCAGTTGCTGGATCGCTTCGGTTTTAACGTGGCGCTGAGCGGGCAGACGCTGCCGGCCGAGCGCGGGCAGATCATCCGGCGGCGCCTGGATTTCGACAGTGACCCCGCCGCGTTCTGCACCCAGTGGGCCGGGCAGCAGGCGGCGTTACGCGAGCGCTGCACCCAGGCGCGGGCGCGGCTGGACAGTATCGAGCTGGATGATCAGGCCCTGGCGCAGATCACCGAGCGTTGCTTTGCCGCCGGTGTCGACGGCTTGCGCGCCGACCTGGTCTGGCTGCGCGGCGCCCGGGCCCATGCGGCGTGGCGGGGCGCGGATACCATTGCCGAAGAAGACATCGAAGCGGTGGCGGAATTCGCCTTGCGCCACCGTCGCCAGGCGCAATCCCCACCGGCCAGTCCACCCAAGCCAGGGCAGGCGCCGACACCCTCGGACACCTCGCCCGGCCAAGGCCAATGGGGCGATATGCCCGCACCGGCCCTGCCTACTGGCACGCGCCGAGACGTGCCCACCTGGCCAAAAAAGCCCTAGGCATTCGCCCCCGACCTGACGCGGGGGCGGATGCCCGGCCCAAGGCGGGGCGACTGGACAACGGCAGGCAGGGCAAGGCACGCAGCGCACAGCTGGGTTCGATCAACTGGCCGGGCACCTTGCTCGGCGGCCGGCCGCACTCCCGTGGAGACCTGCGCTACCACCTGCGCAGCCGCTCGGCCCATGAGTTGTGGCTGGTGATCGTGGATGCGTCGGCGTCCACGCGGCGGCATCGTGCATTAACCGACGCCAAGGGCTTGCTCGCCCAGCTGTTTGACAATGCTTACCGGCAACGGGCGCGCATAGCGTTGTTGACCGCCAGCGGCCAGGCGCCGAAGTGGCAGGTACAGGGGTTGAAAGCTGCGAAAGGCCTGGCGGGCTGGCTGGATCAGTTGGGCGCGGGCGGTGGTACGCCGTTGCTGGCGGCGCTGACCGAGGCCGGGCATTGGCTGGTGGCGCGGCGCAAGCGTTATCCGGCCGAGCAGCAGCGTGTACTGGTGATTACGGATGGGCGGCTGAAGGACATTACCGGGTTGCCGTTACTGGCGTGTGCGGGGTTGCTGGTGGATATCGAGCGCGGGCCGATCAGGTTGGGGCGGGCCCAGGAGCTGGCGGTGGGGTTGCAGTTGGATTATCGGCATATCGATGAGTTGTAGTGGCGGTACCACAGCCATCGGGGGCTTGCCCCCGATGAGGCCCTCACATACACCACACACTCTATCAGCCAGCCCCCGGCACATTCGGCCAAAGATCCGCCACCAGGAACAAGCGCTCGGCTTCCTCCCAATCCGCGCCGTTCTGCACCATGCGCACCAGCAGCTGCGCAGGCGCCATCGGATCAAGGTCTGCCAGCCAGGCCTGCATCTGTTCTTCACTCCACACTTCATCCGCCGGGTAGTGCGCCGGCGCCAGCCACGCATGCCGGGGTAATGGTTGCCAGCGGCCTGGCGCACTGGCGCTGACAAAATCCCGCCAGTCCCGCTGATGCAACCAGCGCCCGCGCAGATGCTGCGGGTGTGCGCCTTGGGGCGGTTCGGCCAGCCCAGGCCAGGGATAGAGCAAATACCCGCCGAGCCACAGGTGCGCATCAAACTGCTGAATATCCAGGGCTGCCAACACCTCGCGGCTTTCTGCCCGCGCCGAGATCGGCAGTTGATGTTGGGCCAGGTGCGCCAGCTTGCGGTCCAGCCGATCGTGGCAGCCTGGGCCCAGCCATTGCGCGGTGTCCTGGCCATTGCCGTCCTGCGGGCCCAGGTAGAGTTTGATCGCCAGTTCCAGGTGATGCACGCCATTGCGGTCGCGCAGCAGCATGTCCAGTTCGCCCAGTGTGTGCCCGGCGCGGCGGATCGGCAGGTTGGCGGCAAGCAACTCCACCCCCGGCGCATGCTGCACGGCGAACTGCCACAGGCGTTCGTAGTACAGGCCCAGGCGCCGGGTGCGTGACAGGCTCAACCAGTGCTGCAAGGCGCGGCTGTCCTGGTCGAGTGCGCGTAGCCAGTGTTCAAGACGGTCGGGCGCCTGCACCCAGTCGCTGCCCGCCAGCGGGTGGCGCTGTGGCCACGGTGTCTGCGCGAGCATCGGCGGGGCAAGCATCACCCACGCCAGGTCGCGCACCTCGGGGTGGCGCAGCTGGCGGGGCAGGTTGTGCAAATCCGGGAACACAGTCATGGTCCGAGCATAGCCTTTTAACCGTTGCGCAGGGGGCTGAGAACCGTTGTCATCAAGGCTTCACGGCGACAAAGGATTTTGCCTGAGCCGGCCTTTCGCCCATAATCGTTTCTTTTTTGCCCCACCCCCAATCCCGCAGGAGCCCCATGGAGCACTTTCGCAATATCGGCATTATCGGTCGCCTGGGCAGTACCCAGGTGTTGGACACCGTCCGCCGGCTGAAAAAATTCCTGCTGGAACGCCACCTGCATGTGATCCTCGAAGACACCATCGCCGAAATCCTCCCCGGCCACGGCCTGCAAACCTCCTCGCGCAAGATGCTCGGCGAAGTCTGCGACATGGTCATCGTGGTCGGCGGCGACGGCAGCCTGCTCGGCGCGGCCCGGGCCCTGGCGCGGCATAACGTGCCGGTGCTGGGGATCAACCGTGGCAGCCTGGGGTTTCTCACCGATATCCGCCCCGATGAGCTGGAAGTCGAAGTGGCCAAGGTGCTCGACGGCCATTACCTGGTGGAAAACCGCTTCCTGCTGCAGGCCGAAGTGCGCCGCCACGGCGAAGCCATCGGCCAGGGCGATGCGCTCAATGACGTGGTGCTGCACCCGGGCAAATCCACGCGGATGATCGAATTCGAGCTGTATATCGACGGCCAGTTCGTGTGCAGCCAGAAGGCCGACGGCCTGATCGTCGCCACGCCCACCGGCTCCACCGCCTACGCGCTGTCGGCCGGTGGCCCGATCATGCATCCCAAGCTCGATGCCATTGTGATCGTGCCGATGTACCCCCATATGTTGTCCAGCCGGCCGATTGTGGTCGATGGCAACAGTGAGCTGAAAATCGTGGTGTCCAAAGACATGCAGATCTACCCGCAAGTCTCCTGCGACGGGCAGAACCATTTCACCTGCGCCCCCGGTGACACCATCACCGTGAGCAAGAAGGCACAGAAGTTGCGCTTGATCCACCCGCTGGATCACAACTACTACGAAGTGTGCCGCACCAAGTTGGGCTGGGGCAGCCGCTTGGGGGGTGGAGGCGACTGATGCTCGATCCCGCGCGTAGCTACGACCTGATTGGTGACGTGCACGGTTGCGCTCATACCCTTGAGCACTTGCTCGACCAGATGGGTTACCACAAGCAGGGCGGCACCTGGCGCCATCCTTCGCGCATGGCGGTGTTCCTCGGCGATATCATCGACCGTGGCCCACGCATTCGCGAGGCGCTGCATATCGTCCACGACATGGCCGAGGCCGGCCAGGCGCTGTGCATCATGGGCAACCACGAGTTCAATGCCCTGGGTTGGGCCACACCGGCGCCGCCGGGCAGTGGCAGGCAGTTCGTGCGCGAGCACACCCCACGGCATGAGCGGCTGATCCACGAGACCCTGACCCAGTTCGAGCAGCACCCGGCCGACTGGCACGACTTCCTCGCCTGGTTCTACGACATGCCGCTGTTTGTCGATGCCGGGCGTTTCCGCGTGGTGCATGCGTGCTGGGACGACGGCTTTATCCAGCCGCTGCGCGCGACGTTCCCGGATGGCTGCATCGACCGGCACTTCCTGCAGGCCGCCGCCGTGCCCGGCAGTTTTGCCTGCAACGCCTTCGACCGCCTGTTGCGCGGCACCGATATGCGCTTGCCGGACGGCCTGACGCTGACCGGTGGCGATGGCCTGACGCGCTCGTTCTTCCGCACCAAGTTCTGGGAGGACGACCCGAAGACCTACGGCGACATTGTGTTCCAGCCCGACGCACTGCCGGAGCCGGTGGCGCGCACGCCATTGTCGCCCCATGAAAAGAATTCCCTGCTGCGCTACGGCGCCGACGAACCCTTGCTGTTCGTCGGCCATTACTGGCGCAGTGGCAAACCGGCGCCGATCCGCCCGAACCTGGCGTGCCTGGACTACAGCGCAGTGCTGTACGGCAAGCTGGTGGCGTACCGCCTGGACCAGGAAACCCGCCTGGATCCGCGTAAATTCGTATGGGTCGACGTTGAGCGACCCGAGGTGACTGTATGAGTGCCGTGCCCGTATTGCGCTTGCCGTTGAGCGTCGACCTGGGCGGTTTCGTGAAACTGCTGCAACGCATGCAAGTGCCCCATCGCGTCAGCGAAGAAGCCGGCGAGCAGGTGCTGTGGGTGCCCGAGACCCTCAGCGATGACGTGCGCGTGCTGTACCAGCGCTTTCCCGCCGGTGACCCGGACCAGCAACTGGATATTCCCGAACAGGCGCCGGTCACACGTCCGGGCTTTGTCCAGCAAGTGCGCCATAGCCCGGTAACGGCGCTGGTGCTGCTGGCAAGCATCATTGTCGGCGCCGTGACCTTGCTCGGTGAAAACCTGCAAGCCATGAGCTGGCTGACCTTCCTGCCGTTCCGGGTGATGGGCGAGTACATCCAGTTCACGCCGTTCGCCGACATGTTGGCTTCCGGCCAATGGTGGCGGCTGTTTACGCCGATGCTGATCCACTTCGGCATCCTGCACCTGGCCATGAACGGCATGTGGTACTGGGAGCTGGGCCGGCGTATCGAAGTGCGCCAGGGCAGCATCAACCTGCTGGGCCTGACCCTGTTGTTCAGCCTGGTCTCCAACTACGCGCAATATGCCTACGGTGGTCCCGGCCTGTTCGGTGGCTTGTCCGGCGTGTTGTATGGCCTGCTCGGGCATTGCTGGATCTTTCAACTGCTCTCGCCCAACCCGGCCTATCGCTTGCCCCGTGGGGTGCTGGTGATGATGCTGGTGTGGCTGGTGTTGTGCCTGTCGGGGCTGGTGTCGATGATCGGCTTCGGCGAAATCGCCAACGCTGCCCATGTCGGCGGCCTGGTTATCGGTTGCCTTACCGGTTTGCTCGGCGGTGTGTATAACCGTCGCAAATCCTCTCTTTGATAAGGAAGAGCCTTATGTCCTCTTTTGCTGAAATGATCGAAAACATCACCCCGGACATCTACGCGAGCCTCAAGCTCGCCGTGGAAATCGGCAAGTGGTCCGATGGCCGCAAGCTCAGTGCCGAGCAGCGCGAACTGTCCCTGCAGGCCATGATCGCCTGGGAGATCCAGAACCTGCCGGAAGAGCAGCGCACCGGCTACATGGGCCCGCAGGAATGCCAGTCGAAGTCGAGCACCGTGCCGAACATCCTGTTCAAGTCGGATGCGATCCATTGATTGAAATTGGTCGCGGTGCAGTCAGCAAAATGTCGGCGCAACTCGGTGAGCCGACCGTTCAATACGCGTTTCGCCTGGGCGATACCGAGGTGCCGGTCAACCCCCTGATCGGCACCCATGTGCGCCTGGAATACCTCGGCGCCATTCATTGCAGCCATTGCGGTCGCAAGACCAAGACCAGCTTCAGCCAGGGCTATTGCTACCCGTGCATGACCAAGCTGGCCCAGTGTGACCTGTGCATCATGAGCCCCGAGCGTTGCCATTACGACGCCGGCACCTGCCGTGATCCAGGCTGGGGCGAGACTTTCTGCATGACCGACCACGTGGTGTACCTGGCCAATTCGTCGGGCATCAAGGTCGGCATCACCCGTGCCACCCAATTGCCGACGCGTTGGCTGGACCAGGGCGCCAGCCAGGCGCTGCCGATCATGCGCGTGGCGACGCGCCAGCAATCCGGGTTTGTCGAGGATGTATTGCGTAGCCAGGTGGCGGACAAGACCAACTGGCGTGCGTTGCTCAAGGGCGACGCGGTGGCGGTGGACCTCAAGCAGGTGCGCGACGAGTTGTTCGCCTCCTGCGCCGATGGCCTGCTGCAATTGCAGGAACGCTTCGGCCTGCAGGCCATCCAACCGGTAACCGACCTCGAACCGTTGGAAATCCGCTACCCGGTGGAGCAGTATCCAGCCAAGATCGTCAGCTTCAACCTGGACAAGAACCCGATTGCCGAAGGCACGCTGCTGGGGATCAAGGGCCAATACCTGATCTTCGACACCGGCGTGATCAATATTCGTAAGTACACGGCCTACCAGCTCGCCGTGCATCAGTAGAAGGATGCCACCCATGCGCACCGAACAACCGAAGATGATTTACCTGAAGGACTATCAGGCGCCGGACTACCTGATCGAAGAGACGCACCTGACCTTCGAGTTGTTCGAGGACCACAGCCTGGTCCACGCGCAGCTGGTGATGCGCCGTAACCCTGAGCGTGGCGCCGGCCTGCCGCCGCTGGTACTCGACGGCCAGCAGCTGGAGTTGCTGACCGTCAACCTCGGCGACCAGGAACTGAGCGAGGCTGACTACCAGCTGACGGACAGCCACCTGACCCTGCATCCGACCCGCGAAACCTTCACGGTCGACACCAGCGTGCGCATCCACCCGGAAACCAACACCGCCCTGGAAGGCCTGTACAAATCCGGCAGCATGTTCTGCACCCAGTGCGAGGCCGAGGGCTTCCGCAAGATAACCTATTACCTCGACCGCCCCGACGTGATGAGCACCTTCACCACCACGGTGATCGCCGAGCAACACCGCTACCCGGTGCTGCTCTCCAACGGCAACCCGATTGCCAGCGGTCCCGGCGAAGACGGCCGCCACTGGGCGACCTGGGAAGACCCGTTCAAGAAACCCGCCTACCTGTTCGCGCTGGTGGCCGGTGACCTGTGGTGTGTCGAAGACAGCTTTACCACCATGACCCAGCGTGAAGTAGCACTGCGCATCTACGTCGAGCCGGAAAATATCGACAAGTGCCAGCACGCCATGACCAGCCTGAAAAAATCCATGCGCTGGGACGAAGAAACCTACGGTCGCGAGTATGACCTCGACATCTTCATGATCGTGGCGGTCAACGATTTCAACATGGGCGCCATGGAGAACAAGGGCCTCAATATCTTCAACTCCAGCGCCGTGCTGGCCCGCGCCGAAACCGCCACCGACGCCGCGCACCAGCGGGTCGAGGCCATCGTTGCCCACGAATACTTCCACAACTGGTCGGGCAACCGCGTGACCTGCCGCGACTGGTTCCAGCTGTCGCTGAAGGAAGGCTTTACCGTGTTCCGTGATTCGGGCTTCTCCGCCGACATGAACTCCGCCACGGTCAAACGCATCCAGGACGTGGCCTACCTGCGTACCCACCAGTTCGCGGAAGATGCCGGCCCTATGGCCCATGCGGTGCGCCCGGACAGCTTTATCGAGATCTCCAACTTCTACACCTTGACCGTGTACGAAAAAGGCTCGGAAGTGGTCGGCATGATCCATACCTTGCTCGGCGCCGAAGGCTTCCGTAAAGGCAGCGACCTGTACTTCGAACGCCATGACGGCCAGGCCGTGACCTGCGACGACTTTATCAAGGCCATGGAAGACGCCAACGGTGCCGACCTCAGCCAGTTCAAACGCTGGTACAGCCAGGCCGGCACGCCACGCCTGGCGGTGAGCGAGTCCTACGACGCTGCGGCCAAGACCTACAGCCTGACCTTCCGCCAGAGCTGCCCGGAAACCCCGGACAAGGTCGAGAAACTGCCGTTCGTGATCCCGGTCGAACTGGGCCTGCTGGACGGGCAGGGCGCGGGCATGGCCTTGCGCCTGGCCGGTGAAGCCACGGCCGGCGCCACGTCCCGTGTGATCTCGGTGACCGAAGCCGAGCAAACCTTCACCTTCGTCGACATCGCCGAACAGCCGTTGCCGTCGCTGCTGCGTGGTTTCTCGGCACCGGTGAAACTGAGCTTCCCGTATAACCGCGACCAACTGATGTTCCTGATGCAGCATGACAGCGACGGCTTCAACCGCTGGGATGCGGGCCAGCAGCTGTCGGTGCAGGTGTTGCAGGAACTGATCGGCCAGCATCAGCAGGGCCAGGCGTTGCAGATGGACCAGCGCCTGATCACGGCCTTGCGCAGTGTGTTGAGCGACGAAAGCCTGGACCAGGCCATGGTTGCGGAAATGCTGTCGTTGCCGGGCGAAGCCTACCTGACGGAAATCAGCGACGTCGCGGACGTGGATGCCATCCACGCCGCGCGTGAGTTTGCGCGCAGGCAACTGGCTGACAACCTGCATGAGCCGCTGTGGTTGCGTTACCAGGCCAACCGCGAACTGTCCAAGCAGACGCCTTATGTGGCGGCGGCCGAGCACTTCGCCCGGCGTGCCTTGCAGAACATCGCGCTGTCGTACCTGATGCTCAGCGGCAAGCCCGAAGTGCTGGCGGCGACCCTTGAGCAGTTCGACACCAGCGACAACATGACCGAGCGCCTGACCGCGCTGGCGGTGCTGGTGAACTCGCCGTTCGAAGCGGAGAAGGCCCAGGCGCTGGCGGTATTTGCCGAGAACTTCAAGGACAACCCTTTGGTCATGGACCAGTGGTTCAGCGTGCAGGCCGGCAGCCCGTTGCCGGGCGGGCTGGAGCGGGTCAAGGCGTTGATGGAGCACCCGGCGTTCACGCTCAAGAACCCGAACAAGGTGCGTGCACTGATCGGCGCGTTTGCCGGGCAGAACTTGATCAACTTCCACGCCGCCGACGGTTCGGGCTACCGCTTCCTGGCGGACCTGGTGATCCAGTTGAATGCGTTCAACCCGCAGATCGCTTCGCGCCAGTTGGCGCCGCTGACCCGCTGGCGTAAATACGACAGCGCGCGCCAGGCGTTGATGAAGGCGGAGCTGGAGCGCATTCGTGGGTCGGGTGAGTTGTCCAGCGATGTGTTCGAGGTGGTGAGCAAGAGTCTTGCTTAAATAAATCGCTTCGGTAAAAAAAAACGGCCTGTTCAGGCCGTTTTTTTTTTTGCCTCGGAGCTTCGTTCAAGGAGCGCTTTTTTGCTGCTGACGTTTCCTGGCAGAAGGCTCTGCTAAGCTGCGGCACTTTTCCTTATTCGGTGGGATCAACGTGTCGCGTACCACTCGTTTACTGACGTTGTTGCAGGCCCTGCGAGGCAAGAAACGCCCGGTGACCGCCGCCGTGCTGGCGGCGCAATTGGAAGTGTCCGAGCGTACGCTGTACCGCGACATTGCCGAGTTGACCGCCCTGGGCGCGCCGATTTTCGGCGAGGCCGGGGTAGGGTATGTGCTGCGCAGCGGCCTGTTTTTGCCGCCCTTGATGCTCAACGCCGAAGAAACCGAAGCGATCGTGCTGGGCTTGCGTTATGTGGACCAGCGCGGCGATGACGTGCTCAGCCATGCCGCCGCCAACGCCTTGGCGAAAATCGCTGATGTGCTCGACCCGGCGGCGCAGGAAGCCTTGCGCAACCCGACGTTGCTGCCCGGCCCGCCAGGGTTTGGCTACCCGGAAAACCGCGTGCCGCTGGATGTATTTCGCGAAGCGATTCGGCATCAGGACAAGTTGCATATCGACTACGCGGATGCCAGCCAGACCCAGAGTCAACGCCTGATCTGGCCCCTGGCCCTGGGGTTTCTCAATGAGGTGCGGGTGATCGTGGCCTGGTGTGAGCTGCGCGGCGCGTATCGCACTTTTCGCACCGACCGCGTGGCGAGTGCCGAGGTCGTCGGCGAACGTTATCCGGGGCGGCGCAGCGACTGGCTGCGGGCCTGGCGCAAGCTGATGGAACAGAATGAATCCGGGCCCTTCACTCCTGACAAAAACTGACACACCCCTGGCTTAGCATGCTGCTACAACCACCTGAAAAGGAGCTTTGCCATGTCCCAGCCTGAATTGGCCCCCGCCATCGCCGCCTATATCGCGGCGACCAATACCCGCGACACCTCGGTCATTGCCCAGTGTTTTGCCGACGATGCCAATGTGTTCGATGAAGGCCAGCACCAGGTGGGCACCGCCGCCATTGCACGCTGGATGGAAGACACCGGGCGCCGCTACCAGCCGCGTGTCGAGGTGCTCAAGGTGCAGCACCGTACCGGCAAGGTGCTGGTCAGCAATGTGGTCTCCGGCAATTTTCCCGGCAGCCCGCTGGAGTTGCGCTACACCTTTCGCCTGGACGCGCAGGGCAAGATTTCACGGCTGGACATCTCCCTGTAGGTCATAATCGCGGGCATGACTTTCGACTCGCCCCTCGCTGCTTACCAACACGCCATTACCCAACAGGGTTTCGTTGCCGACGACGCCCAGCGCCGGGCGGTGGATGCCCTGCAAGCCTGCCATGCAGCCCTGCATCAGGGCCGTTCGCCCGTGACTGGCGTTTACCTGTGGGGGCCGGTGGGCCGCGGCAAGACCTGGTTGATGGATCAGTTCTACCAAAGCCTGCGGGTGCCCGCACGGCGTCAGCATTTTCATCACTTCATGGGCTGGGTGCATCAGCGTCTGTTCCAGCTCACCGGCACCCATGACCCGTTGCAGGCCCTGGCGCGGGAGCTGAGCCGGGAGGTGCGGGTGTTGTGTTTCGACGAGCTGTTCGTCAGTGACATCGGTGACGCGATCATCCTCGGCCGGCTGTTCCAGGTCATGTTCGAGGAAGGTGTGGTGATGGTCTGCACCTCCAATCAACCACCGGCCCAGCTGTATGCCGATGGCTTCAATCGGGAGCGCTTCCTGCCGGGCATTGCGGCGATTGAGCGGCATATGCACGTGGTGGCGGTCGACGGTGGCGAGGATCATCGCTTGCATCCAGGTGTGGGCCGGCAGCGCTATTGGGTGAACCAGCCTGAAGCGCTGGCGAACGTGTTCGCACAATTGGCCGAAGGCCAGACGGTGAGTCTTGGTCCGGTCACCGTCGGCCATCGTTCTATCGTGTGCGTGCAGGCCAGTGACAGCGTGCTGTGGTGCCGCTATGCCGACCTCTGCGAACAACCCCTGGCGGCAATGGATTTCATCCTGCTGTGCGACCGCTTCAAGGCGATCCTGCTGGGGGAGGTGCCCAACCTGAGTGCGCAACAGCGCCCAGGCCGGATTGCCCGCGGCACCGAGGATGGGGTCGAGCGCGTGGTGGCCGGTGATCGCGAGTTGCCGCAGTTGTCGGTGCACGACGACAGTGTGCGTCGCTTCATCGCCCTGGTGGACGAGTGCTACGACCGCAAGGTGCCGCTGTTCATCGACGCCCAGGTGCCGCTGGAGCGCCTGTATACCAACGGTTACCTGGCGTTTCCTTTCCGTCGCACCTTGAGCCGCTTGCAAGAAATGCAGCTGCAGCGCTTCAACTGAGACCTGTACGAAAAAAGCCCTGAATGGACACTTTGGGGTTTTTTAATGCCAAAGCCTTCGCGCTTTCGGGCGCACATTTGTAGTTAATCTCCTTCATCTGGTGCTGACTCCACGCTTACAATCGTGCCCCTCAAAGGGAACCGGTTCCCTTGTAGTCGTGATCGAGGACGGAAATGGACACCCCAGATATCCTGGTGCTGCAAGCCAGCTACACCAATCCTGTACATGCCGAAGCCATTGCCAAGGTGCTTAACCATTACGCAGAAGACCCCATGGGCGGCGGCCATAGCCTGCCCGCTGATCTACTGGAGCAACTGCCGGCCGAGTTGGCCAAGCGCCCCCATGCGTTCAGTGTGCTGGCGTTTGTTGGCGGTGAGCCGGCGGGGCTGGTGAATTGCTTTGAAGGGTTTTCCACCTTTGCCTGCCGCCCCTTGGTCAACGTGCACGACGTGGTGGTGATGAATGAGTTTCGCGGCTTGGGGCTGAGCCAGAAAATGCTGCTGAAGGTCGAGGACATCGCCCGCCAGCGTGGTTGCTGCAAGATCACCCTGGAGGTGCTGGAAGGTAATGCCGTCGCCCAGTCGGCGTATCGCAAGTTTGGTTTTGATGATGCGAAGTTTGATCCCGCCCATGGGCGCATGTTGTTCTGGAACAAGCCGCTTTAATAAATAACCGGCGAAAAAAAGGGCGCCAGCGGAGGGCGCCCAATAAACCTTTGCCAACGGAGCGGTATGGCCCAGGGTGTTGCGGATTAACTAACGATTAAATTAACTCTTGGGTTGTTCCTGTTCGGTCGTGTTGGTGTTCGGTGTCTTGCCGTCGGCGGACGCCGTTTGTTCAACCGTGCCGTGAAGCGTCTGCTGCGTGAAGGTGAAGTTGTTGTAGAACTCCTTCGAGCGCTCCGAGCCGCCTTCGGCGAACGCGGCGGCGGAGCCCAGGGTCATCAGGCTGGCAAGCATCAAGGTCGAGAGTTTCATCTGTGTTTACTCATTAAGTGTGATCGGTTATCTGCTCTGTCCTTGATCAGAATCGTGGGGCGATTCTGGTGCGGTCTTATTAAGTGGGAATTAACGCGAGAAACATCCGAAGTTAACAATATCGTTAACTTCGGATGGTCGGCTTTAAAGCTTCCAGTCAACGGCCAGCGTAATGGCGCGTGGGTCGCCCCAATACACGCCGTTATAAAAACCGACGCGTTCGTAATACTTTTTATCGAACAGGTTGTTGACGTTAAGCGACGCTGAGACGTGCTCGTCGAATTGATAGCGGGACATCAGGTTGACCACCGTGTATGCCTGTTGTGTGATCTTCGCCCGTTCGGTCACCGGTGTGTTGCCGACGCGTACCCCTGTAGGTCGATTGCTCCAATCGTAAATGTCGCTCTGCCAGTTCACCGCGCCGCCGACCGTGAGGTTGCGCCATGCCCCCGGCAAACGGTAGGCGCTGGAGACTTTTAGCAGGTTCAGCGGCTGCCCGGTGTTGTTGCGTTTACCCGAGCCGTTGACCGAATGGGTGTAGGTGTAGCCGGCCGTCAGGTTCCAATCGGGCATGATTTCCCCGGCAGCTTCCAATTCGAAGCCGTTGACCTTGTTACCTTTGCCGCCGGACTTGTAGTACTCCTCGCCGGTGGTCGGGTTCCGCTCCACCGAATCGTCCCGCTCTGCGACGTTGTCCTGGGTGCTCCAGAAATATGCCGCCGCCAGGTTCAGGCGCTCCTCCAGCACGCTGCCCTTGAGGCCCACCTCGTAGTTGCTGCCGACCACGGGCTCCAGGTACTTCTTGTTGGCATCCCGCAGGCTCTGGGGTTTGAAAATGTCGGTATAGCTCGCGTAGACGGTGTACTCCGGCGTCAGGTCGTAGAGCAGGCCGGCGTAGGGCGTCCACATATCATTGTGGGTCTGGGAGGTCTTGTTGGTGGCCGTCAGTTGGTCGTTGGCGTTGTATTCGGGGGCCGCGCTTTTCAGTTCCCAACTGCCATAGCGGCTGCCCAGCACTGCATGCAAGCGGTCGGTGAGGCTCAGTCGCGTGGCCAGATAGCCAGCCTTCTGTTGCTTGCTGCTGTGCTCGCCCTTGAGGTCGGTGACGGTGTCGCCGAACTTGGCGATCCCGCCCATGTATTTCCAGTCTTCGATGGTGTAATAGCCGGCGGGTAGGTTGCTGCGCATCACGGGGGAGACGTCCCGCTGCGTGGCCTCGCCATAGCCCATCATCAGTGCATGTTCGCGGCCCAGCAGTGCATAGCTGCCGGCGAGGTTGAGGTCGACGGCCTCCATTCTCGATGTGCCGCGCATGTGGCTGGCCCAGGCGGTCATGCCGCTGCGGTCATCGTTGGGGAACCCCGCACCGCCGTAGTACACCTTGCCATCCGTGTCGCTCTGGCGATGGGTGTAGGCGGCCTTCACGTGCCAGTCGCCGCCCAGCCGATGGTCGAGGGTTGCGAAGGTGGTCTTGTCCGTCAGCGGCCAGGAACTCCAGTGCGCCGCCATATTGGTGGAGCGCGACAGCCCGGCCTTGCCGCCCTCGCTGTTCCAGTACGGCACGGTGCCCCATGAGGTGCCCTGGACCTGCTTGTTCTGGTAATCGAAACCTACGGCCAGCACGGTATCGTCGGAAAGATCGCCTTCCAGGATGCCGTAGCCGACCGCCCGCTGCAGGCCATAGTTGTCGCGGAACGATTGGCTGTCACGGTAGGCCAGCACCGTACGCCCGCGCAGCTTGCCGTCGAACGCCAGCGGGCCGCCCACGTCCACGTAGCTGTAATAGTTGTCATGGCTGCCGGCGCTGACGCCGGTTTTCGCCTGCCATTGGGCCGTCGGGCGCTTGCGCACCATATTGATGGTGGCCGAGGGGTCGCCGGCGCCGGTGGTCAAGCCCGTGGCACCGCGTACCACCTCGATGTGGTCATAGATAATGGTATCGGCGTCGGACTTCATGTAGCCGAAGGTATTGAGCATCCCGTCAATCTGGAAGTTGGTGATGCCGTAGCCGCGGGAGGAATAGGACACGCGGTCGGAGTCGTTATGCTGGACGTTGATCCCGGTGGTCTGGCGCAGCACGTCGGTCAACGTGTTGAGATTGAAATCATCCATCTGCTGGCGAGTGATCACCGAGATCGATTGTGGGGTTTCCTTGACCGACAGGTTCAGGCGGGTGGCGGTGCTCATCGAGCCGGTGGTGTAGGCGCCGGTGTGTTCGGTGGTGGCGCCCAGGCCTTCGGCGGAGATGTTGGTCGCGCCGAGTTCGAGCGGGGTGTGTTCAGGGTCGGTTTCAGCCAGCAGGGCCGGGCTTAGGGCGGCGCCGCACAGGCCGAGCGTGAGGGTCATGGAGCGGGTAAAAGGCGCGAACATCGCGGAAGACTCCTTGTCGTCTTTGCGGCCACCCCGGAAAGGGAAGGCCTTGGCTCAAAGACGAAAGGAGCGGTGGAACTTTAGGGCTAAACGAGAATGATTGTTATCTTTCTGTTACAAGGCCGGCGGTTCCTGCAGGACCACATCGGTCGGATTAACCTTCTTGGGCTTGATCAGGCTGAAGTCAATCAAGGCCTTTTGCGGGCGCATGTAGGGGTTGCCGATCATCAGCGGGCGCTGCGTGAAGCTGTCACTCACGACGCTCTTGCTGCGGTCCAGTTCGTTGAAACTCAGCCCGGCGAGGTCGGCCCAGGTGTGGATCAATTGCGAGCTGCTGTAAGGGCGTTGCAAGTCGCCGGCAAACTTCCAGTCGTGGGTTTCGCGCCATTTCGGCGAGGCATAGGCCATGAACGGAATGGTGTACATCGGCGCCGTCGGCTTGCCTTCGTTACGCCCCAGGGTGGCGTGGCCGGCGGAATCGAATACGTCTTCGCCGTGGTCCGACAGGTACAGCAAAAAGCCGTTGGGATCGGTCTTGGCGTAGTCCTTGATCAGGCTCGACACCACGAAATCGTTGTACAGCACCGCATTGTCGTAGCTGTTGTAGGTGGGCAGTTGATCGTCACTGATCCCGGCAGGTACGCCCTGGCGGTCGGTGAATTTGTCGAAGGTCGGTGGATAGCGGTACTGGTAGCTCATGTGGGTGCCGAGCAGGTGCACCACGATGAACTTGCGCTCGGCGGGGTCGGCCAGGGCCTTGGAGAATGGTTCCAGTACATCGCCGTCGTATTGGCGGGCGTTCTGGTTGCGGTTGTTGTTCAGGTACACCTGCTCGTCGGCCTGTTCGGAAAAGGTCGTGAGCATGGTATTGCGCTTGGTCATGGTCTGCTGGTTGGTGATCCAGTAGGTCTTGTACCCGGCCTGTTTCATCACGCTGACGATCGACGGTGTCTTGAGGTAGAGATCGGGGTTCTCCTCGTCGGCGAACGTCAGTACCTGTTGCAGGGCTTCGATGGTATAGGGGCGCGGGGTGATGACGTTATCGAACACCGCCAGTTGGTCGCGCAGCTTGTCCAGTTCCGGCGTGGTGTTGCGCGGATAGCCGTAGAGACTCATGCGTTGACGGTTGGTGGACTCGCCGATCACCAGCACCAGGGTCGACGGCTGGCCGGCCATGGTGTCCTTGAGGTTGGTCAAGGGGGGGATCTGGCTGGCGCTGTCGAGCATGCCTTGCATGTTGTCCAGTTGTTCGGTGTAGCGGCGGTAGGCAACGATCATCTGCCAGGGCACGGCCGGTTCGATGCGCGACTCGAAGCGGTCGATGGCGTCGTCCAGGGTGTCGCTGCGGGCTATCTGCTTGACCAGCGGGTAACCGATGATCGCCACCAGGATCGCCGTTGCCGCCACCAGGGCCTGGCCGCGCGGCAAGTATACCGGGCGTACCCGGGTCCACAGGAAAATAGCCACGGCGGTGTGGGCAATGAACGCCAGCACAATCCACCAGGCGAAGTATTGGGTGGCGTACTCGCCGGCTTCGGAGATGTTCGACTCGAACATGATGAAGATGACGCTTTGGGAAAATTCCTGCTGGTAGATGAAGAAATAACCCAGGCTGGCCATGGAGCAGGCCCACAGCACCACGCCGATCAGGGCAGCAAGCAAGCGCGTACGGCGAGGGAATACCAGCAGGGGCGCGAGCCATATCGCGCTCATGAAGAAGGCTTGGCGAAAACCACTGAAGCCGGAAGTGCCGCTGAGTTGGATCAGCAGTTGGGTAATGCCGGAGAAGTACCAGAAAAACACGAATAGCCAGCCAAGACCGGCCCAATCAAAGCCTTTCGCAGACTTGCTGCTGCGTTCGAACATCGCCATCCAGCGCTCCAACCCGGTAATTTTTCAGTTGACGCGCAGGGCTGCACGCAACAGAGGCCACCCTTGCATGGGATGGCCCTTGGGGGCGGGAGTATCGGGAAGGGCATGTGAAAACTTTGTGAGATTTATGTAGCCGTTATCTTACAAAGTGATGACGAGCTCAGCAGAGCGCGGGCTGCGCACCGGAAGGCTGGTCCAGCTGGGCTTGAATGATATGGGCACGCAGGCGCATGACCTCAAGCTGCAACTGATCGCGTTCGTCTTTCAACTGGCGCAATTCATCGCGACGGAGTGTGACGTAGAGGGTCTGTGGAGGACGGGTCATCTGTGCTGTGCTCATTGCTTGCCTCGCAAATAGCCGGTGTGTCGCGGTGTGCCAGAACGCTTGAGTCGAGGTTCTCGGCAACAGTCGGAAGCAATTCTGAATTCTTTTTCCCATCAATGGAACTTTTTTATTTTTGGTGGTCGTGTGACTTTCGGAGGCGTGATGGTGAAACGATGGCAATTTTTTCCCATGAAACTACACGGATCTGCCCTGGACTAACCCTCATTAGCCTCATTGCGCTATAAACTATGTCACACATTTATTCAGTAGTTGGGAGCATCAGCACATGCAACTGGGGATTATCGGACTAGGCCGCATGGGCGGGAATATTGCACGGCGCCTGATGCTCAATGGGCATACCACCGTTGTTTACGACCGTAACGAAGCATTTGTCAAAGGTTTGAGCGAAGAGGGCGCCACCGGCGTTGCCGACCTGAAGGCCCTGGTGGCCGGGCTGCAGAAACCCCGTGCCGTCTGGGTGATGTTGCCGGCAGGCGACCCCACCGAAAACACCATCAATGAACTCAGTGAGCTGCTGGAAGACGGTGACGTGATCATCGACGGCGGCAACACCAACTATAAGGATGACGTGCGTCGCGGCAAGGCCCTGGCGCAAAAGGGCCTGCACTATGTCGATGTCGGTACCTCCGGCGGGGTCTGGGGCCTGGAGCGTGGCTACTGCATGATGATCGGCGGCGACACCGAGACTGTGCAGCGCCTCGACCCGATCTTCGCCAGCCTGGCACCGGGCCTGGGCAACATCCCGCGCACCAAGGACCGTTCCGCGTCGGCTGACAAGCGTGCCGAGCAGGGCTACATCCACGCCGGCCCGGCGGGTTCCGGGCATTTCGTCAAGATGATCCACAACGGCATCGAGTACGGGATGATGCAGGCGTTTGCCGAAGGTTTTGACATCCTCAAGACCAAGAACTCGGAAAACCTGCCCGAAGACCAGCGCTTCGACCTCAACGTTGCCGATATCGCCGAAGTCTGGCGCCGTGGCAGCGTGGTCTCGTCCTGGTTGCTGGACCTGACCGCCGACGCCCTGGCCACCGACCCCAAGCTGGACGGTTACTCCGGTTCCGTGGCCGACAGTGGCGAAGGCCGTTGGACCATCGAAGCCGCCATGGAACAAGCCGTGCCGGTGCCGGTACTGTCCACGTCGTTGTTCGCGCGGTTCCGCTCGCGCCAGCAGAGCACCTACGGTGACAAGATGCTGTCTGCCATGCGCTTTGGCTTTGGCGGCCACGTGGAGACTTCCAAAAAATGACCGCCAACGGCAAGAAACTCAAGGCCGAACCTGCTCCACCCACCACCCTGTTTCTGTTTGGCGCCCATGGCGACCTGGTCAAGCGCCTGCTGATGCCGGCGCTGTACAACCTCAGTCGTGATGGCTTGCTGGGCGATGGCTTGCGCATCGTTGGCGTTGATCACAACGCGATCAGTGATGCCGACTTCGCCAAGAAACTCGAGGACTTTATCCGCACCGAGGCCGCGAGCAAGGTCAAGGGCAATGGGGATAACGCCCTCGATCCGGCATTGTGGGCGCAACTGGCCAAAGGCATCAGCTACGTCGAGGGCGATTTCCTCGATGACAGCACCTACGCCGACATCGGCAAGAAGATCGCTGCCAGCGGCACCGGCAACGCGGTGTTCTATTTGGCCACCGCACCACGCTTCTTCAGTGAGGTGGTGGAGCGCCTGGGCAGTGCGGGCCTGCTGACGGAAACCGATGACAGTTTCCGGCGCGTGGTGATCGAGAAGCCCTTCGGCTCCGACCTGGCCACCGCCGAAGCGTTGAACGCCAGCCTGCTCAAGGTGATGAGCGAGAAGCAGATCTATCGCATCGACCATTACCTGGGCAAAGAGACGGTGCAGAACATCCTCATCAGCCGTTTCTCCAACGTGCTGTTCGAAGCGTTCTGGAACAACCACTATATCGACCACGTGCAAATCACCGCCGCCGAAACCGTCGGCGTGGAGACGCGAGGCAATTTCTTCGAAAAAACCGGCACCCTGCGCGACATGGTGCCCAACCACCTGTTCCAGCTGCTGGCGATGGTGGCCATGGAGCCCCCGGCCGCCTTTGGTGCCGATGCGGTGCGCGGTGAAAAGGCCAAGGTCATCGGCGCGGTACGCCCGTGGTCCCTGGAAGACGCGCGGGCCAACTCGGTGCGCGGGCAATACACCGCGGGCGAAATCGCCGGCAAGCAACTGCCCGGCTACCGCGAAGAAGCCAACGTCGCTCCCGACAGCAGCACCGAGACCTTCGTCGCCCTCAAGGTGATGATCGATAACTGGCGCTGGGTCGGCGTGCCGTTCTACCTGCGTACCGGCAAGCGCATGAGCGTGCGCGACACCGAGATCGTGATCTGCTTCAAGCCGGCGCCCTATGCGCAATTCCGTGACACCGAGGTGGACGAGGTCAAGCCCACCTACTTGAAGATCCAGATCCAGCCCAATGAAGGCATGTGGTTCGACCTGCTGGCGAAAAAGCCCGGGCCCACCCTCGATATGGCCAACATCCAGCTGGGTTTTGCCTACAAGGACTTCTTCGAGATGCAACCGTCGACCGGGTATGAAACCCTGATCTACGACTGCATGACCGGCGACCAGACCTTGTTCCAGCGCGCCGACAACATCGAAAACGGCTGGCGAGCAGTGCAACCGTTCCTCGATGCATGGAAGGAGGACGACGGGATCCAGACCTATAAGGCCGGTGAAGACGGGCCCGCAGCGGCTGATGGGTTGCTGGCGCGCGATGGCCGCACCTGGCACTCGCTCGGATGAGTGACGCAGCGATTCATCCCATCCGTTTTATCCTCAGCGACGTGGACGGCACCTTGCTGCATCCGGATCATCGCCTGAGCCAGCGCACCGTCGACGCGGTGAGCGCCCTGCGCGAGGCCGGGGTGTTTTTCAGCCTGGCCAGCGGGCGACCGCCCAAGGCCATGCTGCACCTGATCGAGACATTCGGGATCGATGTGCCGGTGGCGGGCTTCAACGGTGGCACCTTGATCAACCCGGATGGCAGCATCCTGGTTGCCCACCATTTGCCAGCGGAGGCGGCGCTGGTGACCTTGGCGCTGTTCTCGGCCGAGCCGGATGTGGAAGTCTGGGTGTTTGCCGACGGCGACTGGCTGCGCCGTGGTCCGCCAGGGCCGGTGGAACCGCGCGAAGCCCATGGCCTGGGGTATGGGCCGGTGGTGGTGGAAAGTTTCGAACCCTACCTGGAGCGTATCGACAAGATCGTCGCCGCGAGCAACGACACCCAATTACTGGTGACGTTGGAAGCGCAATTGCAGCCCAAGGTCCAGGGCTTGGCCCAGGTATCGCGTTCGCAGCCGATTTATTTGGATGTGACGGCCATGCTGGCCAACAAGGGCGAGGCGTTGAAGACCCTGGCGGCGCACCTTGGGGTGCCGCTGGAGCAGACGGCGGCCATCGGGGATGGGGGCAATGACCCGGCGATGTTTCAGGTGGCGGGGTTGTCGATTGCCATGGGGCAGGCGGAAGAAGCCGTCAAGCGCCAGGCCAGCGTGGTCACCGGCAGTAATGTCGAGGAGGGCGCTGCGGAAGCAATCGAACGGTTTATTCTCGCGGCGCGATAAGCGTCTTAAGTTCGATTGTGCAACTTGCGATCACTGTTTTGCAGTGATCGCAAGTTAGCCGCGATTTACTTCGGCATGGCCCAGGACTGCAACTGGTAGCCATCTTTGTCGAGTTCGGCGCGGGCCCGCAACAGCAAGTCTTCCAATTGCGCCGGGTCGCTATAGGTGTTCGACGACAGCTGTTTGCTGCCGATACGGTTATTGGTGCGGTCGATGACACTCAGGCTCAGGGCGCCATTGCCATCGTGCCAGGCCACGCATTGAAAGGGCTGGAAAGCACGGTCTGCGATCAAAAGAGCTTCGTTGATGCGGAGCGGGGCGTTCATGTGGGTCTCTCTCTAAATGCCCATTCAAGTGAGTACCGGCGGTTGGGCTGACCGTGCGGCGGGTTACTTGTACTGATGCGCGATGACGGGGTACGGGTCACATGTTAGAGCAACAAATTTCAACTTTTCCTGATGGACGTCATGTAAGCGGCTGTTTTGAAAGCTGATTGAAAGTTTTGCGAAGACGCAACTTTTTGACCTGCAAACACGAGTAGTGGCTTTTTGTCCGCACTTATAGCGAAACGATACAAGCACGCTGTCAAGATCTTGCTAGGGTTATCGGCAACCATTACAAACTGTTGTTTCTAAATAACTTTAGTGATTTTTGACGCCAAGGATCAGTCATGGGTGTGCCCCTCGTCCAACGTCGTTTGCTCGTGGTTGACCCCTGTGATGACTGCCACGGGTTGCTGCCCGGTTTGCGTACGGCCGGGTGGGATGTCGACAGCTGCACATTGGAATCGGTAGGAGAGCGCTCATGCGATGTCGGCCTATTGCGCCTGCAGCCCTATCATCTGGAGCGGCCCGAAGCGGTCAAGGAACTGATCAGCCGCAGTGGCACCGAGTGGATCGCCGTACTCAGCCAGGATGTGCTGCGCCTGCAAAATGTGGGGGACTTCGTCTGCGAGTGGTTTTTCGACTTCCATACCCTGCCATTCGACGTGGCGCGGGTGCAGGTGACCCTGGGCCGCGCGTTTGGCATGGCGCGCCTGCGTGGCAAGGGTCACACCCCGGTAGATGAAGGGCACGAGTTGCTGGGGGAAAGCCGCCCCATTCGTGAGTTACGCAAATTATTGTCCAAGCTGGCGCCCACGGAGTCCCCGGTACTGATCCGTGGCGACAGCGGCACCGGCAAGGAGCTGGTGGCCAAGACCCTGCACCGCCAATCCCAGCGCCATGCCAGGCCCTTTGTCGCGATCAACTGCGGCGCCATTCCCGAACACCTGATCCAATCCGAACTGTTCGGCCATGAGAAGGGCGCGTTTACCGGTGCCCATCAACGCAAGGTCGGGCGCATCGAAGCGGCCCATGGCGGCACCCTGTTCCTCGATGAAATCGGCGATTTGCCCATGGAACTGCAAGCCAACCTGCTGCGCTTTCTCCAGGAAAAGCAGGTCGAGCGGGTCGGCGGCAGCCAGCCGATTCCGGTGGACGTGCGGGTGTTGGCGGCCACCCACGTCGACCTTGAAGCGGCCGTCGCCAAGGGGGCTTTCCGCGAAGACTTGTACTACCGGCTCAATGTGCTGCAGGTGGTCACCGCGCCCTTGCGCGAGCGCCATGGTGATGTGGCGATGCTGGCCAACCACTTTTCACGCTTCTACAGCCAGGAAACCGGCCGCCGCCCCCGCAGCTTCAGCGATGACGCCCTGGTGGCCATGGGGCAACACCCGTGGCCGGGCAATGTGCGCGAACTGGCCAACCGCGTGCGCCGCGGCCTGGTACTCGCCGAAGGGCGCCAGATCGAAGCCGCCGATCTGGGATTGCTGGGCGAACAGGCAATTTCGCCACCCATGGCTACACTGGAAGACTATAAGCACCGTGCTGAACGCCAGGCGCTGTGCGATGTGCTCAACCGGCACAGCGACAACCTGAGTGTCGCGGCCCGTGTGCTGGGGATTTCCCGGCCGACGTTCTACCGGTTGCTGCACAAACACCAGATCCGCTAGGGCGGGTAAACCGAAAAGCCCCGCAACGACCCTTATCGTTGCGGGGCTTTTCCTTGTGCACCGGATTCTGTAGCGGTCGGGTTAGAAGTAATACGGGAATTTCAGGCTGAACGTAAAGTCCGGCGCATCGTCCGTCATGCCGATTGCCAGGTTCGGCACGATGGTCAGGTTATCCGACGCGGCAATGGTCATCCCCACGTTGAAATAACCGGCGTTGGCATCGCTGGAAACCACCGATTGCCAGTCGCCGCCGTTGGGCTTGAGCCTGCTCTTGCGCTGCACCAGGTCGGACACCGAGAACGACATACTCATCTTCTCGTTGAGGGCAAAGGCCACGCCGACCCCGAACTGGAAGCTGTCGCCCAGGCTGACCTTGCCGCCGACCTTCTGGTTGACGTCGCTGCTGATGTCGCTGAACGATTCTTCGAAGTTATGGGTGTAGGACAGCGAGCCAAACAACACGGCTGGGTCGAAGGTCTTGACCAGGGAAATGCCCGGCGTGATGGACCAGACCCCGTTGCCGGTGGGAAGGCTTTCGGGCACGAACAGGTTGTCGTTGCCGGGGGTGTTGATCAGCTTGATACCAAACGGTTCTTTACCTGTGGGCGCCTTGACCCGCACCGATACCACCGCATCCGGCAGGTTAGGGGTTTCGTCGAGGAACTTGTAAGCCACGCCGAAGTTGACGTCGCCGATGGTCGGGTCGCGCGTCACCGATTGTTCCGACGTCGCGGTGCCGTTGTTGCCGGCACCGGCAGACTGGTAGGTCGACTCGCGGTACACCACCGGCACGTTCACGTCGAACTGCCAACGGTTATCGACGTTGTAGCGCCCGGTCAGGTCCAGGGTCCAGTTATCGGACTTGATGCGGTCCAGGTTGATATTGCCGAGGAAAATCGAGTCCAGCGCCAGGAACCCGTTGAGGGTCAACTGACGGGCGTCGTAACGGGCATAGGTGACGCCGGTTTCGAAGCTGAACTTGCCATTGCCGAAAAAGCCGCTGGCTTCGTTATAAAGGTTGCTGACACTTTGCGCCGGGGCGGAGTCGTCCTTGAGGGACTGGCCGTAGGAACTGCCACCACCCCCTCCAGCGCCACCGGATGCAGCCGCGGCCCCCGTGCCCGCGACGGTGGTGCCGTTGGCTTTTTGAAAGTCTGCCGGGGACTTGGCCAAGCGTTTGGGGGCCGGGGTTGCCGGTTGGTCTTCGACCTGACGCACGCGCTGCTCCAGCACGGCCAGCGCTTTTTGCTGCACTTCGTACCGCTGCTTGAGTTCCAGGAGTTCCTGTTTGAGGGTTTCGATGTCGCTATCTGGCGCTGCATACAGAACGGATGCGGGCAAGAGCGTACTTAAACAGATCACAGCACGGAGCGATAACGATCGATGCATGAAATAAGCCGTCCTTTTCTAATGCGTAAGTGTCGACGGTCAGCGTAGTTCAATAACCGAGCGTGCGTAGGGCTTTGAGTTGATCCAGATTGCAGTTCAATGCGCCGTTGTTCAAACCGTTGTTGTTCATCACTACGTTGAGTTGGGTCATGTTGTTGACGAAGTTAGTGTTGCCAGTCAGAACCGTGCCTTGCAGCACATTCCCACCACCGATCTGCTGCAGGCTGTTGCCCTGGTTGTGGTTGGCCTGGATCGCCATCTGCAAGCCACCGTTGTTGGCCGACACGCTCACGCGGCCTGCTGCGCTGTCACCGGTCACCGTACCGCCGGCGACCAGCACTTGCCCCGATTGCACGATGTTGGAGGGCGCAAAACCGTTCTCGACGGTGATGCCCACATTGTTATAGGCGGTGTTGCCATCGCCGGCGGTACGCACGCTTTGTGTCACACCCTGGCCGCTGCCCAGGCCGGCGCCGCCGGTGACCGTGCCGGTGCCGGTGTTCGGGTTCGTGCCGTTGCCGGTCGAGCCGGTGGTTTGTACGTAGAATTGCGGGGTGATGGTCGACGAATCGATCTGCATGCTGGCCTTGCCGGTGATGGTGTCACCCACGGCGTTGGTCCAGGTGCTGCTCATGACAATGCCGAAGCTGATGATCCGCCCCGGCATCACGTAACGACCGCGCAGGTCGGCCATTTCCGAATCCTTGAGCTCGATGGGTTTGAACCCCGACGAAGCATAAGCGGGCATTGAGGCTGCCAGACACAAGACCGTCAGCCAACGGGAAGTGTTCATCTTTTGCTCCTGGAGCGTCCTGCCCCTTATTGCGCTTCTTAGAAGAAGTCGCTCTGGATAAAACCGAAATCCATCAGCTCGGCATCGCCTACGGGCCTGAACTCATTCAACTGGTTCTTGGCGGTCAGTGGCGTGGGCGGGTCGAGCAGGGCGTTGGCCTTGTCGTAACCTTCACCCAGCACGGCGAACACGATGCCGTTCCAGCCCTTGACGAAGTCATCATGGGAATAGCGCTTATGGCCCAGTACCGGGTCGCCGATATAGACCCAGTCCTTGTCGGCCCGCTGCATCACCACGAAGTGCTTGTAGCCACGAATTTCCAGCAGGACCACCACGGGGATCTTTACGGTGACCAGTGTTTCTGGCGCGATTTTGTAGCCCCGGGCACGCATGCCGATGCTTTCGAGGTAGCGCTTCATGTCCAGCATGGAAAAGCCCTGGGTACGCACCAGGTCCTGGTCGGAATTGACCAGCATGCCTTTGATGACGTGATCTTCGTCTACATCCAGCCAATAACCCTGGCGCAGAATGGTAGCGAGTGCCGCAGCACCGCAGCTGAAATCGGTTTTCTGTTCCACCAGGTTGGCGAACCGGCGTTCACGAATACTCTCGACCTTCTTGTAGATCACTGCACCGCCAGGCAGGGCGGAGATCGCCATGGTGCCTGCCCAGGTCGGGCCGGTGAGCAGCATCAGGAGGGTGAGGGTCGCGAGGCGCATGATCATGTGACCTGCTGGACACTGGAATAAAAAAGGGCCTTGTTGCCAAGGCCCCGTTGGATCAGAAGCGCACGCCGCTGGCGCAGACGCTGCAACCTTGACCGATCGACAGGCTGTTGCTGCCTTGGTTGCCCGAGCCGGATTGCAGGTTCACACCCACGTTGCCGGAGTTGCGGTTAACCGAGTTGTCGAGGCTGGAGTTGTTGGACACGTATTGGGCTTTGCTGCCATGGCCATACCCGTAGCTGGTAGCGGCAGTGTTCAGGTAGCTGTTGGCGAGCGAGTTTTGCTCGGTGTTGGCGGCCGCTGCGATGTTTTTGCCATCAGCGGTGGTGATTGCCAGGTTGTTTTTACCCTGGTTGCCTTGACCGGCCTGGCCGTTGTAACCCAGGTTGCCGGAGTTCCCGTTAGCCGAGTTATCCAACGAGGCGTTGTTCTGGGTGCCTTTGTTGACGAAGTTGTTGAGCCCGCTGTTTTGATTGACATCGACGACAGCGAATACCGTTGCAAAGTCACCTTTGGCACTGGAGATGGCGCCGGAGTTGTCGGCCTGGTTACCACTGCCCGCCTGTACGTTGACCCCGGTGTTACCGCTGTTGCTGGTTACCGAGCCGTCGGCAGAGGCGTTGTTTTCGGTTTTGGTGTCATCGAACTTGTTGCCCACGCTGTTTTGCACATCGGTCACGACAGAGGCAACCACACCGGTGGGTTGAGGTGCAGGGTGCCAGCCGCCACCTGCTTGAGCAGCAGCAGCCATGAGTGCGGCCAGTGCGAAAACCAGTGGTTTCAGAGCCATTTGAGGTTTCATGGTGTTTCTCCTTGCTTCTAATTAGTTGGTTAAGTGTTGGTACGGTCTAACGAGTGCTACCAAGCGTTTACTTGATAGTGATGCCCAGGGTGTTAGCCACTCGGTTCCCCACCCCGGCACTCTGGTTCACCTGAATCACTCCTCGGCTGCCTGTGAAGGCCTGGTCGCTCGTAACGACAAGGCGGCTGCCAGTGGTGGGGGTGAGCCCTGAGTCGGTTGCCAGCGTCGTGGTGTTCTGTTGCAACAGGACGCTGTCATCGATGCTTTGCGGGCCAGGGTTGATGCTGATCCGCACGGCATTGATGGATTGGTTATTGGCCCCGGCGGACTGGTTGATGCCCAGTACACCGTTGCCGTTAGTAAATGAGCTGCCCTGGATCGCCGCCCTGGCGTTCAGGGACGGGTCGACACTGCCGTCGAGGCGCTGGATGTTGACGTTGGTGGCCTGGCCACCGAGCGCGATGGCGCGGCTGTTGGACATTTGCTGCTGGTTGCCGGCCGCCTGGTTGATCGACACGACACCCTGGTATTGTTGGCCGCTGTTGTGGATCACCGCCGTGTCGTCGGCGAATGCCGGGGCGCTGGCCAACAGGGCGAGAACGAGCAGGGAACGATTCATCACTTGCCCCCCAGCATGCTGCCGATGTTATTCAACGGCGCCATGCCGCGCTGGACCGAGTCGCTGATCTGCCCGCCCATGCTGCTGCCCGCACCGTGGCCGGCGGCAGAGCCGGCCCCCAAGGTGGACATGCTGTTTTGCGTGGCGTGCAGGCCGGTCAAGGTGCCGTTGGTCTGAACTGCGCGGACAATGCTTGAGCCGCTGCTGATGCCGCCGATATCCATATCACTGAGCTCGCCAGTGGCACCGATGATGTCCCGGCTGGGGTTGGCGTTGGCGGTGGTGGGGTAGGGGTCTTTACCGAAGGCGGCGCGGCCGTACATATGAGCCTGTACGTTGCGCCCTGTCACGATCACGCCATCCTCTGCAAAGCTGGGAACACTGATGCCGACGCTGAGTACACAGCTGATCAGCAGCACGTTCATCGAACCTTGAGTGAGTGTGGCCACGGCGGCATTCCTTATTCGTCGCGCTGACCCTAAACAGCGCTGCAAGGGATAGAGCAGAAGCCGTGCCGCTTTTTATTTGCCGTTGTTATTCAATGGCTTGGATTTGTTTGTGGGCGAAGTGATGTCAGTGCTGTTTCAGCACTGAGACACCTGCCTCCAAGGCATACACACAGCGGCATACCACAAACGATTCACCAAGCTGTATCAGCGCTGTAACACTGCCTATGACAAAACGATGAATCCGCACCACACGGGCGGTCCAGGGGAGTCGAGTGTTTCAAAAATGGACACTTCAGGCGCAACGATGCCCCGGCCGGGGTGCAGGCTCAGCCTTTGGGGGATTTACGCGGGATGGAATTGAGTACGGGGTTGCCATCCTGGTTCTGCGTCAGATAGACCGGCAAGACCTTGGGCAAGGAGGGGATGAGGTTATTGACCTCGGTGATGTTGTAGATGCCACCGATGCGAATCGTCCCGGTGTTGGCGTCTGCCAGCATCACCGGTCTGTTCAGGTAGCGGTTGATCAACGGCAACGCATCCACCAGCGCCAGGTTGTCGAGCACCAGCTTGCCCTGGCGCCAGGCCAGGGCGCTGTCATTGGCGGTGATTGCCTGTATACGCGGCGTTGCATCGCCCTGTTGGTAGCTGGCCTGCATGCCCGGCGTCAGGGGCACGCTGCCGTGTAACGAGTCGCTGGCAATCTGCACCGAGCCTTCGAGCAACATCACCCGCACCTGGTCTTCATACTTCCAGACGTTGAACTGGGTGCCCGTGACGCGCACCTGGCCTTCGCCTGCGTGCACGATAAACGGATGCGCGCTGTCATGGCTGACCTTGAAGAACGCCTCACCCTTGTTCAACGTGACGCGGCGCTGATCCTTGTAGTTGCTGTAGACCAGCTCGGTGCCCAGGTTGAGTTCCACCTGGCTGCCGTCGCCCAGAATGACTTGGCGCAAGCCGTTGGCGGCCTGGAAACGCTCATAGGAACTCGGCAGCCAGCCGGCTTCCCAGCCAGTGAAAGCGGCCAGGGGCAAGGCGACCAGGCAGATCGCGGCCGCTACTGCATAGGTGCGCAGCCGGCTGCGCGGCTTGAACGGCACCACCACCGACGGGATCTCGTGGCGCGGCAGGTGGTCGGCGACGTCCCAAATTTCCAGCATGGCCGCGTATTCAAAGGCGTGCAGCGGATGGGAGTCATGCCATTGCGCAAAAGCCTGACGTTCATCCGCTGTGCAATCACTGGCGTGCAGGCGCATGCACCAATGCGCGGCGGCGTCGGTGATGGCGTCATATTCGGCTTCTGAAATGGACTTTTCGCTCATTAACTCATCCTGATTTCGCACATTCTAACCTCCCGAGGTGGACCGCGAGAACAGGCGTCATGGCGATTGCACATCAATTGGAACTTATTCTCGTTTGGGAGTACCTAAAAATCAGGACATTCCCACAATGGAGTACGAAAATGCTGAAGAAAACCTTAGTCGCGCTGTGTGCAACCACTGCTCTGCTTAGTGCGGGCGCTGCCCTGGCCGATAAGCCAGGCGCAGGCTGGATCACCATCGAAAAAGCCATCGACGTTGCCAAGACCAAGGCGGGTTATGTCGAGGTCTATGCGGCGGAAGCCGATGACAATGGCTACTGGGAAGTCAAGGGACGCAAGTCCGACGGTACCGTGTACGAAGCCCGTATCGATGGGGCCTCCGGCAACATCCTGCGCGACCAGAAAGACTGACGTACCTGCCGGGAGCCTGCTCAGGCTCCCGCATCCAGCTCTCGCCCGAGTTGGCTGATCAGGTAGGTGACCGAATCGGCATTGGCCAGAATCGTGTCGATTCGTTTGTCTGCATTGCTCATGAACATGTCCCGTGCCTCATTCAGGGTTCGGCAGCCGGTGATGCCGAGGACTTTATCTTTTTGCGGCGTGGTCGCCCGACTGCTGCCGAAATCCTCCCATTCTTCGCTGAACTCATCCCAGGTTTTGAACAACAGCGTGGCGGGCGTCAGCGTGGACAGCGCGGTATCACGCAAGTCGGCCAGGTCGGTCTGCATCAGCCTGGCACCTTGGATCTTCACATTAATCAGGTCGTGAAACGGGCGCATGCTGTCCAGGTAGGCCAGGTCCTCAGTCAAGGATTTGATGTGCGATATCTCGTGAATCAGCACCGTTGCCCGTGCGTGGGCCGAGATGTTGAACGGCGTGGTCAGGCGGTTTTGATAGTTATCCAGTGGGGGGTCGAAAAAGCGGTCGAGCAAATAGATTTTCTGCTCCTGGTCATCGGGCAGCACAAAGGCAAAGGTGTTGCGCGGGCTGTAGCGATGGGTGCCGCTGACAAACCGCATCGAATCGGGGCTGATGAGGGTATGGTTCGTCAACTCATCGAGTATCTCGTCGACCCGTCGCTCGACTCGCTGCACCTGCTCGGGCGTCAGCGTGACGATGCCGAACAGTTCGCTGAAAAACCGCCCGAGCCGGCTATTGGGAGCCAAATGTGTCGCGAAGTGCAGCAGGTTGCGTTTGCAGTTGACCGAATAGTACGTCGCGACATTGAGCGCTTCATCAATGCACTGGGCCTTCCAGTTGGATAGCGTGGCAATCTCTCGTATGCCCACCGCTTCGATATTGATGGCATCGCGCTCGGCTGCACGGGTGGTGAGTTTGCCGGCGTAGCGGCTTAACGTTTTGCCGTAGCGCGGGTAATGCCGGTCGAGGTCCAGTGTCCACACCCCCTGGGTGTTGCACTGCACATAGGGGCCCGGTAGCTCGCCCTTGATCAACCGCCAGTGTTTGCCGGCTTGTTTTATCGGATAAACCTTGCCCGACAAGGGGATGAACTGCCGCGTGCCGGCCTGATCCCTGTAAAGGCCGGTAGGCTTGCCTGGGGTGAGGTCCGCCAGCGCAATATCGTGGTCTTCGAATACTTGCAGGTGTGTCCGTGCGGGTGCGGTCAGGTCCAGGTCTGCCAGGGTATCCGCAGCAGGCGCGGGGGCTTGCAACCACTGCTCAACGGGGGGCGGCTCCGTGACTGGCGCGTCCTGGGGCAAGAGCTTGTCCAGCGCCTTGCGCAACGCGGCCAATTCGGCCACTCCGCCGGCAAAGGCCTTGAGCGCGCGTTGCCAGCGGTGCTGTTGCAGGTCTTCTGCGGAGGCCAGGAACAGTTTGTAGCTGCGCCACACCACTAGCGGGTAAGCAAGTTTACCGGCCATGAACTGCAAACCCTTGGGAATCTCCCGGGTCAACAGGCTGGTGATCCCGTCCCATTTGACCTTGCCCGACTCAGAGAACTGGCAGGCGAGCATCTGCAGCAGCAACTCAATATTGTCCTTGAACAGGCGCTTGAGCAGGTTGCCGACAATCGGGTTGGCACCCACGCGGATTTCCGAAAGCCCATGACGCCAGTTCTGGCTGAGCAAATTGCGGTAAGTGGCTTGTTGCGATTCTTCCAACTGGCTGACCACCCACTCTTGCAGCGCCCCAGGGGTGGTGAATTCGCTGATGAACGCCGCTTCATTTGCGTATTCCTTCAACAGGTGGCTGGGGCTATAGGGCGCATACAGGATCAACGGGCCCGTCGCGCCGCCCTTCGGGCCGATCAGGTAGCAGCCCAGAGCCTTGACCAGCGCCGCCCCCGGCGTGGCGATCAGTTCGAGCGGGCGAACCATCGCCGTGACGCCGCTTACGCTGTTGCGCGCCAGGGCATCGGGCATATCAAAGACTTGCTGGATAAAGCTCCAGGCTGATGCCGACAGGCGCTCCTGAAGTGTTTGTTCATGGGCGTATTGCAGCAATTGCCACGGCAGTTGCCGACAAAACAATCGACGACGGCGACGGGTGTCTTCGGTCTGGCCCTTGAGCAGGGTGGTCAGTTGTGTCTGGTAGAGACTTTTCAAGTCCAGTTGGCGCACCAGTTGCACCACGGTGCTGCCATCGAGTGCTGCTGGCAAGGGCGTGTCTGTACGCGATCGCGGCCGGATATGGTCAGCGTTCAGTTCAGGCAAGTGCCGCAGGGCGAAGTCGGTCAGGGTCTGGGTGTGGTTTTGCAGGTCGATACGGCCAGGTATCAATATGGCGTCGGGGTTGACCACTTGCCCGGGAAACCGCGCATTGAGCAAGGTAGATAAGCTACTCACCACCTGTTCGCGCATGGGTGTGAGGCTGTGCAGGTAATCCTGCTCATCCGTTACGCTGGCGCGGTATTGCTCAAGCAGTTCGGCATGCAGGATTTGTTCATGTGGCCGCGCCATCCCCAGCCAGACCGGCAGTGCCTGTTGATGGATCATGGCACGTGCAATGGCAATGGCCCTGGGCAGGTTGGTCGGTGTGGCCTGGCGGATAAAACTGTCCATGAAGTCCTGAAAGCGTTGAGCGTTCAATTTCATCGACAGTACATGGTCGATCTTGTCGCGCATGAAGTCGCTGTAAGTCTGTTGGCGATTGTGCAGCAGATGCTCGTCGATACGTTGCAGGGGGCCGAGCCGATAGGACTGGTGGGGTCTGCGCTTGGAGGGCCTCAGGTTCTCGATCAGCGGTAACCGTGCGGTGGGGCTCAGCAAGCGTTGTTCCAGCACTTCGCGCAAGACGTTGAACGACGCAAAGGCCTCATAGCCGGCACGCGGCGTCCACAGCATTGCCAGCCCTGAATGGTCGGGGTCGGTGCCACCACGCTCGGTCAGTACAAAACAGTTGGTCAGAGCTTCGGGTACGGCGTCAGCCCCGAGGTTGAGGGTCAAGCCAAACGCGTCAGGGATAAACCCGTTGAGGCCACGCCGGGTGAGTCGGGTCATGTTTTCGGCGTGAAGGGCGCTGTCCAGCAGGTCGAGGCAGGCGACCGGCAGGCTCTTTTGTAATCGCCTCAGTTGTGCTTCACCGCTGAGCCCCAGCAACATGCCATGGCTCAGGTGTGCGCGGTTATGTTCCAGGAGTAGATGCGGCAGCGTCCGCAGGTCATGTTCTGCAAAGGTGGTCAGGACCTGCTCGATCACCGCATTGAAGCTGTTCGTGGTCAGGTTGTGCAGTTGGTTGGCGACGCCTGAGCGGCGCTTGCCGTAAAACCAGGTCAGGGGCGAGTCGGTCAAGGCCTCGGCTTGCTTGGCCAGGCGCGCAATAAAGTGCTCCACCATGCTTGTCGACGCCAGGGGCAATCGCTCTTCGCGCTCGCTGGCTGGCGTGGCGTAGCGGTTGATGTAGACGTTGTCGGCTTTGAGGCTCAACTGTCTTTTGCCCAGCTCGACGTTCAATGCTCGGCCCACCAACTCGCGCAGGGTCGGGTGTTTGCTGCGCTCCATCGCCATCGCCGCCTCGACCGTTTCCAGCGTCTTCAGCTGTGCCTTGGCCTTTTCGGCATGGACGGTAGAGGGGCGGCCGTTGCCGCTGGTGATGGGATGGACGGACCAGCGCCCGCCGGCGTCCAGCGCCTGCAAACGGCTGTCGAGCATGGTGCGCACGTCCAGGGCATTGTCGAGCAGCGCGGCCAGGTCGATCTCACCTGCGCTACGCCGATAGAGCCCCAGCGCATATTCCAGGTTGTCGAACTGTTTGGCGAGAATGTCTTCGACCATCTCCTGGAACGCATCGCCCGCAACCGGCTTGCCGGTCACTTCTATCTGATCACTGCCAATGAACACGCTACGCTCGTCCAAGGAGAGGAAATTGAGCAACTCATCTTCATGCCCTGCGGTTTTGAGCAGGGTCAACAGGATGTCCTTCAGATCATCGATGTCCTTGAGCACCTGCAAGCCGCGTGATTGCGTGTAGAGGTACGCGTGGGCATTGCTGATCATCAAGGTGCCCCCAAGATGGACATAGTGCTGAAAGGGCGCATGGATGCGCACCCTCTCGACGTTCAGGTGGTGGGTATAGGCCGCGCGCGCGGTCTTGTCTGCCAGGAACAGCGCGCGCAGTTGCTCGCTTTCTTCGCTGCTCAGGATCATGTCCTGATGCTTGAACAGCAGGTCTGCGCGACATTTGTCACTCATGACGCGGGCGCAAAACCGTTGGCGCGACTGGTCCGCGTTGACCTCTTGGTTCCAGTACGACTGGAGCAGGCTGTTCAATAGCTTGGAAAGAATGCCGCTGGTTTGCTCGACCACGCTGTTCCATCGCTGCTGGTCCTCGGCCAGTTGCTGCTGGCTGAAGGCTGTGGTGTTTCGGCCGATGTTGAAGAACGAATGAGTCTGGTCGGTTGGCCAGGCATGCCTGACATAAAACCGCAGCAACGCATCACGCAAGGGAAGCGAGTCGACCCAGCGGGCCTCTTCGCCCGTGGCCGGGCGGCTGAAGAAGTTCACGCGAGTGTCGGCCGGGTTCAACCCAGGGAAATAGGAGCGGGCCATGATGCCGAGCAAGGTGTCGAGCATGTCGTTCAGACCGGGGAGCTTGCGCAGTTCATCGAGCATCGCCCGTACATTTTTTTGCTGGTTAGCCAGGATGATCCTCCGTTGGTCGGCCATCACGGCGTCCGCAATCGTGGCGGTGGTCAGCGTCAGGCGCACGTTTATCGGCAACGCGTCCCGTTCGGCAATGGACAGAAACTGGAGCAACTCGCTGCGCCTGCTCGGTTGCGTCAAGCGTTCCTGCACCTCGCCAAGCAGGCCGGCACGGCTGTCGAACAGTTCCAGGCCACCGTAGGGGGTATAGAGCACGGCTTTGTTGTCGTCCGGCGTCGGGCTCATCATGAACGCGCCCGCCAGTGGGATGGCGGGTTGACCGCCGGGGTTGATCAACAACCGTTCTACGTGCATGGGGTTGCTTTGCACCGCGGGGTCCTGGCGGGCTGCGTCGGTGGCGTAGTACAGCGTGTGCAACCATTCAAGGTCCTTGACCGTGAACCCCAGGGCACGCTCCCGTGGTGTCGGCTCCTTGCGTTTTACGGGAAGCAGGAACTCGTCGAAGAAGTAGGGCGGGATGACCGTCGACATAGGGCACTCTCCATCAGATAGACGTTTACGAGCGCCCACGTTAAGGATTGCGCGGGAGTGCAGGGGGGTAGATAACTCGCGATCAAACCGCCGCAGACGTCAAGCGCCCGTTGACAGCAGGCACCTGAGGCGTTGTTTAATCGGGGGTCTGGATTCTTGTTGTCTCTTCCAATTATAAAATCGGAGCTACAGATGTCTGCCCAGTCCCCGATAGTTGACAACGCTACAGCGCTCATCGGTTTCAACGACCTCGTGGGTTTGTTGCACGCGGTATTCGTGAAGCACGGCACTTCGCCGGACGTCGCCGCGATCCTGGCGCATAACTGCGCCGGCGCCGAACGCGACGGTGCCCATAGCCACGGGATCTTCCGTATTCCCGGTTACCTCAGCACCCTGGCCAGCGGCTGGGTCGACGGCAAGGCCGTGCCGGTCGTCACGGACGTGGCGTCCGGCTTTGTGCGGGTCGACGCCGGCAACGGGTTTGCCCAGCCAGCGTTGCAGGCCGCCCGTTCGCTGCTGGTGGCCAAGGCGCGCAGTGCCGGCATTGCGCTGCTGGCGATCCACAACTCCCATCACTTCGCCGCCCTGTGGCCCGATGTCGAACCGTTCGCCGAAGAAGGCCTGGTGGCGCTGAGCGTGGTCAACAGCATGACTTGCGTGGTGCCCCATGGGGCCGACCGGCCGTTGTTCGGTACCAACCCCATCGCGTTCGCCGCACCGCGTGCCGACGGCGCGCCTATCGTCTTCGACCTGGCCACCAGCGCCATTGCCCATGGCGATGTGCAGATCGCCGCGCGCAAAGGCGAACGCTTGCCTGCGGGTATGGGCGTCGACAGCCTTGGCCAACCGACCACCGACCCCAAAGCCGTGCTGGAAGGCGGGGCGCTGCTGCCGTTTGGCGGGCACAAGGGCTCGGCGTTGTCGATGATGGTCGAGTTGCTGGCAGCGGCCTTGACCGGCGGTAACTTCTCCTTTGAGTTCAACTGGGCCGACCATCCGGGAGCGCGCACACCCTGGACCGGGCAATTGCTGATCCTGATCGACCCAAGCAAAACCGCCGGGCAGAACTTTGCCGAGCGCAGCCAGGAATTGGTGCGGCAGATGCATGCGGCGGGGCTGCGGCGGTTGCCGGGGGATCGACGTCATCGCACGCGGGCGAAGTCGTTGGAGGAGGGCGTGATGGTGGATCTGGAAGCGCTGAACCAGCTGCGGGACTGGGCTACGTAGAGGCTGTCTATCCCGCTCCGCGCAATTCCGTAGCAGCTGCCGAGCGCAAGCGAGGCTGCGTCGGCCGCGCCCCGAGCTTGAATCGGCAGTGCGCCTGACGCAGCCTCGCTTGCGCTCGGCAGCTGCTCCGCACGCATAGCGCTATACGGACGATGTCAGTTACGGCGACCCAACAACAGGCCAACCACCAGGCCGAAGCCTGCGGAGATCGCGACGGTCTGCCATGGATGGCCACCGATGTAGGTCTCGGTGGCATCGACTACTGGCTTGCTACGCTCGCGCACGTTGGATACCGAATCCAGTGCCTGCTTGAGTTTGATGGCGACCTGTTCGCGCAGGGTTTCGCCTTCTTCGCCCACCAGGGCAGCGCTGCTTTTGAGCAGCTTGTCCGATTCTTCGATCAGGGCCGTCAGTTCACTGAATGCTTGATCCTTGATTTGATCTTCAACAGCTTGGGCGGCAGTTTTGCGGGCCATGGGTGTGACTCCTTGCAAGTGAATGTGACAGTGAACAATGGAGTGCCGGGCGGTGGCAAAAGTTGCAGTTTTTTTGCCGGGTCGGCACTGGCGAACGAAATCCGAATCCGGAAAAATCGACCTACAGTGTAAGATGTCGTCTATTTGTGCAGCAGGAATTTCAACATGAGCTTCAATCTCGCCAACAAGACCCTCGCCGAACGCGCCGAGCTGGAAGATGAAAAGTCCCGCCTCTATGACCTGTGGCAGACCAACCTGGGCAAGGCCAAGGGCGAAGCCGCGCGGTTGTTCGGTGAGCGCGCCAAGCGCAAGGGCAGGTGGTCCGAATGGGTCCGCGCCGAACTGGACGGCATGTCGCCACCGGAGTTTTCCAACATGGTGCGCAGTGAAGTCAACAAACTGATGGCGGCGGCGAAGTAAAGCCGGCGGCAATCGCTTCGCGTACTTTAAGCAACATCGGATCAAGCTGGGCCTGGGTGCGCCAACCCAGTTCCACCGGGTATCGCGGCAGTGCCAACGGGCAGGGCAGGACCCGCAGGCCGGTCATCTCGGCGATGGCCTGCGCCGCATGCCCGGGAATGGTCGCTACCGCCTGGCTGCCCTTGAGCAGAAACGGCAGTGCGGCAAAATGACTGGTCGAGGCGCACACCTGGCGGCTCAGGCCCTGCGCTGCCAGCCCTTCGTCGGTGATGCCGATGAACCCGCCTGACGACACCAACACATGCTCGCGGGTGATAAATTCATCCAGGCTGAGGCTTTCCTGGCCTGGCGCCAGGCTGCGTGGGTCCACGACGCAGCGATAATCCCCCTCTCCCAGTACCTGCCGACTCAATCGGCTTTGCGCAAAGCCGCCCGCGGTAATTGCCAGGTCCAGGGTGCGGTCGAGCAGGGCGCCGGCGACGATCTGACTGTGGGTCTGGCGAAAGATCACCCGCAGCTTCGGCAAGCGCTGTGCGATGGTGTCCATCAACCGGCGGCCATAGGCAATTTCGAAGTCGTCGGACAGGCCCACCACCACCGAGCGGCCTTGATAGTTCGGGTTGTCCGGATTGACCATCGCCAGGCTTTGCCGACAGCGCTCCAGCGCCTCACTGATCACCGGTTTCAATTGGTTGGCCCGCAGCGTCGGCGCCAGGCCACGGCCGGTGCGCACAAACAATTGGTCGCCATAGACGTCGCGCAGACGTCGCAGGCCTGCACTGATGGCCGACTGCGTGACACCCAGGCGCAATGCCGCGCGGCTGGCGCTGGACTCATCGTGCAGGGCTTCGAAGGTTTTCAGCAGGTTCAGGTCGACCTGGGCGATATTCATCTGGCTCATATCATTCAGCACTGAGGTGGGCTTTATTCATGATCGAGCCTGGCGAGAGAATGGGCAACCCCTTATCTGGAGTGATCGTGATGCCCGTTTCTACTGTGGCGGCCCTGCAAATCGGTTCCCTGCCTGGCGGCAAGGCCGAGACCCTGGCGCAAATCCTCGCCTATGAAGACGAGATCCTGCGCAGCGGCGCGCAATTGGTGGTGATGCCCGAAGCGCTGCTCGGCGGCTATCCCAAGGGTGAAGGGTTTGGCACCCAATTGGGCTATCGCCTGCCCGAAGGCCGCGAAGCCTTTGCCCGCTACTTTGCCAACGCTATCGATGTGCCGGGCGCCGAGACCGAGGCTCTGGCCGGCCTGTCGGCACGTACCGGCGCCAGCCTGGTGCTGGGTGTGATCGAGCGCAGTGGCAGCAGTTTGTATTGCACCGTGCTGTATGTCGAACCCACGGGCGGCCTGGTGGCCAAGCACCGCAAACTGATGCCCACCGGCACCGAACGGCTGATCTGGGGCAAGGGCGACGGCTCGACCTTGCCGGTGATCGACGCGGCGGCAGGGCGTATCGGCGGTGCGGTGTGCTGGGAAAACATGATGCCGCTGCTGCGCACCGCGATGTACGCCAAGGGCGTCGAGGTGTGGTGCGCGCCGACGGTGGATGAGCGCGAGATGTGGCAGGTGAGCATGCGCCATGTGGCGCATGAAGGGCGCTGCTTTGTGGTCAGTGCGTGCCAGGTGCAGGCCTCGCCCCAGGCACTGGGCATCGAGGTCGCCAACTGGCCTGCAGAGCGCCCGTTGATCGCCGGCGGCAGCGTGATTGTCGGCCCGATGGGCGACATCCTGGCCGGGCCACTGGTGGGGGAGGTCGGGCTGCTGACGGCGCAGATCGACACCGATGACCTGGTGCGAGCGCGGTACGACTATGACGTGGTGGGGCATTACGCCCGTCCGGATGTGTTCGAGTTGGTGGTGGATGAGCGGGCCAAGCCAGGCGTGCGCTATATCACGGACTGAAACACGGTCGAAATGTGGGAGGGGGCAAGCCCTAACGCCGTTCAGTTAATCCCTGTAGGAGCGAGCTTGCTCGCGAAAAACGCTCAGGCAACGCGTTCATTCTCGATAAACGCGGTGGCCCTGAGTGCTTCGCGAGCACGCTCGCTCCTACAAAAAGCCAACTGAACGGCATTCTGGCAAGCCCCTTCCACCTTTGGCTCTCTCAGCCTTTGGGCGATTGGGTTTCCAGCCATTCCTCGCGGGTCATTCCCCAGACAGGATCAGGCGTTCGGTAAAGAGTGTCGGTTGCATGGTGTCATTACCAGGTCGCGGTATTCGGCAAGTCCAGCGTGCCACGGTCTACAAAGCGCATCGTGCCGAACAGCCCGCCCGCCAGTTTGCCCCGCAGCACGTAGGGCAGGTTGTTCAAGCTCTGGGTCTGGCTCAGGCCTAAGGTCTGGCGCAGCACGGAAAACGCCGAAACGCTGACCGGCACCATCAGCACGGTTTCGGAAAAACGCGGGATGCTGCCGCGCTGGTCACTCACCCCCGACGCCAGCGGCCGACCATTGACCTCCAGGTCGAGGGCCACGCCGTTGTAGTCGATCGCCGTTTCATTGGGGTTCTGCACCCGCAGTTTCACGGCGAAGCGCACTTCCAGGTCCTGGCTTTGCAGCGGCTCGATGCCCACCACATTGATATTCACCGGGTCGCGGTTGGGGAACAGCGCACAGGCGCTCAAGCTCAGCAGTAGCAGCGATAGAACCATGAGCTTGCGCATGCAAAGGGTGCTCCTATTTCGTGACGTCCGGGTCCTGCATCACTTTGAGGGTAGAGGACTCCGGATCAAATTCATCTTCCTGCAGCTCTATGAACGCTTCCGGCAGGAAAATGTTCAGCAGGATTGCACAGAACGCGCCCACAGTGATCGGCGACTCGAAGATGTTGTGCAGCGCCTTGGGCAGGTCGCGCAACACTTCCGGCACGGCGGCCACGCCCAGGCCCATGCCCAGGGAGATCGCCACGATCAGCACATTGCGGCGGTGCAGCCCGGCTTCGGCGAGGATCTTGATGCCGGCCACCGCCACGGTGCCGAACATGATCAGGGTCGCGCCGCCCAGCACCGGCTTGGGCATCAGTTGCAGCACCGCGCCGATCATCGGGAACAGCCCCAGCAGCACCAGCAAACCCGCGATGAAGTACGCCACGTAGCGGCTGGCCACGCCGGTCAGTTGGATCACGCCGTTGTTCTGGGCGAACGTCACCATTGGCAGGCTGTTGAAGGTCGCCGCCATCGCCGAGTTGAGGCCGTCGGCCAACAGGCCCGACTTGACGCGCTTGATGTACAGCGGGCCCTTGACCGGCTGTTGGGAAATCATCGAGTTGGCCGTCAGGTCACCGGCTGCTTCCAACGGCGAAATCAGGAAGATCACCGCCACCGGGATAAACGCCACCCAGTCGAACGAGAAACCGTACTTGAAGGGCACCGGCACGCTGATCAGTGGCACGTGGGGCAGGGCGGCCAGGTCGACACGGCCCATCCACCACGCCACCACAAAGCCCAAGGTCAGGCCGATCACGATGGAGCCCAGGCGCAGGAACGGGTTGTTGAAGCGGTTGAGCACCACGATGGTCACTAGCACCAGTGCTGCCAAGCCCATATTGCTCGCGGCGCCCAGGTCGCTGGCGCCAAAACCGCCAGCCATGTCGGTGACGGCCACCTTGATCAGCGACAGCCCCATCAAGGTGATGATGGTGCCGGTCACCACCGGGGTGATCAGCTTGCGCAGCTTGCCGATGAACTGGCTGAGCACCACTTCGATAAACGCCGCGAAAAAGCAGATGCCAAAGATCGTCGAGAGGATCTCATCGGTGCCGCCGCCCCGGGCCTTGACCATGAACCCCGCGCTGAGAATCACGCTGATAAACGAGAAACTGGTGCCTTGCAGGCACAGTAGCCCCGACCCAATGGGGCCGAACGTGCGCGCCTGGACGAAGGTGCCGAGCCCCGACACAAACAGCGCCATGCTCACCAGATAGGGCACTTCGCTTTCCAGACCGAGCACACCACCGACGATCAGCGTCGGGGTGATGATGCCGACAAAACTGGCCAGCACATGCTGCAACGCGGCAAATATCGCCGCACTGAAATGCGGGCGATCCTCCAGGCCGTAGATCAGGTCGGATTTATAGCGGGGGCGGGGGGCTTGAGCGTCAGACAAAATGAGGGCTCGGGTCAGAAAATGGAGGCGCAGGATGCCAGAAACGGCCCAGCGTCAGAAGTGTAAAAAAATATTTATAAAGACCCTGCATAAAACCCCGATTCCTGCCGATACTGCTTATAGGCCCATCTATCAAAAACAACAGTGATGGCCGGTGTCAGGCAGTGCGTTGACGCTGGCTGATCGTTTCGTGGCATGGACGCGCGCCGCCACTCTATATTTCGAGATCGCCCTTATGTCGCTCCGTCACCTGAATATCGCCCCTCGCGCTTCCCTCGGTTTCGCCTTCATCGCCCTGTTAGTGGTGGTGTTGGGCGGGTTTGCGGCCAACCGCATGACGTTGATCCGCCAGGCCTCGGTGGACATGAGCAGCAACCAGCTGCCCAGCGTGACGTACCTGGCCCAGATGACGGAGAACGTCCTGCGCATGCGTATCCTGTCATTTCGGGTGCTGGTCAACCGCGAGCCGGCCGGCCTGCAGGAAGCCGAAACCCGCATCGGCGTGCTGGTCGACAAGGTCAAGACGGCCCAGGCCGGCTACGCGGCATTACCCGCCGGTACGGAGGAAGCGGCGTTGTACAAGACGTTTGTCAGCACCCTGGATAACTACTTCAAGGCCCAGGCGGACATGCTGGCGCTGTCCAAGCAAGGCGACGTCGAGCAGATGCGCACCCTGATCAATACCCGGATCAAGGAAGGCACCGATCAGATGGGCGAGCAGTTGAACAAGCTGATTGCGATCAATGCCGCCAACGCCAAGCAAGCCAGCGACGCGGCAGGGCACAGTTACACCAGTGCCATCACCGGGATTATCGTGGTCTCGGTCAGCGCTGCACTGCTCACGGTGCTGCTGGCCTGGCTGCTGACCCGCAGCATTGTCACGCCGTTGCGCAAAGCCGTTCAGGTGGCTGAAACCATCGCCGGTGGCAACCTGACCAGCGTCGTTGAGGATAATGGCAACGATGAACCCGCGCGCCTGATCAACGCCCTGTCGACCATGCAAACCAACCTGCGCCAGACCATCCAGCACATTGCCGGTTCGGCCACGCAACTGGCCTCGGCGGCGACAGAGTTGAGCGCCGTGACCGAGGAAGCGTCCCGGGGCCTGCAGCAACAGAACAATGAAATCGATCAGGCCGCCACGGCGGTCAACGAGATGACCGCGGCGGTGGAAGAAGTGGCGCGCAATGCAGTGTCCACCTCCGAGGCCTCCAACCAGTCCAACCAGGCCGCGCGGTCAGGTCGCGACCGGGTGATGGAAACCGTTGGCGCGATCCAGACCATGACCCAGGACGTTCAAAACACTGCCGCGATGATCGAAGGCCTGGCCACCCAGGGCCGTGACATCGGCAAGGTGCTGGACGTGATCCGCGCGATTGCCGAACAGACCAACCTGCTGGCGCTCAACGCCGCCATCGAAGCGGCCCGCGCCGGTGAAGCCGGCCGCGGCTTTGCGGTGGTAGCGGATGAGGTGCGGGCGCTGGCCCATCGCACGGCGCAGTCGACCCAGGAAATCGAGAAGATGGTCGCCGGCATCCAGAACGGTACCGGTGAAGCGGTGCAGTCGATGCAACAGAGCAACCAGCGCACCCAGGACACCCTGGAAATGGCCCGCGCCGCCGGCGTGGCCCTGGAGCAGATCACCCAGTCCATCAGCCTGATCAACGAACGCAACCTGGTGATCGCCAGCGCGTCGGAAGAACAGGCCCAGGTCTCCCGCGAAGTGGACCGCAACCTGGTCAACATCCGCGACCTGGCCACCCAGTCGGCGGCGGGGGCCAACCAGACCAGTGCCGCCAGCCACGAGCTGTCGCGCCTGGCGGTGGATTTGAATGGGATGGTGGCGAGGTTCGTTATCTAAGTATTTGGAATACTGGCAAAAATGTGGGAGGGGGCAAGTCGAATCGTCGCACCGCCCCTCCCACATGTGTTTATTGTTTCCAAGCCCCTGGGTTGACCAGGTTCTTCGGTTTTTCACCCGCCAACGCCTGCAACAGATTGTCCACCGCACACGTGGCCATCGCCTCCCGCGTCTCATGGGTCGCCGAGCCGATATGTGGCGTCGCCACGACGTTGTTCAGACGCAGCAACGGTGAGCCGTGATCAAGCGGTTCCTTTTCGAACACATCCAACCCCGCCGCCCGAATCGTACGTTGCTGCAAGGCCTCCACCAGCGCGGCCTCGTCCACCACCTTGCCCCGCGAGATATTGATAAAGATCGTCTCCGGGCCCATCCGCGCAAATTGTTCGGCGCCGATCAGCTTTTCGGTTTCAGCCGTGAGCGGCAGGGTCAGGCAGACAAAATCGGCCTGTTGCAGCAAATCGTTAAGGCTGCGGTACTGCGCGCCAAAGCGCTGTTCCACCGCCGGCTTGGGCGAATGGCTGTGGTAGATCACTGGCATGCCAAAACCGAAATGCCCGCGCTGGGCCAAGGCTTCGCCGATGCGGCCCATGCCGATGATGCCCAGGGTCTTGCCATGCACGTCGCTGCCGAAGTGTGAGGGGCCGATATTCTTGTTCCACTGGCCGGCGCGCACCATGTCGGCCAGCTCCACCACACGCCGGGCGGTGGCCAGGATCAGCGCGAAGCCGGTATCGGCGGTGGTTTCGGTGAGCACGTCCGGGGTGTTGCTGAGCAGGATGCCGCGCCGGGTCAGGTAGTCGATATCGTAGTTGTCGACCCCCACGGACACGCTGGCCACGGCCTCCAGTTGCGGTGCGAGATCCAGCAACCCGGCATCCAGGCGCAGGCTGGCACCGAGCAGGCCGTGGGCGTTGGGCAGTGCATCGCGCAGCTTGGCCAGGCCAGTCTCGTCCAGTGCGTCTATCAGGGTGACGTCGCACTGTTCATGCAGGCGCGCCATTAACGGTGCGGAGAGCTTCTTGTACAGAACCACAGACTTTTTCATGGGGTTTTCACCTTCAATTCGAGGGTCGAGATGGGCGCGCGTTCACGGTCACTGGCGCCGGGCTTGAGGAAAATCGTCAGCACCACCGACAGCATCAGCGCGCCGCTCATCAGCAGGTACGAGGCGCCGGGCGAGCCGGTGCTGCTATTGAGGTAGCCCACCAGGTAGGAGCCGCCGAACGAGCCGAGGGCGCCCATGCTGTTGATCAGCGCCATGGCGCCACCGGCGACGTTGGCGGGGAGGATTTCCGGGACGATGGCAAAAAACGGTCCGTACGGCGCATACATGCAGGCTCCGGCAATGACCAGCAGGGTGTAGGACCACCAGAAATGTTCGGCGCCCAGGGCGTAGGAGGCATAGAACGCGATGGAGGCAACCAGCAGTGGCGGCCATACGAAGCGTTTGCGCTTTTGCAGTTTGTCCGAGCCCCACGACACCGCCAGCATGGCGATCACGGCAGCGAGATAGGGCAGGGCCGAGAGCCAGCCGGCTTCGACCATGTCCATCTGCAGGCCTTTCTTGAGGATCGACGGCAGCCACAAGACGAAGCCGTACACGCCGATGCTCCAGCAGAAAAACTGCAGCGCCAGGATGATCACCTTGGGCGAACGGAACGCTTCGGCGTAATTCTTCACCGCCTTGATACCGACCTGTTCGGCGGCCAGCGCGCTTTCCAGGTCTTTTTTGTGCTGTTCGCTCAGCCACTTGGCATCTGCGGGTTTTTCATCCGCCAGTTTCCACCAGATAAACGCCCACAGCACCGCCGGCAGGCCTTCGATGATAAACATCCAGCGCCAGCTGAAATGCTGCACCAGGTAGCCGGACACCACCGACATCCACAGCATGGTCACCGGATTGCCGAGGATCAGGAAGGTGTTGGCCCGCGAGCGCTCGGCACGGGTGAACCAGTGACACAGGTACACCAGCATCGCCGGCATCACGGCGGCCTCGACCACGCCGAGCATGAAGCGAATGACGATCAGCATGTAGGCGTTGGACACCACGCCGGTCAGGGTGGCCAACCCGCCCCAGAGGATCAGGCTGACGAAAATCAGCTTCTTGACGCTGCGCTTCTGCGCGTAGATCGCACCCGGCACCTGGAAGAAGAAGTAGCCAAGGAAAAACAGTGCACCCAGCAATGACGACATACCGGGGGTGATCATCAGGTCCTCGGCCATCCCGGAGGCGGCGGCAAAGCCGTAGTTGGCGCGGTCCAGATACGCCAGGCTATAGGTGATAAAGACGATGGGCATGATGTACCACCAACGGCGGGTGGCGAGTTTCACGGTGTCCATAAGGTTGCTCCTGAGCTTGTTGTAGTTGTGGCAACAGGGTGTGGGTCAAGCGACGGATCGGGTGGGTAATTCGGAGCGGGTGGGCAAGCCTTCCATATCGCCGCGGCTTTGCACGGCGCGGCTGCCGATCCAGTTACCCCGTTGTACCGCCTCGGGGAAGCTGAGGTTTTCCAGCAGGGCGCTGATCATGCCCACCGCAAACCCATCGCCGGCGCCGACGGTGTCCACCACCTTGTCCACGCGCACGGCGGCGACAAAGCCCTGGTCGAGCTGGGTGCGGAAGTAGGCGCCGTCCGGGCCGAGCTTGATCGCCACGGCTTCGGCGCCTTGGTCGAGGTAGAAGGCGGCGATATCCGCCGGGTCGTCGAAACCGGTGAGCAGACGGCCTTCGCCCAGGCCCGGCAGGACCCAGTCGGCGAGACCGGCGAGGGCGTTGATTTCGCGGATCATCTGTTCCTGGCTGGTCCACAGCGACGGACGCAGGTTTGGGTCGAACGACACGCTGCCACCGGCTTTGCGCATCTGTGTCATCAACTCGCGGGACAGCTCGCGGGTGGCCTCGGACAAGGCCGGCGGAATGCCGGTGGCATGCAGATGGCGGGCCTGCAACAGCGCCGGGCTGATGGCCGCAGTGGACAAATGGCTGGCGGCCGAGCCCTTGCGGAAATACTCCACCTGCGGGTCATCGCCGGCTTCTTCGCGGGACTTGAGTTGAAAGCCGGTGGGGTGCGCCGGGTCGACCGCCACGTGCCGGCAATCCAGGCCTTCTTTTTTCAGCGTGTCGACCACAAAACGCCCGAGGGAATCATTGCCCACCCGGCTCAGCCAGGCGACGTTGAAGCCCAGGCGCGACAGGCCGATGGCGACATTGCTGTCGGCGCCGGCAATGCGTTTGTGAAACTGTGCCACCTGGGCCAGGTCGCCGGTCTGCTCGGCGACAAACATCGCCATGGTTTCGCCAAACGAGAGGATATCGATCTCAGACATGGGCATTCTCCCCACGGGGTTGGCCAAGGAGGGCGAGGGCTGCGACCTGTTGCGCGGTGACGTCGGCCAGGTCATCGCCCTGCAACGGGAATTCCACCGCCCGTGTAATGCCTTGAGTCATGTGCGTGAGCAGTTGTTCCCACAGATGCAGGTCGGTGGCGCCGGGCGGCAGCGCCACCAGCTTGCCGTCCGCGCGACGGGCCACGGCCTTGCAGTGCAGATAGTCGACGTGCCGGCCGAGCAGGCGCGCGGCGGTCAGGGCGGACTGGTCCTGCCACTGCCAGTTGCCGATATCGAAGGTCATCTTCACCGGCAGGCCCAGGCGTTCGACCTCGGTGAAGAAGCGCTGCATCGGCTCAATGCGCCCGCCGTGCAGGGTCTGGTCGTTTTCCACCAAGAGCTTGACCGGATGGCGGGCGAGCAGGGCGTGCAGGCTTTCCAGGTCGTTGGTGTCGGTGAAGTAGCCGAGGGAGACTTTCAGCCAGCGCGCACCAAAGGCCTGGGCGCGGTCCAGGGTTGCGTTGAGGTCGGCATTCGGCTGGGCGCGGCCGGCGATCCACAATTCCAGAGGCGATGAGAACACACACTCCAGGCCTTGCTCGGCGGCAGCCTGGGCCAGTTGTGCAGGTTGCTCGCTGGTCAGCAGTTCTTCGCGCCACTCGATGCGCCGGGCACCGGCGGCGGCCAGCAATTCGACAAAACTCAATTGGCCTTGCTGGCGGACCAAGTCGGCGCCGTAGCTGGAAAGGCTGATGGAGACGGGGTATTTGTGCATTGTTGTTTACCTCTGAAACCGGTTTCATTTTTTGCGTTAAATATCTAATCGACTCTGCCGTAGCAGCTGCCGAGCCTTGGCGAGGCTGCGTTTGCGGTGTGTCAGGTACGCCGCCGACGCAGCCTCGCCAAGGCTCGGCAGCTGCTACGTGCAGGGGCGCTGGGTTGAGCCTCGGATGATCAACTGGGGCAAAAAGTCCAGGGTTCGGGTCGGTTCGGTGTCACCGCGCAAGCGCTTGAGCAGGCAGTCGAACGCACTGGCGCCAATCGCTTCGGTGGGTTGGGCGAGGGCGGTGATGCCGTTGCCCACCAGCGGGTACCAGTCCAGGTCATCCAGGGCGATCAGCCCTACGTCGTCGAACAGCTTGCAGTCCAGCGCCTTGAGCGCACGGGTGCAGGCCAGTGTGGCGACGCCGTTGGCACAGAACACCGCCTTGGGCCCGGGTTTGGCGAGAAAGGCTTGCAGGCGTTGTTCCAGCCCGTCATCGAGCGCCAGCACCGCGCCGGTCAGCGCCGGGCGCCGGGCGATTTCGCTCTTGAAGCTGTCCAGGCGCTCCTGCCGTGAACTGGTGCCATCGCAGGCTTCGCTCACCAGCAATACATCGCGGTAACCCTGCTGTTCCAGGTGTTCCACCGCCATGCGCACCGCCGCCGGGTTATCGAGCCCCACCAAGTCGCTGTGCAGCGGCTCGACCTTGCGGTCTACCAGCACCAGGGGCATTTCCCGCTGCAGTTCCAGCAATTGGTCGAGGTGATGGCCGAGGGTGTTCACGATCAGCCCTTCGATGTTGTACGAGCGCAGCGCCGCCAAATGCTGGCGCTCCTGCTCGTCATCGCGGTCGGTGTTGCACACCACCAGGCTGTAGCCATGCCGGCGGCAGGCGGTTTCGACGCCGTGCATCACGGCAATGGAGTAGGGGTTGCGGATATCGGCCACCAGCATGCCGATCAGGCGCGTGCGGCCACGTTTCAGCCCGCGGGCCATCTGGTTGGGGCGGTAGCCGAGCTGTTCGATGGCGTGTTCGATGCGCAGGGCGATGGCATCGGAGAGCAGGGCGCGGTCGTCGCCGATAAAGCGCGACACACTGGCCTTGGAGACGCCGGCGTGTTGGGCGACGTCGAGCATGGTGACGCGGGTGCGCTGGGCGGCGGAAAAAGGAGTCACGGTCGCAGGCCTTTCTTATTGGATGAGTCGGTTTCAGCCGTGGCTTGGCAGGCTGAAACCGGTTTCAGAAGACATCAACTCGCTCATTTCGTCAAGCGTCTCATGCCCTCGGCATCGCTTGATATCCGACAAGTGGCGATACCCACCTGTTAGTTCTGACAGTATTCGACGCCAGGCATTGAGCGTTTAATGAATACCAGACGCGCCGTGGCGGTGTGCGACATGGGTATGACGGGAGGCTCCGATGAGTGCTGATAAAACCCCCGAAAGTAGGCGGCTGTATAACGGCATTTTGCGCTTGGCCGATATTCGGGTGCCCATTCTGGACGATGTTGTCCCACCGATCGTGGAGGGGTATATCCCTCACCAATATCTCGACAGCGACCTGGAAGTGGTGATCCCGGAACTGTGGGAGGATGCTGCGCAAGCCGGTGAGTTCAATATTGTCGAAATCGTTTGGTCGCGCAGTGGCGGTGAGGGTGTCCCGCCGTTCCGGGAGCGGTGGGATGGCCCGATTACCAAGGCATTCCCTTTTCCGATCAGTGTGCCGCGAGACTATCTGGAGAACGACGGCACAGTCCGCTTGGCTTATCGGATCACTGATGAAACCGGTCTGCCGACTACGTCGGAGTTCCGGACCCTGGTGCTTGATCGGAGCCCACCCAACAATAACGTTACCCCGCCGTCCCCGGCTTTTCCGGTGGGGTTGATTGATGAAGGCTATCTGGCCACGCATCCAACCGTTGACCTGGTAGTGCCGCCCTACAACGGTCGTCGATCCTGGGACAGGATCTATTACTGGATTACGGACCAAAACCCGCCACCGGACGCTGCGCCGAGTGGCTATGTAGAGTTTCCCTTCGAAGACACGCCCCTTGTCCTCCCTGTGCCTGGGGATTTGTTTCGCCTGTACCCCAACGGTACTCAGTACGTTCATATCCGGCTTCAGGACCGCTCCAGCAACCGCGGCCCCAGGTCTGAGCAGTCGCCTGTGGAAGTCCAGTTGTCGGCGGTTCCGTCTGATCTGCAGCCCCTTGTCATTCCTGCGATGGCGAGCGGCCTGATCAATCGGCATGACGCTCGGATCGGCGTAGTCGCCAAGGTGCAATACGACAATTGGCAAGCCGGTGACCGGGTCACAGTCCGATGGGGGAAAACCGTGCTTACCCGCCAGTCCGTCCCCGAGTTGCCTTTCGATGTCGTCATCCCGTGGCCCAGGTTGATAGAGGGGGGCCTGGGACTCGCAGAAGGCGTGGCCACTTACACCATTACCCGGTCCGGTAGCGACACGCCCACCCCGCCCAGCCCGCCGGCATTGATCCGCTGGGACTTCAGAGTCGCCGGGCAGGACCATCTCGATGCCCCCGCACTGCTCAACCTTAACCTGCCCAGGGTGACGGTATGGGGTGAAGGCTCCATGGCTGAAAACCACATTGATATTCGTGATGAGGGCAAGCGCGTGTATGCCAGTGTCCCGCTGTATCACCAACCGCGCACTGGCGAAGTATTGGAATTGTATTGGGGGGACTTTCCCAGCATGGATAACCCGATTGCGCACTATGTCGTCGATACCGATAAGGGTGATGCCGAGGGCGTGCGCGTGGAGTTCAGTGATATTCCGTGGGAAGTTATTGTCGGTGCCGGCAATGAGGAAAAGATGCAGGTGTACTACACGACATTTAATGGCGTTAATGAACAGCTTTCCAACTTTACTGAAGTCAATGTCGATGTAGTGCCTCCCCTGGTGTTTCAGCGTGTCGAGTACCCCAGCGCCAATGACAACATGTTTATTAACTGTGGCTCCAGCCCGGCGATGTGGGATCACATTCCCATTCGGATTCTTCCTGAGGGCGCCTTCAGGAAAGACGATGATCTTGTGGTGACATGGCAGGGCTATGAAGAGTTCGGAGGCGGTGGCAAGGCCATAACATTGACTGCGGACACCCTGACGCACCGCTTGACGGAGCAGCAGGCCCAAGAGGGATATACGTTCAAGCAATCCAACTATGAAGAAAAAATCAAACCGATCAGGTCACCGCACCCCAACAGTCCGGGGAGTTCGGTGGGCGTCACGTATACCTTGTGGCGCAAGAAAAGAATCATAGGCTCGTCAAGGGAACGCTACGCGAAGATTGACCAGAAGTACTCGGGAGGGAGTTACTGCGGTCCGGACGGAGAGGATTCGGCGGGCAAGTAGTGTAGGGCACTTTAAAGTGATGGCTGATATGAATTGCGGCGTTTGGTGGTGGCGATGAAGCAGCTGTGCGACTTGATGAGTGTCATGTGAGGCAATGGTTTATCCGGCTGTAAGAGTGACTTCAAGTGCAAAAGGAGAATACAGATGACAACGTTAAGTAAAAAGCAGAAGGCTGCCATTCAATCGCGCGAGGTTAATAAAGAACTCTTGTCCCGGCGTAGAGCAGGGGGCTTGGCGCTGCCTCTGCCTACCTTTGACTCTCTGAATGAAAACGGGTTGATTTTGGAGATCGATGCGAGAAAACCGCTTCCTGTAACGTTTGATATTTCAGAGTTGGCGGAGGAAGAAGATCTTGATCCGGCAACCACCCGACTCGATATACATATGCGCGGCAAAGGCTCCACGAATTGGGGGGCGGCGATGTATAGCGTGCAATTCCAAACCCCCACATTCCCTGATCGCCAGCCTATTGACGAACCCTTTATCCGGGACATCCCTGTCTCCCGGCTGACGGAAGGGCAGCATGAGATCGGCTACATCCTTTATGAAGGCGCATCCCCCACGCCGCTGAGGGTGGGGGCGCCCTTGGAGGTCGACCGAACCGAGCCTCTACGCCCCAACTATCCGCCTGCGCCCAGTTTTCCGGGCTATTTGACAGATGAAATCACTGAGCAACATATTGAAGACAACCCGGACGGTCTGGTGTGCACCTTTCCGGATGCTCCGGGTGGTGCCGAGTTGGGCGTTAGCATCGCCGTGTATTTTTCTCCCGACTTCTCTTCACAATTGTCTGAGCCGATTGACACCTATCCCATAACCGCTGCGTTGAGTTTTACCGTGCCGTGGGCGTTGATTACCGGCAACCGCGCGGGACTCAACTACCTGTTTTACCAATTGATCGATCTCGCCGGCAACATCAGCAAAGACTCAGCCCCTGCGCGCGTTAAGTTGAATCTGACCGCTGAACCAGAGCCCTTGGAAGCGTATGTACCTTTGGCGCTTCTGCCTGATGATGGCCTGCTTGACTTGGAGGACCTTTATGAGCCGACCGGGGTTTACGTCGCTATTCGCGAATATGCCAACAATCTGCCGACGATCGATGTAATCGAACTGACGCTCGGTAGCCAGCCGCCACAGCGTTTCGCGGTTAATTTTTATTTGCCCTTTCCGTTAATGCTTCCCGTCAGCAGGGCGACACTTCTGGCCCATTACGGTACGAGCACAGGTGAACTGGATACCGCGATTGATTATTTTATCGACCGTAACGGCAGTCCATTCGATGCGCCTACCCATGACATCAAAATTGATTTTTCCGCGCCAGGTCCCACGCCGGGAACCGACCCGGAGAATTCGCTGCTCAATCCCGTGCTGGTCTACGGCTCTGATCCAGACGCGGAAAACGAGCTGACCGAAGATGACTTCGAGAAGGAAGCTACGGTTGAAATCGTACTGTGGGACACGCCTATTCCGGCGCCAGGCACGGTGCTGAGGGGGTATTGGGGCAGTTTTGAATATGCGTTCGACGTTGTGCCGATCACGACCGAAGGACCGGGGGATACGGTTTCAATGAGCGTCCCCTGGTCGATAATTCGTGCTGTCGGTAACGGTATAGTCAACGTCTTCTACACGCTGGAGTGGGCGACCAACGACAACATCCAGCGCTCTGCGCCACAGCCGGTGGTTGTCAATGCCAATAAGGTCGTACTGGAGCCGGCAACCTTTTCCAAGGCGACCGCATTCTGGTCGTGTACCGATCTCAATCGCACGACGTTTGCGGGCACTGTCAGGGTTCCCGGAAATATGACTTACTTCAGGGAGTTTATGGTGATCCGCTGTGAGGTGCGGGTGTTCAGCGATATCACCGGCGATAACCAGCTGGGCGAGACCACGACGATCCACTCGCCGCCATTGACGCCAGACATGGTGGCCAACGGATTCACTATAACTGTCCCCTATGCTGTCATACGGCCAGCGGTCCGGAACTCGGCGGACTTTCACTACTTCGTTCCCATCCCCGGAGAGGGAGAGCAACCCTCCGTGAGAGCGTGGACCCGCACTCGGTTCACGGACTTGAATGGCGTGTTCTGCGAAAATCAACCCCCTACCACCCAAGAGGATGGCGTGGCCTAAAAAGTCTACGGGGGGTGTTTGCGCACCCCTCGGTTCCAATATCCCAGTGCACACGCTCATGGGGCAAGCATTCATTCATACAGATAGATTGGGATTAGTCCTACATATGCAGGTAATTCCAATCTGTAGTTTTGCGGCCTTGAGTGGCCTGGCTCCAACCCTCTGGAAATAGGCCGAACCGTTCCGTCGCGGAATGTCTGTTGAATGAGTGGTGTGTTGTGAATATCAATTCGTTTTTCAAGTTAAAACCGTTAGTTGCAATGATGCAGGTGCCGTCTGTTGTAACGTTATTGTTTCTGGCACCTGGGGCCCATGCCAGGCTCATCGAGAATGGCACTGAAACCATTGACCATGACGCCTATATCGATACGTTTGAGCTGCAAAATGCCACGCTCAACGTAATAGACGGACGGACACTGGACGTTTATGCCAATGCTTCGAGCCTGAATGTCAGCCAGAACAGCTTGATCATGGGCACTGTCGTCGCCCAGGGCGGCTCGAATGTGAATGTAGGCGCCAGCCGCGTCACCGCTTCCGGCGCGTTCCAGACCGGCATCACTTTGCTCAGCAGCGCAGCACAGATCAACGACAGTGTGATTTCCAGTGCTGAGTACCACGGGATGGTGGTCGGTAAATTTACCACCTCAACCCAGGCGTCCACGGCAACCGCAAACGGCAGTGTCATCGTGGGCGCAACCGGTGGTGCCGCGGTTACCGGCGGTAGCCTGCTGGAAACCGTGAATAGCCAGGTAGTCGGTACCGGCGCGGACAGTTTCGGGTTGAGCCTGCAGAGCGCCACGGCGCGTGCCTATCAAAGCAACATCACTGGCGGGCGCAACGGCGTGGAAATGTCTTATGACCGATATGCGCCGGGGGCCAATACGCTGCTTCTGGACCAAACCCACGTGACCGGCGTCACCGGTGCTGCGCTGCTGGTACAGGGGGCCAGGGGCCAGGGCGCCGTGGCGGATATTGTGGTACGCAATGGCTCGACCCTTACCGGCGGCAATGGCAATTTGCTGGAAGTAAAAGGCAACTCCACGGCGAACATGAGGGTCGAGAACAGCCGGCTTCAAGGTGATGTCATTGTCGAGTCCGGCAGCCAGGCTCATCTCAAGCTTAATGATCGGGCCTCATTGATCGGCCGCATGGAGAATGTTTCATCCTTGGAAGTAGGTGATGAGTCCCTGTGGATCATGACCGGCCATAGTCAGGTCGGCGATCTGAGACTGGCCGACGGCGTGGTCAAGTTCGGCGACGATGACGCTTTTTATCGGTTGGACCTGGAGCGCCTGTCGGGCCAGGGCACCTTTGCGATGGGCACTGATTTTGCCCGGGGCCTGACTGACTTTTTGAATATCAGCGGTGAGGCCACCGGTCATCATGGCCTGTTGCTCGCCAGTAGCGGTGCAGAGCCCGGCAATCCTGGCGCGGTGCATATCGTCCATACCGGTGGCGGTGACGCGCAGTTCGAGTTGCTGGGCGGGGCGGTGGACGTTGGGGCCTGGTCTTATGGACTCAAGCAGGAAGGCAACGATTGGTTCCTCGACCCGAACAATCGTACCGTCAGCCCAGGTACCCGCTCGGTACTGGCGTTGTTCAATACTGCGCCGACCGTGTGGTATGGCGAAATGACTTCCCTGCGCAGCCGCATGGGAGACCTTCGCTATAGCGGTGTCGAAGCCGGCGGTTGGCTGCGTGCCTACGGCAATAAGTACGAAATCAGCGGTGGGGACGGCGGAGCCTACGATCAAAACCAGCGCGGTTTCTCTCTGGGTGCCGATACACCGGTAGGCGACGGGCAATGGTTGCTGGGGGTGATGGCCGGTCACAGTACTTCCGACCTGGATCTCAGCCGGGGTACCTCGGGTACGGTGCAGAGTTACTACGCGGGCCTGTATGCCACCTGGCTGGATGAAGAGAGCGGGTATTACCTGGATGGGGTGGTCAAGGCCAACCGCCTGAACAACAATGCCAAGGTCGGTTTGAGTGACGGCAAGCAAACCAAAGGTAACTACAGCACCAATGCGCTGGGTGCGTCCGTGGAGGTCGGTCGTCATATCAAACTCGACGATGACTTCTTTGTCGAACCGTTCGCCCAGGCCTCCGTGGTGACGGTACAAGGCAAGAGTTATCGCCTGGACAACGGCCTGAAAGCCAAGAACGATCACACCGACTCGGTACTGGGCAAGTTGGGCGTAACGGTGGGGCGTGACTTCGTACTGGACGATGGCAGCGTGCTTCAGCCGTACTTGCGCGCCGGCGTGGCCCATGAATTTGTCAAGAACAACAAAGTCATGGTCAACAACCAGACTTTCGACAATAACCTCTCAGGTTCCCGCATCGAAGTGGGGGCGGGGTTCTCGGTCTCGTTGTCCCAGAACCTGCAGGTGCATGCCGACTTCGACTACGGCCAGGGCAAACATGTTGATCAACCGTGGGGGGCGAATGTCGGCGTGCGCTATAACTGGTAATCCGACAGTGGCGGTACGCTTTAAGCAGGTTTAACAAAACGCCCCGGATCCGGGGCGTTTTGTCAGGACTCATCTGACGTATTTTTTGTGTTGAACAGGATTTGCATATTTATTTCGTTGTCGTCGATATCCTTGAGGTAAACGTTGAGTGCGCCCTCGACCGTATTGCCGTTAGGGTCGTGAAAAAACTCGATGGTACCCCGGTGTGCCTGATAAGCCGGGACAGGCGTGTCGTTGACGGTCATGAGAATCACCGAGTATCGAGAGGGGGATTGGGTGTCTGGAATTGAATAACGACCGGACGGCAAGTCTTCGCTGTGGTATTTGAAAATCACCCTTTGTCTCGATGTTTCACCCGGTGGAATTTTCATGGCGCCTTCAGTCAGCCAAAAGTTGTTTTTCCATTCATGCTCAATAAAGTCTGCCTTGAAATCCTCACGTCCAATTTTGCCTTGAAAATATTGCTTAGTCGTTTCTTCGGATTTAGCTTTTCGTGCGGTTGCAGTGGTCATGATTGAGTTCTCCTGCGATGGGTTGTACCCGTGTGTGTGATGAGCGCGCTAATTGGGTGTGTTTGCTGAGGCGGTGAATAATTTCAGGGACAGGTTGTCGACCACGAGGAAGGTCTCGCCCAGAATCCGTAGCGTGAACTCCGGTATTCCTTCCGGAATGGTCAACGAGTGAGTGTAAGTGTCCCAGCCGCCGCCGCCGCGAAGTTCTATTTGCTGCACGTTGTCCGGTGTGAGCTCGAATATTGCGAATCCATGACCGCCTGAGGGGGTCATTGCCTCAATGGAAAAATCGTAGGTTTGTCCTGGTGTGACGGTAATCACCTGCTCAATGAATCCACCCAGATTTGCCTGGCACCTGTTGTCATGAAAGGTGACGCTTGAGCCGACAGGCAGCGTGACCGTCCAGCCCGTGCCGTTTTCGGCGAAATCACCATTGCGGATCAGTTCGATGGGGATGACGGTGCCTTCATCTTCCACCAGCCTGACGTTATCGAACCACACTTCCCCGGCGTCACCGATCAGTTGTACGGTGATACCGGTCGTGCCTGCGGGGGTGTTGAACGTGATCGATCGGTGGGTCCAGCCGTGGTTCCCCGTCAGCCCGATGGATTCACTTGTATCCGACGGTCGAAATGTCAGCCGGGCAGAACCGGCACCCTCATAGGTAATCAACGTATAGGCACTGAAGGTGTAGGAGGTGCCGCCGGAAGCAGGCACCTCCTGTTCCGCGCGTCCCGTGGCAGTGATGATGCAGTGTTGACGTGAAAAATCCACCCGGCCTGGAGCGGTGGCCGTGGCGGTCCAGGAGGTCCCGTGCCTGGCGAAGGTGCCATTTAGAACCAGATTATTGATCATCGGTTGTTCTGACATGAATCAACCCCCGCGCCCTTTAAATGGGTTGCTGTGGTGTGCGACTCAATTCAGCGCCATCTGCGCCGAACGCACAACTGTCAGAACTAACAGGTTCCCCGTGCCATTCGTCGGTTGTCTACGCCGGGTGCCACATCCCCAGCCAGGCAGATGCCAGCAATAGGATCGCCATGCATCGATTGAAGCGTTGCATGGCCTTGGCCGACCCCACTAAGCGGGCGGAGCCTGCGCCCAGCAACGCCCACATCCCAAGACATGGCAGGGAAACCGCAAAAAACACCAGGGACAAGGCCAACACCCGCGCCTCACGCCCCTCTCCCTGCCCGGCAAACACACTGACCACCGCCAACGCCATCATCCACGTCTTCGGATTGACCAGTTGCAGGCTGGCCGCACCGAGCAGGCCCAGGCGTTTCTGTGGGGCATCGGTGTCAATGGCCTGGGCCGGCGCGCTGAATATCTGCCAGGCGAGGTAACTCAGCCAGGCGATACCGATCCATTGCATGGCGGTTTGCACTTGCGGCAGATGGACCAGTGATTCGCCGATGCCTGAACCGACCGCCAGCACGATCCCCGCCGCACCGGCGCACGCCCCGAGGATGATCGGCACGGCTGCCCGCAGGCCATGACGCGCGCTGTTGCTGAGTACGAGGATATTGGTGGGCCCGGGGGTGATGGAGGCAACGAAGGCGAATAACAGGAAGGGCAGGAAGGTGGATGGCATACAGGCGGACTCCAATGAACAGATCAGGGCTGTCCATCTTCACAAGCCTGTGGCTTACCTGTCTGGAAGGTTTGAGCAGCGCTTGCGGTAGGCCGCCGGTGTCAGTCCATAGGCGCGCACGAACCAGCGGCCCAGGTGACTTTGATCGGCAAAACCTAGGGCCATCGCTACGTCGGCCGGTTGCTCGCCCCTGGCCAATGCGTGCCGGGCGCGGGCCAGGCGCAATTGCACCAGGTAAGCGTGGGGCGGCAACCCAAAGGCGCTCTTGAACGCGCGGCTCAGGCGGAAGCGGTCGACGCCACAGGCCAGGGCCAGTTCGTCCATGCCGACATCGTGATGCAGGTGGGCGTGCAGGTACTCCCGGGCCTTGTGAGCCACCTGCGGCAGGCGTGGGTCTTCACGGTAACGGCTGCGCCAATACAGTTGGCCGGTGAGGTGTTCGAGCAATTGGTCCATGGCGCGCTGGCGCACGATGCGCAGTTCGCCGCTGTGCAGCGTCTGGAAGGCCTGGCTGGTGACCAGGGCCAGGCGCGGGTCGCTGGTCAAGGTGGTGGCGAAGCTCAATTGACTATGGGGCGGCGCCTCTTCGAACACCGCACTCACTTCTCGCGCCAGCCACTGCGGGTCGAGGTACAGCATGTGGTAGGTAAAGCCGTCCGGCGTGGGCGCGTCGCCGTCATGCAATTCACCGGGCTCCACCAGGAACACCTGGCCGGGCACGCTGTTGTGGCGGGCGCGGCGACAGTTGAACTGCTGCACGCCTTGTTCGGTGACGCCGACCAGATAGCTGTCATGCCAGTGGGGGTCATAGGCGTGACCCTCGAAATGCGCGCGCAGGGTCTCGATGCCGGTGTCGGCGTCCTGGGACAGATCGATCCAATTATGCGCAGCCATAAAACACCGGGACGGAATGTGTAAGGGTATTAGCGCCCAACGGCACCAGGGCGTCTAGAAGGTTTGTGCAGCCTAGCCGAACAGCCCGGCGGCGATGTTGATCGAGAACCCCAGGATCGCCGTATTGAACAGAAAACCGATCAGCGATTGCCCCAGCACTACCTTGCGCATGCCGCGGGTGGCGACGCCGACGTCAGAGGTTTGCACCGCCACGCCGATGGTGAAGGAGAAATACAGGAAGTCCCAGTAGTTCGGCGTCAACAGTCCTTCGGCAAAACGCAACGCCGGTTCCTTGCCGTTCCAGGTGTAATACAGGCGGGCGTAATGCACGCTGAAAATCACCCCGATCAACAGCCATGAACCGATCACCGTCAGCCCGGTAAACCCGTAGTGCAGCAGGCGCTCGGAAGTGGCCAGGTCTTTGCTGCCCACCAGTTCGAAGGTGATGGTGGCGAGGCTCGCGATGGCGGCGATGCACACCGTGAACAGCACCAGCCCGGCGTTTTCGTCCTCGATTTCGGCGATGCGCTTCACATCGTCGGCCCTGGCACGGCTGGTCAACCACAGCATCAGTACCAGGTAGGTCCAGACCCCGGCGTTCCAGCCGATGAGGATTTTGCTGGCGAGGGTGGCGGCCGGCGCCAGGATGCCGACGGCAAGGCCGAGCACAGCGGCGGCGGAGAGGCGAGGGTGGGTACGGGCTAGAAAAGGCATGGCAGCTCACAGATGGTTACCTGTGAGCACCTTAGCGCATTTTTGTTGTGGCAAGCGGGCCCGCCACCGTTACAGTGTCCCCCAAAAAGCCTTAGCGCTTTTTGCGCACCAGCTTCATGACCACCACAAAGAACACCGGCACAAATACCACCGCCAGGGTCGCGGTGATCATCCCGCCGATTACCCCGGTACCAATCGCCTGCTGGCTCGCCGAACTGGCACCGGTGGCAATCGCCAAGGGCACCACGCCGAGGATAAACGCCAGCGACGTCATGATGATCGGGCGCAACCGGAGTCGTGCGGCTTTCAGGGTGGCGTCGATGAGGTCTTCGCCCTGGTCATACAGGTCCTTGGCGAACTCGATGATCAGGATCGCGTTCTTCGCCGACAAGCCGATGATGGTGATCAGGCCGACCTTGAAAAACACATCGTTGGGCATGCCCCGCAAGGTCACCGCCAGCACCGCGCCGAGCACGCCCAACGGCACCACCAGCAACACCGACGTCGGGATCGACCAGCTTTCATACAGCGCCGCCAGGCACAGGAACACGATCAGCAGCGACAGCCCCAACAGTATCGGCGCCTGTGAGCCGGACAAACGTTCCTGCAGCGACAACCCGGTCCACTCCTGGCCCAGGCCTGCCGGCAATTGGCTGACCAGGCGCTGGATTTCCTCCATCGCCTCGCCGGTGCTGTGGCCGGGTGCGGCCTCGCCGGAAATGGCGATGGCAGGGTAGCCGTTATACCGCGTCAGTTGCGCCGGGCCCTGGGTCCATTTGGCTTCGACAAACGCCGACAGCGGTACCATCTTTCCATCCTTGTTGCGCACGTGGATCTTCATCAAATCCGCCACCTGGCTGCGCTGGTCACCTTCAGCCTGCACCACCACGCGCTGCATGCGGCCCTGGTTGGGGAAGTCGTTGATATAGGCCGAACCGATGGCCGAAGACAGCACATTGCCCACATCCGCAAACGAGACGCCCAGCGCGTTGGCCTGTTTGCGGTCGACTTCCAACTGCACTTGCGGCGCCTCGGCCAGGGCGCTTTCGCGCACGTTGGCCAGGATCGGGCTTTTTCCGGCGGCGTCGAGCAGTTCGGTACGTGCCGCCATCAAGGCTGCATGGCCTACACCGCCGCGGTCCTGCAGGCGGAACTCGAAACCGCTGGAGGTGCCCAGGCCATCCACGGGAGGCGGCAGGACCGCATAGGCGATCGCGTCCTTGAGCTCGCTGAAGGCCATGTTGGCGCGGTCGGCAATCGAGGCGGCGGAGTCATCGCTGCCGCGTTGCGACCAATCCTTGAGCGTGGTAAACGCCAACGCCGCGTTTTGCCCGGAACCGGAGAAGCTGAAGCCCATGATCATGGTGGTGTCGCCCACCCCAGGCTCGCCGGCGTTATGCGCTTCGATCTGTTCGGCCACCTGCACCGTGCGGTTCTTGCTCGCGCCGGGCGGCAGCTGGATGTCGGTGATGGTGTAGCCCTGGTCTTCCACCGGCAGGAACGAGGAGGGCAGGCGGCTGAACATCAGCCCCAGGCCCACCAACAGCACCAGGTAGATCAGCAGGTAACGGCCGCTGCGCTTGAGGGCATAGGCGACCCAGCCTTCGTAACGGTCGGTGAGCTGCTCGAAGCGCTTGTTGAACCAGCCAAAGAACCCGCCCTTGGCATGGTGCTCGCCCTTGGCAATCGGCTTGAGCAGCGTGGCGCACAGGGCTGGGGTCAAGGTCAAGGCGAGGAAGGCCGAGAACAGGATCGAGGTGGCCATCGACAGCGAGAACTGCTGGTAGATCACCCCCACCGAGCCGGCCATGAACGCCATCGGCAGGAATACCGCGACCAGCACCAGGGTAATGCCGACGATGGCGCCGGTGATCTGGCCCATGGCTTTCTTCGTCGCGTCCTTGGGCGACAGCCCCTCGGTGACCATGATCCGTTCGACGTTCTCCACCACCACGATGGCGTCATCCACCAGGATGCCGATGGCCAACACCATGCCGAACATGGTCAGCACGTTGATCGAGAAGCCCAGCAACAGCATGGTGGCGAAGGTGCCCATCAGCGCGATCGGCACCACCAGCGTCGGGATCAGGGTGTAGCGCACGTTCTGCAGGAACAGGAACATCACCGCGAACACCAGGGCCATGGCTTCGAGCAGGGTGTAGACCACCTTGGTGATCGAGACCTTGACGAACGGCGAGGTGTCGTACGGGATCTTGTACTCCACATTGGCCGGGAAGTAGCGCGACAGCTCGTCCATCTTCGCCCGTACCAGGGTCGCGGTGTTCAGCGCATTGGCCCCAGGCGCCAGTTGCACGCTGACGGCGGTGGACGGCTTGCCGTTCAGGCGCGTGGAGAACTGGTATTCCTGGCTGCCCACTTCTACCCGCGCCACATCGCCGATGCGCACGGTGGAGCCGTCCGGGTTGGCCTTGAGCACGATATCGGCGAATTCCGCCGGCGTGGACAGCTGGCCCTTGACCAGGATCGCGGCGGTGATTTCCTGGGTCCTGGTACCCGGCAAGTCACCGATACTGCCGGCCGAAACCTGGGCGTTCTGTGCGCTGATCGCCGCATTCACGTCGGCCGGCGTGAGGTTGAAGCCGATCAGTTTCTGCGGGTCGATCCAGATGCGCATGGCGCGTTCGGCACCGTACAGCTGGGCCTTGCCCACCCCGTCCAGGCGCTTGAGCTCGTTCATCACGTTGCGCGCCAGGTAATCGCTGAGCGCCACGTCGTCGAGCTTGCCGTCGCTGGAGGTGAGGGTCACCAGCAGCAGGAAGCCGGCGGAGACTTTCTCCACCTGCAAACCCTGCTGGGTCACGGCCTGGGGCAGGCGCGGCTCCACCGCCTTGAGGCGGTTTTGCACATCGACCTGGGCCATTTCCGGGTGGGTGCCGGGCTGGAACGTGGCGGTAATCGTTGCCGAGCCGAGGCTGCTCTGGGATTCGAAATACAGCAGGTGATCGGCACCGTTGAGCTCCTGCTCGATCAGGCTGACCACGCTTTCATCCAGGGTCTGGGCCGAGGCGCCCGGGTACACCGCGTAGATTTCCACCTTCGGCGGCGCGACGTTGGGGTACTGGGCCACCGGCAACTGCGGGATGGCCAGCAAGCCGGCCAGCAGGATAAACAGGGCGACCACCCAGGCGAAGATCGGGCGGTCAATAAAGAACTGCGGCATTGTCAAAGATCCTTATTGGCCGGAAGCCTGGGCAACGGGTGTGGGGCTGTCATCGACCTCGACTTTTTCACCGGGGCGCGCGTGCTGCAGGCCTTCGACGACGATACGGTCGCCGGGCTTGAGGCCATGGCTGACCACCCAGCGGTCGTCGATCACCGCACCCAGTTCCACCGGCTGCTGGCTGACGGTCTGCTCGGCGTCGAGCAGCAGCACCATGGGGATGCCGGCGCTGTCGCGGGTGATGGCGCGTTGCGGCACGCTGATGCCTTGTTTGTCGACGGCTTGCTCCAGGCGTACCCGCACGAAGCTGCCGGGCAACAGGTCGAGGTCCGGGTTGGGGAACTCGCTGCGCAGGATGATCTGCCCGGTGCCCGGGTCGACGCTGATCTCGGCGAACAGCAACTTGCCCGGCAGCGGGTAGAGGCTGCCGTCGTCCTGGATCAACGTGGCCTTGGCCTGGTCCTGGCCGACCTGCTTCAAGCTGCCGGCGCGGAAGGCGCGGCGCAGGTCGTTGAGCTCGCGGGTGGACTGGGTGAGGTCGGCGTGGATCGGGTCCAGTTGCTGGATGATCGCCAGGGGCGTGGCTTCGTTCTGGCCTACCAGTGCCCCTTCGGTCACCAGGGCGCGGCCGATGCGTCCGGAAATCGGCGCGGTCACGGTGGCATAGCCCAGGTTCAACCTGGCGCGCTCGACGGCGGCCTTGTTGGCGGCGACTTCGGCGTTGGTCTGGCGCAGGTTGGCGCGGGCGTTGTCGTAGTCCTGGCCGCTGATGGCATTGCCTTCCACCAGTTGGCTGTAGCGCTGCTCCTGCAGGCGCGCCTGGAACGCATTGGCCTCGGCCTTGCTCAGGTTGGCCTGGGCGCTGTCCAGGTCAGCCTTGAACGGTGCCGGATCGATGCGAAACAACACGTCGCCCTGTTTGACGTCATGGCCTTCCTTGAAGACCCGTTGCATCACCACCCCGGCCACCCGTGCGCGCACTTCGGCAATGCGTGGCGCGGCGATGCGTCCGCTCAATTCGCTGGTGATGGAGAGGGGCTTGGCCTCAAGGGTTTCGATGCGCACTTTGGCCAGGGGCATTTGCGGCGCTTCGTCGGCCGATTGGTCACAGGCACTCAGGGCCAGCATCAGGGCCAACAGGCAAAATGGCGCAAACAGATTCTTCGACATGCTCTTATCCCAATATTGACTGGCGCATCCTAAGGGCACCGGCGCTGTGGTGCTGTGAAGCTATGTAGGTCGTCTGTGAAGAAATGTAAGGTGCGGCGCGCGGGGCGCCGAGGGCGTATATCCTTGCACAATCCTGCAACACACCAACAAACCGCATTATTTGGAAACACCATGCCCAACATCCTCCTGGTGGAAGACGACGCCGCACTCTCCGAGCTGATTGCCAGCTACCTGGAACGCAACGGCTACCACGTCAGTGTGCTCAGCCGTGGCGACCACGTCCGTGAGCGCGCGCGCCTCGACCCGCCGGACCTGGTGATCCTCGACCTGATGCTGCCCGGCCTCGACGGCCTGCAAGTGTGCCGCCTGCTGCGCGCCGACTCGGCGGGCCTGCCGATCCTGATGCTCACCGCCCGCGACGACAGCCACGACCAGGTGCTGGGCCTGGAAATGGGCGCCGACGACTACGTGACCAAACCCTGCGAGCCGCGTGTGCTGCTGGCGCGGGTGCGCACCTTGCTGCGGCGCAGCAGTTTGTCCGAGCCCCAGGTGGCCAATGACCAGATCCTGATGGGCAACCTGTGCATCGACCTGTCGGAACGCACGGTGACCTGGCGCGAACAGGCGGTGGAGTTGTCCAGCGGCGAATACAACCTGCTGGTGGTGCTGGCCCGGCATGCCGGCGAAGTGCTCAGCCGCGACCAGATCCTGCAACGGCTGCGCGGTATCGAGTTCAACGGCACCGACCGTTCGGTGGACGTGGCCATTTCCAAGCTGCGCCGCAAGTTCGACGACCACGCCGGTGAAGCGCGCAAGATCAAGACCGTGTGGGGCAAGGGCTACCTGTTCAGCCGTTCCGAGTGGGAATGCTGATCGATGTTTCGTGTGCTGCTACGTCTTTACCTGATCACCATCGTCACCTACAGCGCGGCGATCTTCCTGATTCCCAAGCTGGTGATCCAACTGTTCGAACACCGCTACCTGGACTACAACGTCGAGCAGTCACGGGGCATGCAGAAGCTGATCGTCAAGCAGTACCTGCGCGCGCCGGTGGAGCGCTGGTCCCAGGTGACCGAGCAACTGGGCAGTGACTTCGCGCCCCTCAAAGTGCAATTGCTGTTGCGCCAGGACGCGAGCTACACCACGCAGGAAGCCAAACTGCTGGAGCAGGGCAACCCCGTGATTCACCTGGGGGAGTTTGGCTGGATGGAGGACATCAGCTCGCCGCTCAACGAGCAGTTCGTGGTCAAGCTGACCATTCCGCCAGACCCGCTGGACATGAACCTGTTGTACTGGTCGATGAACGTGCTGATCGGTGCGGCGTTGCTGGCCTGCCTGCTGTTCTGGCTGCGTCCGCACTGGCGCGATCTCGAACGCCTGAAAAGCACCGCCACGCAACTGGGCAAGGGCAACCTGGCCGAGCGCACGCACATTCCGCCCAGCTCCAATATCGGCAGCCTGGCGTCGGTGTTCGACACCATGGCCGACGACATCGAACACCTGCTCAACCAGCAACGCGACCTGCTCAACGCGGTCTCCCACGAACTGCGCACACCCCTTACACGCCTGGATTTCGGCCTGGCCCTGGCGCTGTCGGAGGACTTGCCGGAGGCCAGTCGCGAGCGCCTGCATGGCCTGGTTGCGCATATTCGCGAGCTGGATGAATTGGTGCTGGAGTTGCTGTCCTACAGTCGCCTGCAAAACCCGACGCAATTGCCCGAGCGTGTGGAGGTGGTGCTCGATGAATTTATCGACAGCGTGTTGGGCAGCGTCGATGACGAGCTGGAAAACCCCGAGATCGTCATCGATGTGGCACTCGACTGCGCTGTGGAACGCTTCAGCCTCGACCCGCGCCTCACCGCCCGTGCCTTGCAGAACCTGTTGCGCAATGCCACGCGTTACTGCGACAAGCGCATTCAGGTGGGCGTCAAGGTCTGCGCCAAAGGCTGTGAAATCTGGGTGGATGACGATGGCATCGGCATTCCGCTGGACCAGCGCGAGCGTATCTTCGAGCCCTTTTACCGCCTCGACCGCAGCCGCGACCGCTCCACCGGTGGCTTTGGCCTGGGCCTGGCCATCAGCCGGCGAGCCCTCGAGGCCCAAGGTGGCACCCTGACCGCACTGGCCTCGCCGTTGGGCGGCGCACGGTTCCGGGTGTGGTTGCCCACGGCTGCCGATTAGAAAATCTCCCGGGGAAGGCGCACACTGTGCCCCCGCTTTACCCGAGGAGAGATTGGCAATGACTGGTGTCCACACGTCTGCTCAACAAGGTTTCTCTACCCAGGCCGTCACTTACGCCCAAGGCCGGCCGAATTATCCCAGGCAGCTCACCGGTTGGCTCACGGATGTGCTCGGCGTCGATGGGCACTCACGGGTGATCGACCTGGGCGCCGGCACCGGCAAGTTCACGCGCCTGCTCAGCACCCTGGCGCCGACGTTGATCGCCGTCGAACCGGTGCAGGCCATGGGTGCGCAGTTGACCCGGCTGTTGCCGGATGTGCGCCTGGTCAACGGCACCGCCGAAGCCATCCCCCTGGAAACCGCCAGCGCCGACGCGGTGGTCTGCGCGCAAGCCTTTCACTGGTTCTCCACCCAGGCCGCGCTGGCGGAAATCCACCGCGTGCTCAAGCCCGAAGGGCGCCTCGGGCTGGTGTGGAATGTGCGCGATGAGTCGGTGGACTGGGTGGCGGCGATCACTGCGATCATCACGCCCTACGAGGGTGACACCCCGCGTTTTCACTCCGGACGCTGGCGTGAAGCCTTCGACGGCAAGTACTTTTCAGTCCCCGAAATGACCTGTTTCCCCTATAGCCACGTCGGCAGCCCACAGGAAGTGATCATGGATCGCTTCCTCTCCGTGAGCTTTATTGCTGCGTTGCCCGAGGCTGAAAAAGCCCTCGTGACCGAGCAGTTGCGTGGCTTGATCGCCAGCCATCCAGCCCTGAAGGGCCGCGACACGGTGGCGTTTCCTTATCAGACCCAGGCGTATGTCTGTCGTCGACTGCCATAAAAGGCATAAAGTCAGATCATATTGATATAAGTCGTTATAAGAAAAATCGCTATCCTGCGGCCAGAAATTTATAAGGCCGCGGGTAGCGTTGATGGAAGTGGGTAACTTTGGTTTTGTAATTGCGGGCCTGATCGTTGGTTTTATCGTCGGCATGACCGGTGTCGGCGGGGGCTCCTTGATGACCCCGATCCTGTTGTGGTTCGGCATCAACCCGGCCACGGCCGTGGGCACTGACCTGCTGTACGCGGCCATCACCAAATCCGGTGGCGTGCTGGTCCACAGCAAGAACAAGAACATCGACTGGACCATCACCGGCTGGCTGACCCTGGGCAGCGTGCCTGCGGTGTTGCTGACCCTGTGGTTCCTCGCCAGCCTGCACACCGACCCCAGCGCCATGAACGCGGTGATCAAGCAGGCCCTCGGCGTGGTGCTGCTGCTGACCGCCCTGGCGATCCTGTTCAAGCAACGCCTGCTGGCGTTCGCCCAGCGCCACGCCGGCGATCACTACCATATGAACCCGCGCAACCTGAATGCCCTGACCGTGGTGACCGGTGCGGTGCTGGGGACCATGGTTGCGCTCACCTCCATCGGCGCCGGCGCCCTCGGTACGGTCGCGCTGTTTATCCTCTATCCGTTCCTGGCCACGCGCCGCCTGGTCGGCACCGAGATCGCCCACGCCGTGCCCCTGACCCTGGTGGCGGGCCTGGGCCATGCCGGCATGGGCAATATGGACTGGCACCTGCTGGGCTTCCTGCTGATGGGGTCGCTGCCGGGCATTTACTTCGGCAGCCACATGACCGGCAAGGTCCCGGACGGCGTATTGCGCCCGTGCCTGGCGATCATGTTGATGACCATCGGCTACAAATTGGCCTTTTGAGGCGCACACGGGATTCAACTACACAGGCAGGGGCCAAATGTGGGAGGGGGCTTGCTCCCGATAGCGGTGGATCAGTCAACTGATGAGGCGACTGACAAACCGCCATCGGGAGCAAGCCCCCTCCCACATTTTGACTGTGACCAACCTTGATTCAGGCTTTCGCCGGGCCATTACCGATCTGCCACACAAACGGCGGCTCGGTGCCATTGATCACCCAGTCCCCCACGATCCGCGCCTTGTAGATCACCGGGTTGTGCGACGACACGGTCCGCGCATTGCGCCAATGGCGGTCGAGGGACTTGCCCTGGCGCACATCCGAGGCCCCCAGTGCGTTGAACAACTCACTGGTGGCGCGCTGGATCAGCTCCGACACCACCACCTGCGCTGTGGCCGACTCGATTTCGGCGGCCACGTTGGCTTCGCGCTCGCCCCCCTCATCCCCACCGAAACGCGCCAGGTACGCCCGCTGTGCCGGTACCGCAGCCCTCAGCGCGCTGGCTTCGGCGGCGTAGACCAGGGCGGCGACTTCGCCCACCACCTGCTGGATCTGGGCATCCTGGCTGACGTGCTGGGCATTGCCATGGCTGTAGATGCGCTTGCGGCTGCGCACCTGGTGGGCCACATCGCGCAATGCGGCACGGCCGATACCGGCGAGGCTGGCCAGCAGGACAAGTTGGTAGAACGCGGTCTGGTATTTGAAGCGGGTCGCGAAGTCGATGACGTTTTCCGCCTCCACCACCGCATCGGTAAAGCGCGAGGTGCCGCTGCCGGTGGTGCGCTGGCCAAAGCCGTCCCAGTCATCGCTGTGTTCCACGCCGGGCTGGCGCGCGCGGGTGGCGGCGATCACATCGCCGCCGGTGTCGCTGCGCTGGGCGTACACGTCGATCCAGTCGGAGAAAATACTGCCGGTGCTGTAGAACTTTTCACCGTTGAGTTTCCACTGCTCGCCGTCCGGGCTGACCTTGGTGACAACGTCGCCAATGGCCACGGTGCCGATTTCGGTCCAGGCGCAGCCGACGATGTCGCCGTCGACAAAGCGTTTGAACCACAGGTCGCGGCCGGCACTGGGCGGCGCATTCAGGCGGTCTTCGGCAAAGGCGAAATGCCCGCGCAGGGCCTGGGGCACGTTGGAGTCGGCCTCGGCCAGTTCGATCAGCAGTTCGAACAACTGCGGCAGCGAAGCACCGCCACCGCCATATTCCACCGGCACCCGCACCGCGCCGAAGCCGGCTTCCTTGAGCCACTGGATCGGCTCGTGGGGCAGGGCGCGGGTTTGTTCGCGCTCCACTGCGCCAGCGGCGATGCGCTGGAAAATCGGGCGAAAGCGCGCCGCCAGCGTGGGGTAGTCGACGCCGACAGACAACGGGTTGATAACGTGGTGTTCGGTCATGAGCAGGGCTCCGGGGCAGTGATCGGTGCAGGGAGTGATTGCACAGTCCGTGCCGGGTGCCAGGGCCAATGTTTACGGGGGATGCATGCTGTCTACTGTTGCCCTGGCAACAGCAAATCGACAAACCGTCGCAATCCCTGACATCGGCATTCAACGCCTCCCAGCCCTGAATACATGCCGCACCCCTTGTGGCGCGGGCGTTTGCCTCCGCCTGGCACGCTTGCTGCTCCACACCTCGGTACATTCCTTTATGCGAGGTACCGTTCGATGAGTCAGCAAGCCGTGAAATTTGCCTATTGGGTGCCCAACGTCAGCGGTGGGCTGGTGGTCAGCAAGATCGAACAACGCACCCACTGGGGCATCGACTACAACCGCAAACTGGCGCAATTGGCCGAGGAAGCCGGCTTCGAATACGGCCTGACCCAGATCCGCTTCACCGCCGGCTACGGCGCGGAAAACCAGCATGAGTCCGTGGCGTTCAGCCATGCCTTGCTGGCCGCGACCACCAAGCTCAAGGTTATCGCCGCGATCCTGCCCGGCCCGTGGCAACCGGCGCTGGCGGCCAAGCAACTGGCGACCATCGACCAGCTCACCAATGGCCGCATTGCGGTGAACATCGTCAGTGGCTGGTTCAAGGGCGAGTTCCAGGCCATCGGCGAACACTGGCTGGAGCACGACGAGCGCTATCGCCGTTCCGAAGAATTCATCCGCGCCCTCAAAGGCATCTGGACCCAGGACGACTTTACTTTCAAGGGCGACTTCTACCGTTTCAACAACTACACCCTCAAGCCCAAGCCCCTGGGCCAGCCGGAAGTGTTCCAGGGCGGCAGTTCGCGAGCCGCGCGAGACATGGCGGCGCGCGTGTCGGACTGGTACTTCACCAACGGCAACACCCCGGAAGGCATCAAGGCCCAGGTCGATGACATTCGCGCCAAGGCTGCCGCGAACAACCATTCGGTCAAGGTCGGCGTGAATGCGTTCGTCATCGCCCGCGACACCGAGGAAGAAGCCCGCGCCGTGCTCGCAGAGATCATCGACAAGGCCGACCCGGAGGCCGTGAACGCCTTTGGCGACGCGGCCAGGCAGGCCGGCAAGGCATCCCCCGAAGGCGAGGGCAACTGGGCCAAGTCCAGCTTTGAAGACCTGGTGCAGTACAACGATGGCTTCAAGACCAACCTGATCGGCACCCCGCAGCAGATTGCCGAGCGCATCGTCGCGCTCAAGGCGGTGGGCGTGGACCTGGTGCTGGCGGGCTTCCTGCACTTCCAGGAAGAAGTGGAGTACTTCGGCAAGCGCGTGTTGCCGCTGGTGCGCGAGCTGGAAGCCAAGGCCGGGATCAAGCAGGTGGCCTGACCAAGGTTTTCTCCAGGCGCAGGGCCGGGGTGTGGTCTGCGTAGTAGTCGTTGACCTGGGCGAAACGCCGGTAGCCGTTGCGTTCATACAGCGCCAGGGCGCGGGGGTTGTCGGTGCGTACCTCCAGGCGCAGGTGGGTGCAACCGTGCGTCACCGCGCAGGCCTCGACATGGCTGAGCAACTGCTTGCCCAGCCCGAGGCTGCGTGCGTGCTCGGCAATGGCGATGGAATACAGGCGCGCGAACACGCTGCCACGACGAAACAGCACCAGCGCATAACCGAGCAACTGCCCGTCCTGTTCCGCCACCAGCAACTGGCCGTGGGCGCGGCTGATCATCCAGTGAAAACTGCGCGATGAGAGCCGGTCTGTGGTGAAACACGGGTGCTCCAATGCGACTAATGCCGGTATATCGCCGGGTAATGCAATGCGAGAGAAAAGAGCCATATAACCGCCGTAAAAGTTGCGTAACGAAACGGGACTTCCCTAAAAGATCGTGCTTAATAGAAAAGGTCGAGTTCTCTAAAGCGGATCAAATATTATGTCGGCGGTACAAGGTCATTGGCGTGAAGTATCCGAGCAAATCGTCGCGGCGACAATAACATCGAAGGACTTTTTTTCTGCGCCGCCTCGAAGTAACAGTCAAGTGGTGATCATTGTTGAACGCAAGGAAGATTGGGCCTCCTACTTTCCCAGCGAAGACATCGTCACCGCCCAGGAGTACCTGGAGCAAACCCGGCAGAACGAGTCAGGCAAGCGGGTGCAGGTGATCAACCTGTGCCGCAGCTACAAGTACCTGGGGCACGGCTACTACTGCTCGTTGCTGGCCGAAGCGCGCGGACACAAGGTGATTCCTTCGGTGCGCACCATCAGTGAGCTGACTAAAAAGTCGCTGTACGGCCTGGCGCTGGATGACTTGGATAAAACCCTTGATAAAGCCTTGAGTCATCACCTCTACAGTAATACCGAAGGGTTTACCCTGACACTTTACTTCGGCAGGACCAATATAGAACCGTTGCAGGAATTGGCCCGTCAGTTGTTTGAAACATTCCCATGTCCGATCTTGTTAGTTGAGTTCAGAAAACATAACGGTTGGCATATCGTAGGGGTCAAGTCCGGCGTATTGCACAAGTTACGAGACGACCAGGAAGATCAATTCGCCCACGCCCTCGATAACTTCAGCCGCAAGATCTGGCGCCAACCTCGTTCGCGGCGACTGGCCCGTTACGACCTGGCGATCCTGCACGATCCACAGGAGCAGTTGCCACCGTCCAACGCCCGTGCCTTGGAGAATTTCATCCGCGTGGGCAAGGGACTGGGCATCGATGTGGAGCTGATCGAGCGCAAGGACTACGCGCGCCTGGCCGAATACGACGCCTTGCTGATCCGCGAGACCACCAGTGTCGACAACCATACCTACCGCTTTGCCAAAAAAGCCGAAAGCGAAGGCCTGGTGGTGATGGACGACCCGGCATCGATCCTGCGTTGTACCAACAAGGTCTACCTTACCGACCTGCTCAACAGCCATCAGTTAGGTATGCCTGCCACCGAGATTCTCTACAAGGAACGACCGCAGGACTTCGAGCGGGTCGGCGAGCGCCTCGGGTTTCCTCTGGTGTTGAAGATTCCCGACGGGTGTTTCTCCCGTGGCGTGATCAAGGTCGAAAGCCAGGAAGCCTTGCTCAAGGCCACTGCCGAGTTGTTCGAGCATTCGGTGCTGCTGCTGGCCCAGGAATTCTTTTACACCGAGTACGACTGGCGCATCGGCGTACTCAACCGCAAGCCGATCTTTGCCTGCCAATACTTCATGTCCAAGGGCCATTGGCAGATCTATAACCACAAGGCCATTGGCCAGGCCATCAACGGCGAATGCCGCACCCTGGCTGTCCATGAAGCGCCCAGGGCGGTGGTGGAACTGGCGGTGAAGACCGCCAACCTGATCGGCGACGGCCTCTACGGTGTGGACCTCAAGCAGTCCGGCGACAAGGTGGTGGTGATTGAGGTCAACGACAACCCCAACCTGGATGCCGGCATCGAAGACGCCTACTTGCAGGACGACCTGTACAGCCTGGTGCTGGAAGAGTTTGTGCGGCGCCTGGAGTTGAAACGCCAGGGCCAGGTCTGGTGAGTGGCTGAGTGCATGCCACAGGTGTTTAAAGTCGCGCCGCGTAGCTAACCGCGCACATCCGTAGCAGCTGCCGAGCGCAAGCGAGGCTGCGTAGGCCGCGCTGCCGATTCAGGCTCGAGTCGCGGCCGACGCAGCCTCGCCGGGGCTCGACAGCTGCTACGAACGCCAATCACGTCAAGGCCACACCCCCGTAGCAGCTGCCGAGCGCAAGCGAGGCTGCGTCGGGCGCGCTGCCGATTCAGGACCGAGTCGCGGCCGACGCAGCCTCGCCAAGGCTCGACAGCTGCTACGAACGCCAATCACGTCAAGGCCTCCCCCCCGTAGCAGCTGCCGAGCGCAAGCGAGGCTGCGTCAGGCGCGCTGCCGATTCAGGACCGAGTCGCGGCCAACGCAGCCTCGCCGGGGCTCCACAGCTGCTACGAACGCCAATCACCTCACGGCCCCACCCCCGTAGCAGCTGCCGAGCGCAAGCGAGGCTGCGTCAGGCGCGCTGCCGATTCAGGACCGAGTCGCGGCCGACGCAGCCTCGCCAAGGCTCGACAGCTGCTACGAACGCCAATCACATCACGGCCCCACCCCCGTAGCAGCTGCCGAGCGTAAGCGAGGCTGCGTCAGGCGCGCTGCCGACTCAGGACCGAGTCGCGGCCAACGCAGCCTCGCCGGGGCTCGACAGCTGCTACGGATTTGCGCGGTGTTGCATAAGGCGGTATCTACGGCGGTGGGTGAATCAAGGGCGGGTTTGCAGGGTAAGGACTTCAAAGCCATCCGCCGTCACTGCCACCGTATGTTCCCACTGCGCCGACAGGCTGTTGTCCTTGGTCACCACCGTCCAGCCGTCTTTCAGGCTGCGCACCTTGGCGCCGCCCTGGTTGAGCATCGGTTCGATGGTGAACACCATGCCTTCACGCAGTTCCAGCCCGGTGCCAGGGCGGCCGAAGTGCAGGATCTGCGGCTCTTCATGCATCTGCTTGCCGATGCCATGGCCGCAGTATTCACGCACCACGCTGTAGCCATTGGCCTGTGCATGGCTCTGGATCGCATGGCCGATATCCCCCAGGCGTGCGCCGGGCTTGACCTGGCGGATCCCGGCCCACATGGCCTCGAATGTCATATCCACCAGGCGCCGCGCCTTGGGCGCGACGGTGCCGATCATGTACATCTTGCTGGAGTCGGCGATAAAGCCGCCTTTTTCCAGGGTGATGTCGATGTTGACGATGTCGCCCTCCTTGAGGATTTCCTTGGCGCTGGGCATGCCATGGCACACCACTTCGTTGATCGAGGTGTTGATGGAGAAGGGGTAGTCGTATTGCCCGAGGCTGGCAGGGCGGGCTTTCAATTCGTTGCGGATAAAGGCTTCGACGGCGCTGTCCAGTTCCAGGGTGGAACGGCCGGCGGCGACAAACCCGTCGAGCATGTCGAACACTTGGGCCAGCAGGCGTCCGGACTCGCGCATCACAGCCAGTTGGGCGGCGGTCTTGATCATCAGCTGCGCCCCCGGATCAGGTCGGGCTTGTCCAGCAACAGTTTGTTGATCAGCTCGTGGTAGGGCAGGCTGGGATTGAGTTCGGCGAGCAGGCCGACCTTGATCCAGAACTCGGCCTGGGCGTTGATGGAACGGTCCATGGCCGCACTGGCCAGGCGCAGTTGTTCGTGCAGTTGGTCGCTGATCTTGACGATGCCCATGAGGTTCACTGTAGTGGTTGGATATACGAATCGTATATGTTTCGTATGTCGTCAGTAAACATGATGTTGACTTGATCCGGATGGCCGGTTAATTTCCAGGCATGACCTACCCAGCCTTCCGCAGCCAGCCAAGCATTATTACCGCCATTCCTCATTTGGCGGGATAGCACACGGCTGCACCCCAACCCGCCTTAGAGGCGGGTTTTGTTTGTTCCGTCTCCAGGGCCTTTAAAAACCAGGAGACACCCCATGAGCACGTGCCCCGCCCCGTCTACCGCTGATACGGCATTGCTTGAACACTATGTGAAAAAGATCCTCGCCGCGCCGGTCTATGACCTCGCGGTGCGGACGCCCCTGCAAGCCGCACCGGCACTCTCGGCAATGCTCGGCAACCAGGTGCTGCTCAAGCGTGAAGACCTGCAACCGACCTTTTCCTTCAAGATTCGCGGCGCCTACAACAAGCTGGTGCAGCTTACCGGCGCGCAGAAAGCGCGCGGTGTGGTGACGGCGTCGGCGGGTAACCATGCGCAAGGCGTGGCACTGGCGGCGAAGACGCTGGGGCTCCAGGCGCGGATCGTGATGCCGTGCAGTACGCCGGAATTGAAGGTGCTGGGCGTGCGCTCCCGGGGCGCCGAAGCGGTGCTGCACGGCGAGAGCTTCCCGTTTGCCCTGGCCCATGCGCTGCAACTGGCCGAGATGTCCGGCTGCACCTTCGTCTCGCCCTTCGATGACCCGGAGGTGATCGCCGGCCAGGGCACGGTGGCCATGGAAATCCTGCGCCAGCAACAAGGCCCGTTGGACGCGATCTTCGTGCCCGTGGGCGGCGGCGGCCTGATCGCCGGCATTGCGGCCTACGTCAAATACCTGCGGCCCGAAGTGCGCATCATCGGGGTCGAGCCCGAAGGCTCCAGTTGCCTGCTCGCCGCACTGCAGGCCGGGGAACGGGTGGTGTTGCCAAGTGTCGACGGGTTCGCCGATGGCACCGCAGTCGCGCAGATCGGCGCCTATGGCTTTGAGATCTGCCGCGATTGGGTCGACGAGGTGATCACCGTCAGCAATGACGAACTGTGCAGCGCAATGAAGTTGATCTATGACGATACGCGTTCCATCACCGAGCCTTCCGGTGCGTTGGCGGTGGCGGGGGTTCGCAAGTACGTGGCCAGTCGTGGGGTGAGTGGGCAGACCTTGGTCGCAGTTAATTCAGGCGCAAATATCAACTTTGATAGTTTGCGATATGTTGCTGAAAGAGTGGCGGCACAAGCTGCAGTTTAATTCGAAGCGTGGGGTTAAACGATTAATCGAAGCGGTTCGACGATGATTTAACTGGGGTGACCTAAGCTATATAAATTCCTACATTGCTTATGAAGAAAAGTTACAACAAAAACGGAATTTGCCGAGTAGGCTGGTAAAGGTAAGCGTCTTCCAGGGCTGGCGAGACGTGGCAGGCACGGGCCTGCAGACCTATAACAATCGATTGGCAGTCTCAAAAAAGGAGAGGTTGGCCATGCTTTCGGAATTAGAACTTCGCAGCATTATTGAAGGAAGTTTCCTGCCTAAACGGTGCGAATGCACCAAAGCCGAAGATGCTTCGCTGACGATCAAGGTCTATGACGACCGCGACCGTGACCGGGTGGATTTGGAGGTCAAAGGTATCAATGCTGACAAACTCGACAGCAGTCGAGCTATTTGCAACCTCATTACCGGGTTGCGTGAAGACCTCAAGCACAGCCATGCACCTGTCCAGCAGCGGGCTGGAGGGCGCGGTTACTACTGATCGTTGGTTATGAACGGTGGGCCTGGTAAATGCCAGGCCCAATGCTGTGTATGTTTGCCCATCAATTCTGGAAATCGCAGGCTTCGGACATCTTCCGGTAGCTCACGTCTTCCACTTTGCCCGCCTTGTCCAGGAACTTGATATCCGCATCAATGACTTTACAGTCGCCGGTTGGGGTTTCGTTCATGGCCAGGACCTTGGCAATGTTCATCGGCATGCCGTAATGATAAGGCACGGGGTTGACCGCCTGGGTTTGATCGTCAGCCTGGGCCAGGCCCGACACTGCCGCCAGCGCCAGGGCGCCGCCGAGCATTAAGGTGTGCAGTTTCATGGTGGTGCTCCGCAAGTGAGTGGAATTTCACTCTCGACTTGCGGGATTAACCATCGATTAATTTTGCCCTGGCTGACAAAACCTTCATCCAAGCTGCTGGCGATACGGCAGGTCCGGCCCGGTCTTGCCGCACGTCAGTGCCGCAGCGCGGATGGCAAAACCGAGCATGGCGTCGATCTGCACGCGGGTCAGTTGTTGCAGGCCTTGCACCGAGTCCAGCTGGTGCTCGGTCAGCCAGGCAATCAACGCGGCCTGGAAGGTATCCCCGGCACCCACGGTATCCGCCATCACCACGCGCTGTGCCGGTTGCGACCAGGTGCCATGCTGACGGCTGAACACACTGGCGCCATCGCCGCCACGGGTGAGGAACACCAGCTGGCAACGGTGTTGCAGCCAGCCCTGCAGCACGCTTTCCGGCGACTGGCCGGGGTAGAGCAGGTGCAGGTCTTCGTCGCTGACCTTGATCAGGTCGGCATGCTTGGCCAACTCGGCGACGCGGTCGCGCCACAGTTGGATATCCGGCTGCGGATTAAGGCGCACGTTGGGGTCGAGGCTGATCAGGCGCTTGCCGCTTTCGCGCTTGACCAGGCTCAGCAGGGTGTCGCCGATCGGTTGCACCACCAGGGAGAACGAACCGATATGCAGCCCGCGCACCTCATCGCCGAGGACCGGCAAATGCGCGACTTCCAGCAGTCGGTCGGCGCAGCCTTCACCACGGAAGTTGTACTGCGGTGAGCCATCGGCGCCCACGGCGACCATCGACAAGGTGGTCGGCGCGGCGAACTCCACCAGGAACCGCTCGCTGACGCCTTCATCCTTGAGCACCTGCAACAGGCGCCGTCCGAGGAAGTCGCTGGACAGGCCGCCGAACAACCCGGCCTCAATGCCCAGGCGGCGCAAACCCACCGCGACGTTGAACGGTGAACCACCGGCAATCGCCTTGTAAGTGACCTTGGAGGCCTGCCCGCTGGCATCTTCCTCGCTGAAAAAATCAAACAGCGCTTCACCACACACCAGATACATAGTCGTTCGCTCTTAAAGGGTTGCCACGTGCTGTTGATAGCGTTCGTAAGCCAGTTGATAGGCGCCGACATTGGCCGCCACCGGCAGGGTACGGCTGGCCGGGTCGACGCTCACGCATTTGTCGCACAGGCTGGCCAGGGACTCTCCGGACTGGCTCCACGCCGCCTGGATCGCCGCGCCCAGGGCGGCGGCTTCGCTTTGTTCGGTGCAGATCACTTCGGTGTTCATGATATCGGCGACCATCTGCCGCCACACCGGGCTTTTCGAGCCGCCGCCGATCAGGCGGATGCTCTGGCTTTGCAGGCCGGTGTGGCGTAGCAGATCGAGGCCGTAGCGCAGGCCGAAGGTGGTGCCTTCGACCACCGCGCGGCACAGGTTGGCACGGGTCAGGTTGGTCATGGTCAGCCCATGCAGGCTGCCGGTGGCGTGGGGCAGGGCGGGTACGCGTTCGCCATTGAGGAACGGCAGCATGCTGACGCCATCGGCGCCAATCGGGGCTTGCTCGACCAGTGCGTTGAAGGCGTTGAGGTCCAGCTCGAACAACTCGCGAATCACCCCGGTAGCGTTGGTCAGGTTCATGGTGCAGATCAACGGCAGCCAGCCGCCGCTGGACGAGCAGAAGGTTGCGACCGACGCCTGCGGGCTGACATTGGGCTGGTCGGCGAAGGCATACACGGTGCCGGACGAGCCCAGGCTCATGGTGATCACGCCGGGGGCGATATTGCCCGTGCCGATGGCACCCATCATGTTGTCGCCGCCGCCGCTGGACACCCTGGCATTGGGGTTGATGCCCAGGCGTTCGGCGATGGCCGGCAGGATCGTGCCTACGCTTTGATCGGCTTCGATCAATGTCGGCAGCGCAGCTTCGAGACGGCCGCTGGGGTCGATGTGCTTGAGCAGCGCCATATCCCAGGCGCGGGTGCGCACGTTGAAGTAACCGGTGCCCGAGGCATCGCCGTATTCCGCGACCGCGCGGCCGGTGAGCCAGTAGTTGAGGTAGTCGTGGGGCAGCAGCACATGGGCGATGCGCGCGAACACATCCGGGTGCTGCTCGCGGGTCCACAGCAGTTTCGACACGGTGTAGCCCGGCGCAATCGCCACGCCCAGGCGTTCCAGCGAGCCGCCTTCGCCGCCCAGGTAGGCCAGCAGGCGCTCGTTCTCCAGCGCGGTTTCGGTGTCGCACCACAGCTTGGCCGGGCGCAGCACCTGGCCGCTGTCATCCAGCAACACCAGGCCGTGCTGCTGGCCGGACACGCCGATGCCGAGGATGTCCTGGCCGTCCACGCCGGCCTGTTGCAAGGCGCGGTGGGTGGCTTCGGTAAAGGCGTCCAGCCATTCCTGGGTGTGCTGCTCGCGACGGCCATTGGCGCCGCTGATCAGGGTGTGCGCGGCGGCGCCCAGGCCCAGTACCTTGCCGCTGGACGCGTCGAGGACGATGGCCTTGGTGCCTTGGGTGCCGCAGTCGATGCCGAGGAACAGGTTTTGCTGGGTCATGAGGGTGTGCTCAGCGGTGTTATTTTTTTGGATTGGCAACCCGGTCCAGTGTGGGAGGGGGCTTGCTGTGGTGAGTGGGGCTTGTCCCCCGACGGGTTCACCACAGATTTGTGGGCTGCTTCGCAGCCTGGCGCGGGGCAAGCCCGCTCACCACAGCAAGCCCGCACCACAGCAAGCCCCCTCCCACATTTAAACCGGTTTCTTCAGGAGGTGCTTCAGGGTAGTGGTGACGCCGTTATCACGCAGGCTCCCATAGCACCGCTCGAACGCTGCCACAAACTCAGGCGAGTTGGGAATAGCCGTACCGAAAATCTCTTCCACTGCCAGCAACCGCTGGCTGATCAGTGCATCGTCACTCACCAGCCCCTGGCAGAACTCGGCGCGCGGATCGGGGATTGTGTAGCTCACGCCATTCTCATCCACACCCTTCAAATACAAGGCCCAGGCCGCGACGACCAGTGCTGCACGCTCGGTCTCACGGCCGTCGGCAATCAGGCGGTTGATGGTCGGCACGGTGAACTTGGGAAACTTCGACGAGCCATCCGAACACACCCGTTCCAACTGGTCGGCAATCGCCTGGTTGGAGAAGCGGTCCACCAGGGTCTGCTTGTAGTCGGTCAGGTCGATGCCCGGTACCGGCGCGAGGTTTGGCGTGACGTCGAGGTCCATGTAGGCGCGCATGTAGGCCACGAACAGCGGGTCGTTCATGGCCTCGTGCACAAACCGATAGCCCTTGAGAAAACCCAGGTAGGTCAGGGCCAGGTGGCTGCCGTTGAGCAAGCCGATCTTCATCTCTTCATAGGGTGTCACATCGTCGGTGAACTGCACGCCAACCTTTTCCCACGCCGGGCGGCCGTTGACGAATTTGTCTTCCAGTACCCACTGCACAAAGGGTTCGCAAACAACTGGCCAGGCATCGTCGATGCCGTGTTCATCGTGCAGTTGCAGGCGGTGGGCGGTGCTGGTCATCGGCGTGATGCGGTCGACCATGGCGTTCGGGAAGCTCACATGGGCCTTGATCCAGTCATGCAGCTCGGCATTGTGCAGGGCGGCGAACGCCAACAGTGCCTTGCGCGTGACAGCGCCATTGTGGGGCAGGTTATCGCAGGACATCACGGTAAACGCCGGGATGCCGGCCGCGCGGCGCTGGGTCAATGCCGCGCAGATAAAGCCGAACACGGTTTTTGGCGACGACGGATGAGCCAGGTCGTGCTGGATCTGCGGCAAGTGGGCCATAAACTCACCGTTGCTGTCGTCGATGCAGTAGCCGCCTTCGGTGATGGTCAGCGAGACGATGCGAATCTCGGGGCTGGCCAGTTTATCGATCAATGCCTGGGCGCTGTCTTCGGCCAGCAGCATGTCGCTGATCGAGCCGATCACGCGCACTTCGGTGTCGTCGGTGTCGCCCAGTTCGTACAGGGTGAACAGGTAGTCCTGGCCGGCCAGGTCATCGCGGGCCTTGCGGTCCTCGCTGCGCAGGCCAACGCCGCAGATGCTCCAGTCCAGGCCCTCGCCGGTATTCATCAGCGCATCGGTGTAATACGCCTGGTGCGCGCGATGGAAGCCGCCGACGCCGATATGGGCGATACCCTGGGAGGTACTCGCAATGGCGTAGGCCGGCAGTTTGACTTCCGGCGCCAGCTGGGTGAGGTTCTGTTTATTCAGTTTCATCACAAATCTCGCAAATCAGGCGGCGGCGCGCAGTGGGCGGGCCACGGCGACACCGTCGGTGTCGAACAGATGGCAGTGTGCCGGGTCCAGGTGCAGGTGCAGCGTTTCGCCGTATTGGCTGGCCATGTCGCCGCGAATCCGCATGGTCAGCGGCTCGCCATTCGAGGTGATGACGTGGCAGAAGGTGTCGCTGCCCAGGCGCTCGCCGACGTCGGCCGTCACCGTCAGGGTGGTTTGCCCAGGCGACGCAATTTCCAGGTGCTCCGGACGAATGCCCAGGGTCACCGCGCTGCCCACGCTCAGGCTGGCGCCGCTCAGCGGCAGGCTGATCAGAGTGCCGGCGTCCAGCTGCACCTCACAGCCTTGGCCGTCGACGCGGGTGACCTTGCCCTTGAGGAAGCCCATTTTCGGCGTGCCGAGAAAACCCGCCACAAACAGGTTGGCCGGCTGGTGGTACAGCTCCAGCGGCGAGCCGACCTGCTCGATACGCCCGCTGTTCAACACGACCACCTTGTCGGCCAGGGTCATGGCTTCAACCTGGTCATGGGTCACGTAGATCATGGTCGCTTGCAGCTCTTTGTGCAGGCGCGCCAGTTCCAGGCGCATCTGCACGCGCAGGGCGGCGTCGAGGTTGGACAACGGCTCGTCGAACAGGAAGATCTTCGGGTTGCGCACAATCGCCCGGCCGATCGCCACACGCTGGCGCTGGCCACCGGAGAGTTGCTTGGGCTTGCGCTCCAGCAGCGGGCCCAGTTCGAGGATGCGCGCCGCTTCGTTGACCTTGCTCTCCACCAGCTGCTTGTCGACGCCGGCCAGGTCCAGGGCAAATGACATGTTCTTGCGCACGCTCATGTGCGGGTACAGGGCATAGGTCTGGAACACCATCGCCAGGTCGCGCTTGGCCGGGGTGACTTCGGTGATGTCGCGGCCATCCAGTTCGATGGTGCCTTCGCTCACTTCTTCGAGGCCGGCGATCAGGCGCAGCAGGGTGGATTTACCGCAGCCCGAGGGGCCGACGAAGACCACGAATTCCTTGTCGTTCACTTCCAGGTCGATGCCCTTGATGATCGAGAAACCTTCGAAGCCTTTTTGCAGATTCTTGATTTTCAGGTTGGCCATGGGATGGGCCTCCTTTTTGAATTTTTATAGGAAACCGTTATTTCACGGCGCCGAAGGACAAACCGCGCACCAGCTGTTTCTGGCTGATCCAGCCAAAGATCAGGATCGGCGCGCAGGCCAGGGTCGAGACGGCAGACAATTTGGCCCAGAACAAGCCTTCGGGGCTGGAGTAGGAAGCGATCAGTGCGGTCAACGGCGCTGCGTTGGACGAGGTCAGGTTCAACGACCAGAAGGCTTCGTTCCAGCACAGGATCAGCGACAGCAGCACCGTGGAGGCCAGGCCGCCCTTGGCGATCGGCAGCAGCACCCGGACCATTTCCTGCCACAGCGTGGCGCCGTCCAGGCGCGCGGCTTCGAGGATGTCCTTGGGGATGTCCTTGAAGTAGGTGTAAACCATCCAGACCACGATCGGCAGGTTGATCAGGGTGTAGATGATGATCAGCGCGATGCGCGTATCCAGCAGGCCAAAGCTCTTGGCCAGCAGGTAGATCGGCATCAGCACGCCCACCGGTGGCAGCATCTTGGTGGAGAGCATCCACAGCAGCGTGCTCTTGGTGCGTTTGGTTTCGTAGAACGCCATGGAGTAGGCGGCCGGCACCGAAATCAGCAGGCACAGGGCGGTGGCGCTGAATGAAATCAGCACCGAATTCCAGGCATAGCTGAAGTAGTTGCTGCGCTCGTTGATGTGCAGGTAGTTCTCCAGGGTCGGCGTGAAGATGAACTGCGGCGGCGTGGCGAACGCGTCGATTTCGGTCTTGAAGCTGGTCAGCACCATCCAGAAGATCGGGAAGAAAATCAGGATCGCGATGGCCCAGGCCAGGGTGCCGAGCAACAGGCTTTGCAGGCGGCGGGATTGTTGAAGCGTCATGGCGCGGCCCTCAAGGCTTGTCAGTCAGGTTTTTGCCGATCATCCGCACCAGGATGATCGCCGCGATATTGGCGATGACCACGGCGATCAAGCCGCCGGCCGAGGCCATGCCCACGTCGAACTGCACCAATGCCTGGTTGTAGATCAGGTAGGCGAGGTTGGTCGAGGCGTAGCCGGGGCCACCGTTGGTGGTGGTGAAGATTTCGGCGAACACCGAGAGCAGGAAGATCGTTTCGATCATCACCACCACGGCAATCGGGCGGGCCAGGTGGGGCAGGGTCAGGTGCCAGAAAATCGCGATGGCACCGGCACCGTCCAGGCGCGCGGCTTCCTTTTGTTCCTGGTCGAGGGACTGCATGGCGGTCATCAGCAGCAGGATCGCGAACGGCAGCCATTGCCACGACACAATGATGATGATCGACAGCAACGGATAGTGCGCCAGCCAGTCCACGGGCTCGGCGCCGAAGAACTTCCACACGGCCGCGAGAATCCCCGACACCGGGTGGAAAATCAGGTTCTTCCAGATCAGCGCACCGACGGTGGGCATGATGAAGAACGGCGAAATCAACAGCACCCGGACGATGCCACGCCCGAGGAACTCACTGGCCTCCAGCAGCGCACTGATCAACACGCCGAACACCACGCTGATCAGCAGCACGCTGCCCACCAGCAACAACGTATTGGTGGCGCCGGGCAGGAAACCCGAGTCAGTGATGAAGTAGGTGAAGTTCTCCAGCCCCACGAATTGGTTCTCGCCGGGGTAGAGCAGGTTGTAGCGAATCAGCGAAAAGTACAGGGTCATGCCCAGCGGCACGATCATCCACAGCAGCAGCAGGGCGACCGAGGGCGTGACGAGGAACCAGCCGGGGTTGGCCAGGCGGTTTTTGGCGGATGTATTCATGATAGTCAAGGCCAGTCAGGTACAGGTGCGTAAAACCCCTGTAGGAGCGAGCTTGCTCGCGAAGGTATTTCAGGCGCCTTGCGGCGTCGGATGTACCTTTTTCGCGAGCAAGCTCGCTCCTACAGGATCGGGGGGTTACTTGGGGTAACCCGCCCGCTTCATTTCACGCTCGGTGGTGGTCTGCGCGGCGGTCAGTGCAGCATCGACCGTTTGCTGGCCGGTCAGCGCGCCGGAGAAGAACTTGCCGACCTGGGTCCCAATCGCCTGGAACTCAGGAATGGTCACCAGCTGGATACCGATATACGGCACCGGCTTGAGGGTCGGTTTGGTCGGGTCGGCGACTTTCAGCGATTCCAGGGTCACCTTGGCGAACGGCGCGGCCTTCATGTACTCGTCGCTGTAGGTCGACTTGCGGGTACCTGGCGGCACGTTGGCAACGCCGTCGGTCTTGGCGACCAAGGCACCGTATTCCTTGGAGGTGGCCCAACTGGTGAACACCTTGGCGGCATCCTTGGCCTTGGAGCTGGTCGGGATCGCCAGGCTCCAGGAGTACAGCCACGACGTGCCCTTGTCGGTTTTTTCGTGGGGGGCAAAGGTGAAGCCCACATGGTCGGCCACTTTGCTTTGGGTCTTGTCGGTGACGAACGAGCCGGCGACGCTGGCATCGACCCAGATCGCGCACTTGCCGCTGTTGAACAGCGCCAGGTTTTCGTTGAAACCGTTGCTGGAAGCACCCGGCGGGCCGGATTTCTTCATGTTGTCGACGTAGAAGTTCAGCGCGTCCTTCCATTCGGGGCCGTTGAATTCAGGCTGCCACTTCTCATCGAACCAGCGCGCACCGTAGCCGTTGGCCAGGGTGGTGATCAGCGCCATGTTCTCGCCCCAACCGGCTTTGCCGCGCAGGCACAGGCCGTATTGCTCTTTGCTCTTGTCGGTGAGTTTGGCCGCGAATTCGCCGATCTGGCTCCAGGTCGGGTGCTCGGGCATGCTCAGCCCGGCGTCCTTGAACAGGTCGGTGCGGTAGTAGGTGATTGAGCTTTCCGCATAGAACGGCAGGGCGTACAGCGAACCCTTGACCGACAAACCGTCACGCACGGAAGGGAATACGTCGTCGAGGTCGTAGGACGCCGGCAGGTCCTTCATCGGTTCGAGCCAACCCTTGGCGCCCCAGAGTGCGGCTTCGTACATGCCGATGGTCAACACATCGAACTGCCCGCCCTGGGTGGCGATGTCAGTGGTCAGGCGTTGGCGCAGCACGTTTTCTTCCAGCACCACCCAGTTCAGCTTGATCTCCGGATGCTCGGCCTCGAAGGTTTTCGAGAGCTTCTGCATGCGGATCATGTCGCTGTTGTTGACGGTGGCAATGGTCAGGGTTTGCGCGCCAAGGCTGACGGCGCTGAGGGTCATACAGGTACAGGCAAGCAGAGCTTTTGCTGTGAACTTCATCGCGCACTCCATTTCCGCGCCCAGGGGCTACGGAAGGACAGTTATTGTTGTTGTGTCTTCCTACGGGGAGTCAGGAAGAGTGTGCGTTGATTACAGCCTTCAAACGGGGTTGTGACAAATCCTTGGGAGCACTTGGACTGATACTTTTTTGCACTCGTTAGGTAAACAGCTGAAACCATCAAGCGTGGTGTGTCGCGTATTCACGCGGCAGCAGCGAGGGGGCACCGTTGCATTGGCTTCCCTCGCTTCTTTCATCATGCTAATGGTTCAGCGGTCAAAGCGTGACGGATTCCTTGGGTGCTTTGGCGGGGCCGAAACGTACAGGTCGATAATCGACTGGAAGCGTGACATATACCGGTTTTTTCGTTGTTCCCATATTGGCCTCGACAAGAGTGCCCACGTCCTTTCTAACGGTAAAGACTCTGAATTTATTATGATAGATTTTATTCAGGTCATTTTCCGCGATCCACTCGATGTCTTCTTGCTTGAATTTCGGGTACTTTGTCCTGGCGCGCTTTAATAGCAGTTGATATTGCTCATTCAGATCTGTACCCGCCATCCATTCGGTCGTTACCGGACCTTCAAATCCCTTTACGGGGACGCCCGTTAGCTTATTCAACTCGTTAGCGAACGAACGAGTGCCGCCACTTGCGGAGAAGCAGGTCAATGTCCGGACATTGGCGTAGTCACGAATGTCTACGCCTCGATCCAGCAGCTTTTGATTAACCTCTGCGGCCGAATAGCGTGCGTCATTGTCACCGACGATTTTTATCGGATCGCCTGGGTTTTCTGGCTCAGGGGCGTGTCCGATAATATTGAGCCGGGGCTTTCCATCATAAGTATCGACAAATGTCTGGATTTCGCCATCAAGTGGCCTGACCGTTTCCATCGGGCCTCCCAGCCTGATTCGGCCATACAGGGCGTCGGTGACGGCTTGCGTTGTGTCAAGGCTGATTGGCCGGGTCAGGTCTCTAACCCGGGCAATATCAAATCTGCGCTGTGCCATCGCATTGATATCAAAGACACCGACGTTATATTTTGGTCCCGTGAATGCGTTGCCAAAATGGTTGAGTCCTTTGCCGACTTTGCCACTGTTCAGTGTTTTTTCCAGCCCGGCTTTCATTGATGTTTCTGAATTGAATGTCGCCAAACCATAGTTGGGATCGTAATAAAACCAGCTTTTTTTGCTGGCGTCGGCGGGGTCGACCCTAACCCCCGCGAGCATGCCATGATCTTTCGCGCCGATCAGCAAGGTCTTCGAAGTCTCGGCGTTACCCAGTGTTGTGCCAATATCCTTGTAGGGCGTGAGGACGCCTGAGGTCCCGGTTTGAAAGGTGCTTTGTCTGTCTACGTTAGCTTGCAACGCTGACAGCTCTGAGATGAATTTTGAACCGCCAGCGGACTTCGGGTTGGCCATGGCCATATGCACGTTATCGATCAACGTGTTTTCGGTGCCCTCCGAGAGCGCGAGCGCCATCGTATTGGACAGGGCAGCACATTCACCGTCTGAGCCTGGTTGTGTCAGGGCAAGATAATAGCCTTGGGACATTCCACGACTGGTTCCGCCCGCACCCTCTACTTCTCGATTGAACGTCTCAATGTTGATGCGGGAATCGGCAATGATGAGTCTTTCCCGTTGCCGAACCAGGCTTCCCACTTGTTCGGCGCTTAGCGGGGTGTCTGCAATCAGTTGTCTGATTCGGTCTTTGCCCATGTCGCTGCGGTAGCCCGGTATAGTTTCCGGTTTCAAGCTGTTGTAGCCGGCTTTAAAGGCTTGCTCATCTCTTAGCTGCGAGTTCACGACGTTCATCTCGAATCTGGCGGGCATGTCCGGATCGGGTTCGGCATTGGAAAAAAAGTCAAACAGGCCATTGACGTTGCGTTGGTTACTTTCGGGCACGAACCCTTTTAGCGCAGGCCCATCAGCCGCCATTGTCTTGGGGTTATAGGCATACCACTCGCCGTCCTGGAAAATGGCCGTGAATTTGACAAGTGCAGAGGTATCGCCGTTTCTCACCGTGCCATCAACCATGTCCGCAGTCGGGACAAACGCCTCTCCAATTGGCTTTGTATATTGGCCGCCCTGCATTCGGCTCACTGAGCTGAACGCCTTCTCGGCGCCGGTGGTAGTCAGGTCTTGGAGCACAATGCTTTCTGTTTCCTCGATCCCAAACCTTTCGACGAATTTCGCCGAGGCCTTGGCCGCCGCCCAGGCCGCGCCGGATTTGGCCACATTGCAGAGTTTGCCGACGCCCTCGGTAAATACGTAGATCGCGATATCAACGCCCAGGTCTTTTACCGCCTTAGCATATTCACCGTGGTAGATGTCCACGAGGCTCGAGCCTCCCGGTAAGAAGCGCAAACCTTTTTGGAAGTAGTCACTGAGCTCCAAACCGTTTTCAACAGCGTTGTTCAGCCCACGTTGCGTAGCGAGTGCAGCCGCCTTGTTCAAGTACACACTGTCAACCAGCACCTCGGCGAGGTGCTGTATTCTTGTTCCGTCATAGCTGGAAAGGTCAGTTTTGTCGTTCTCCGCATATAAGGGCCGCCTGCCGTGTGCAAAGTGATCCGGGTCGACGAGGTTGTTTTGATCAAGGCGTGTTATGAGGACCTTGGATTTGATATCCGGTTTTGGCTGGGCGTTGGTTTTAAACGCGGCTGTGTCGACGGTTTCTTCGGTGGTTTGGCGGTAAGGTGCTCTCTGTTCGATATTGGGGACCGGCACTATTTTTCCATAGGCTGGATAGATCGCGAACGTTCTGGACTGGTCCTTATGGGTGAACTGCATCAGGATGCCACTACCGGTGCCTTTCACTTGCAGGATTGTCGCAGAGCCATTGTTGACGATGTCTCGGTCCGCCAGCGGTAGCTGGCTGAACATGTTTTTGAACAGGGAAATGGTGTGGGTCCTGCGTAGGGCGAAGTCTTCTTCAAATGCCTGATTGAATTTCGCGTTGATGTCAGGCAACTCGGAGGCGCGCGCGCGAAGTGCATCGAAGTCGGGCCCCCTCGTTGACTCCCAGCGCCAACTTTCACCCAGGCGGCCAGCTTCATAGACGTCGACAATACTTGCCCGAGTATTGGAAAACATTCCAAACGGGCCAACCATTTCAGTGAGGTACGGACGCTCATAGTGGGTATCGGTACCCCATTTTTCCCTCAGCTCTGACAGGGCCATTTCCCTTCTGCTTGGTGGGTTGAAATTACTCAAGTAGTGCCTGGCACTGGAGATGTCATCATTTTGTTTTTTGAGCTTCTCCTGGCTGCTGGCGAGCTGTTCAAGGGTGTATTCGTCCTTGTCATTTCTCACGATATGGCCATTCACGATGGCCCAATCCAACACCGGGTTCATCTGGGCGACAGAGTGCAGTTGGGATTCACGTTCGGAAATGGGGCTGATCCGGTGAAGGTTCATGACTTGCCCGAAGGTCATACCCGAGGCGGCACCGGGAGCATTCAGTTCGATCCGATTGACGGCGGTCATAAAGCTGACCCAATCGGTCGAGCCCAGCGTCACGGTCGATGGCACATCGTTAACCAGCAGATGGGGCGCAGCGCCCGTCATCAACAGGTGCGCGGCTACTGGCGCAAGGTTTGCCGGAATTTTTCGATTTGTGGTCAAGTGGTTGTTGAACAGCTCACGAATCTTGTCCGTGCCCAACCCCCAATTATCCTTATGCATCAGATCAAAGCCTGCGAGGCTATTGCGTGAGGTGCCGGCCTCGGGATCAAGCTCCAGTACCAAAGCGGTCAGCAGCCACTGCTTGAGACTGGTCGAAGTGACTGCACCTTTCATCTCGGTTTGCAGATTCGTGGCCAGTTCCAGGGCGCTGTCACTGGACAGCAGTTGGTCCAGTGCTTGTGCAGGGCTGCTGCTGAGCTTGGGCACTTGGGCACTCAGGTGGCTCAGGAGGTTGGGATGGGGGCTGATGGCTTGTTTTACGAAGGTACTCACGGCCTCGCGTTGGGCCTTGCTCAGCGGGAGGGCCGAGGCCAGAAACCCATAGTTATTACCCAGTGTCGGCGCTTGCGGCAGGGGAGTCTGCAGAGCCTGTAACAGGTTGTCGACCCGCGCTGCCGACTTCGCCTCGTACCAGCCCTGATCCGTGAGGAATTTCTGCACGGTCGTCACGCCTTTAGGGCGGTGGGATGAGCCCGGATCGACAATGAAACGGGTGGTGTCGTCGTTGTCGATATTGCCGTGCTTGAGCTGACTGATCAGTGCATAGCGATCATTGCTATCCCCCAATGCGGTTTTTTGCTGGTTCAGCCAATTCACCATTTGTTCCGGGTGGTCCGGGTTCCTTGGGAACTTCTTCATGCTTTCCAGCTGCGTCATGCTGCGTTCGAATGCCTGGCTGCGGGGGTGCGTAGTGATGCCATAAAAACGGCCTACCCATTCCAGCGGTGCGTTAGTGGTGCTGGCGTCAGACAGCGTGATCGGCCTTCCAGGCGTCGCAAATACCCTGGCGGCGTTGAGCACCGGCGCCAGCACGTCGAAATGCTCGGGGTAGTTTTTCGCAAAATCGGCGGCGCTGAAGCGCTGGTCAACGCCGTTGACTTTGCCGATCAGCGCCTCGCGATTGGGGTCAAAGCGCAAGGAGGTCAAATCAACCTTGTGTTTCTCCGCCCACTCGATGAAACCGCGCGCCTTGATGGCTTTGTCCAGGTAGCTGCGCCATTGGCCGAACAGGCTGGCGGCCGGGATCGGTCCGATCATCTTCATCGAGGCTTGGGTCGGGTTGTTTTTCACCTCGCGCATTGCGCGATGAGTAGCGGCGGCCAGTGCGCTTTCGGCGCTGGCCAGGGCGTCTTGCGGGGACCGTGCGCCGCCCACTGTCGCGCTGGAGCTGGGCTCGACAGCCGCCGCCAGGGTTTCAAGTTTAGAGAGGGGCGCGGGCGCGTCGGCACGCTGTTGCCTGATGGTGTATTGGCGCTCACGTACACCTTTAGAGAAGTTGTCGCCCGTGCTGGGGTCAATGAGTGCCTTGAAGCCATTGTTACGGGTCATCTCGGTACTTCGATCAAGCAGCGATATCAGCGCGCGTTGACGCCAGTCGGCTTGTTGGCCGTTTTGTTGGCGAGGGATCTCTTCGTTGTAAAACCTCATGACCTCATACAGCGATGCAGAGGGTGGGGAGGGGTATCGAACAGGTAGCTCCACTCCAGCCGCCATCTGCCGGACTGCATCTGCAATTTCTGCCCAGACAACACCCCAGCCCGAAAGATCGTTCGGGACAAAGGGGGTATCCTTTCCATTTACCTTGCCTGTCAGCTCACCGGTGACGGGGTGGATACGAACGCTGCCGGGCTCAACGTTGTGCTCTTGTGCAAAGGTTGTAAAGGCACTGCCGGTCAGCGCATCCAGAAGGTTTTTGCGCACCTGGTTGAAGGTCGAATACTCCGGAATCTCTTTGAGCACCGGCGGGAATGCTTCGCCTTCGACTCGGGCTTGAGGGGCGAGCCTCATCACGGCCTGGCTGCACTGCTGCGCCAGGGTTCGATCGGCGTCCTGGACCTTTCGTGCCGTAGTTGAAGATGTGAACCTATCAAGGCGTTGCGTCAACTGATCCGGCGGTAAATTCATAAGCCGCTGACTGGCTTCGTTTTGTCGCTGTTTGACCGGGGCGTAAACGGTCGCGTAGTGCGGATCGGTGCTGCTGAAGGCGTGGAAGGTAGCCTCGCGCAGCAATTGTCCGATGCTGAACAGCGTGTCGTCGCTGCGTATGCCGCCCAGTTGCAGGCCGTAAAACGAGGCTATGTTGTAAGCCGATGCGTGTTCCCTATCGCGAAACATGACAACGCCTTGTTTCCCCGCAAAGACTTTTCTGGCTGCGCTCATCACTTGGGTCGACGCCGCTGCCCAGTCCGCGTCCCGATGCAGGTAGAGGTTGACCGGCACGTTGTCGCGCATTTCGGTCAGTTGTCCACTGGAGTCGATCATCAATCCGCGAACATCGATCTTCCTGGCCTCGGCAAACGATTTAAAGGGTTCCGAGTGCAGCGCCTCGGCAAGTTCGGCCCAGGCTTGGCCGAAGGTTGAGTCGGCCGGGATGATCACCTTGTCCTCGGCATCGCTGGAGTGACCTTTCTCGACGGCAAGCCGTTGGCGCATCAAGCTATTGGCCACACCTATGGCCAACTGCCGGTCACCGCTGTCGATCAAGGCATCGGTGAATTGGCGAACCGCCGCATTGCGCGTAGCGGAAGCCGGTTCAGGGGCTTGCAGATCTCGGCGTAAGCGCAACGGGGCAGGGCGAGTGTTCGAAGTGTGGGAGGCCGAACTGTCGAGTATTTCCTGAAGAAGTTGAGCGTAGGTTTTTTGCGCGTCGAGGGCGCTTGGCTGGTTCAGGTGTTGCTCCACCTGATTGCGCAGCGCTGTGTCCGTCAGTGGCTCATGACTGCTTTTAATCAACTGGCTGATGCGCTCGGCTACGCTGGGGTATTCCTTTGTCACGGCGAATCTGAGCAATTGCTCGATACGTTTGCGGGCTGACGCCAGTCCATCACTCGATTGCGCGGACGCGGGGAACGTTTGAATATCCTGGAGGCGTTTATGAAAAAACTCGATGACTTTAGAGCTTACTGAGCCTATGGGGGGCGTGGACCGATTCATCTCGCTTGAAATCGTGGTGCTGACAGTGTGTGGCGGATTAAAGCTGATCATGGGACTGCCCCTTTACCGGCGTATTTATAAGAATGGCCTCTCGACAGATACAGAGAGGTACTTCAATACGTGGCCAAGGGACTGATGGGCGTTCCTGTGCAGGGCTGTGAGAACGTTGAGTGATTGTAAGTCTTTGCCTGGATTGGTCAGCGCAGGTTTTGTTGCGTGAAACGCTGCGCTGCCAAACGCCAGGCGTACGAGGGGGTCCTATCCCTGCGCGGCCAACCCGCCGATATACCCATGAGAATAGGGGGTCTTCGGTTTTACGATAAGCTTCTCCAACCATGTTGGGTCCAGCGGGTCAATGGATTTGCCTCCCTCCAAAATCTTCAGGTTTTCACGACTCCAGCGCTTCATGACTTCGCTCAATTTCTGTGTGTACTGGCTGGCTGGGCAGACGATATCTGCCCATGCATCGACAATCCAGGCATCCGCCCAAGCAGGTTCCGAGAAGTCTACTGTGCCTTGGGGGAGCGTGGAGGGACCTCCGACGACGGTGAACGCATGCGCATCTGAAGCTTTCCATTCGTAAGCGCTGCCACCGCTTTTTTCAATGATGTCCTTGGACAGCAAGGCCATTTCTCCACAGTTGCCAGCGCCGGCTTTCAAGATCAGGCTCGGGCGATTCAAGGCATGTTCCGGCACGGTTCTGCGTAACCATTCATTGGTCATGTTTGCCGCCTCTGCGCGTGCCTTGTCCGCTGTTGAGCGGATGATATTGCCGGGCCCCAGCCCGGTTGCCTTCATGGCGCGATCCACGCTGTTTTTTGCCTGGACTGCATAGAACTCGTTTTTTCGTCCTTGTGTCCAACCGGCGAAATCGCGGGGTGGGTTGACCCTGGCAACTTGGTTCGGCCGCAACGCTATATCCGGTTTGCCTATCGCCCTGGTCCGCTGCAACTGATAGATCACTTCGCGCTGTTGTTCGTGAGTAAGGCCTTTACACGATGCTTTTAGTTGATCGATGTCTTCTTTCAGGAAACCGGAACGCTCCAGCTCTTTAAAGGCTGAATCCAGTTTGGGCAACGCAATGAAGTTGGCATCAAAGGGCGCCTCATTGACAGCTTGACGAATACCGAACGCGCTTCGGTAACCTTCTACCAGCGGAAAATCCTGGGGCGTGCATTTATTGAACGTCAGCTCGCCGGTGGAGGCGTCATTCAGCTTGGTGTAATAAAACTCTGCGGTATCAGCCTCTATCACCAGGTATTTGGTTTTACTTGCGCCCCTCTCCACAATCACGCCTCGAAGTTCACGCTTGTCATTGCAGTCATCGCTGATTTTGTTGAGCTTGACCACCCGGGTTTCCTTCGCAAACGAATCACTGGCGTGTGCGCCGGAAAAACCAAAATTGGGATCGTGTTTCAGGCTGCCGCTGATCTGCGATTTGTAGACGATGGGTTTGTTCTGAGGCATCGGGACCAGTTGGGGGCCCATATCGCCATCGACCACCTTGTATCGACGTCGCTCGAAAATGACAACTTGGTCCCTTCTCAAAAAACCTGGCGTCGAGGGGAACAGGCGCTGGTGTTCAAGGGCTTGAAGATCCCGGCGCGATGTTTCGGCGACGATCTCTATTTCCTTGGAAAAGCACGTATCACTGGCCCCGCGCCTGACCCGGCCCAGTGCAACCGGAGGGGCTGGACAGGTCGCTTCAAAACCCTCCAGGGGCTTAAAGTGATCGGCTGACTCCAGATCGCTCAGCACGCCAGGGGTGCGGGTGTCGTAACGGTAAACCTTGCCCTCATTGACCAGATCAAAGCCATGGCTACGGGGCAGGGTATAGGCGTCGGCCGCCAGTGGTTTTTCCGTGACCAGTGCTTGAGTACCGTCCGAAAAGGTCTCTTGTCTCACGACTGAAGACGTATCAGAGACGAACCCTTCCAGGGCTGGCCCGTAAGCTGTCATGGTCTTGGCGTCGTAGGCGTACCATTCTCCATCTTGCCGCACCGCGGTGAGCCTGATCTGCTGCGCACTGCCGGATTGAATAAGCGCACCGTCGGCCCTGTCGGTCGCCATGTTCCATTCACCGTCCGTCTGTTCCACCAGAGGGCTGCCCTGCATACGGCTGACTGCGCCGGACGACTTCGCAGTATTGGCGGCAGTCACGTCTGTAACCGCCATTGAGGCGACGGCTCTTTCGGCTGCAGATTCAACGGCAGTTTCTCCAAACTTGACGGCTGCACGTTCGAAGGCCTCCGCGGCGACTGACCAAACCTTTCCTAATGCACCAGGGACGACAATGCTCAGCGCATCAAATAAGAGGTCCCGGCCGGCCTCGGCGTAGTTGCCTTCGTAAAGGTCTTCGACGCTGCTGACGCCAGGGATCATGCGCGCCAGGGAATTGAGCCGTTCAAGAAACGTGGGGCCTTCTGTTTCCAGAGGGTTATGACCATGATTGATCGCCTTGTACTCGTCTTTGCGCAGGAAGTGTGAATCGACGCAGATGGTGGCGATTTTCTCGAGTTGCTCATTGAAGAACGCGGGCGCCGCGTTTGAGCGGGTGTCGCCGAATGTGGCCCGACCGTCATTTACCAGCTCCCCATTCACCAGCGTGCTCGGTGTGACGCGGTCGACGATGACCTTGGAGATCATTCCGTCTCGTGGCGCCGCCGCCGAATCGAAGGCGGCGAAGTCCAATGGCAATTCATGGGGGCCTTCATCGGCGCCGTCATAAATCTTGCCGAAATGCTTGTTCGTACCGCCTATGGGCATGGGGTTCGGCAGTTTCGACATTGTTTTTACCGTGCCCGCATCGGGGAAGACGGCTACATCGGTGATGTTCCCGTTGTGTCCGGTCGCACGAATCAGTAGGCCATGGCTGCCTTTTTTACCGGTTTTGGCGCTGAGGTTTTGCCATATGCTGGTGTCTGATTCGCGAACGCTGTAGTACTCAATCCTGCCGTTGGCCAGATGGTTGCGGACTTCGGCCGGGAGCCTGGACAGCAGGTCCTTGATAATCACGATCGAGTGCGCGCGCCGAGGGACGAAATCGCTTTCGATCGCTGCGTCGTACTGTGTATTGACGTCGGGCAATTGGTTCGCCTGATCATGCATTGCCTGGATAGGGATACGCGCATCCCTGGCTTCCCAGGCAGGAGTGGTCGAGCCACTTGTCAAACTATCGATCAGGTTTGTTGGCTTGTACGTATCCCCCAATTGTCCGGCTTCATAGGCTTCGACCACGCTCGCCAGGGTGCCGTATAACTGATCGCTCTCTCTCCAGAGGCTGCGTTGTTCATAGGGGATTCCCTTACCAAATTTTTGCTCGAGGTTCTCAAGTGCCAGGGCTCGTCGTGTGGGCTCAGGGTTATCCTTGATATAGCGTTTGGCCTGCGCCACAGCAGTGGTTTGTTCACCCAGTGCCTTGATACACGCTTGCAACAGCTCTGGCGTGTACTCGTCATTTGAATTCCTGCCGATGATGTCATTGATGATCCCCCAATCAATCAGAGGGTTCATTTGCGCTCTGAGCAATTGCAGCTGTTCATGGGAGGAGAGAGGCTTGACCTTGTGGTAATCCATCACTTGCTTGAAGTTCATGTGCCGCGTGGCGCCGGGCGCTATTTGTTCGATCCGGTTTACAGCCGTATGAAACATCGCCCATTGGGGTGTGCCCTGAACAAGAGACGGGGGCAGATCGTTAACCAGAAACTGCGGTGCGGCACCTGACATCAGCAAATGCGCCGCAATCATTGCCTTCTGAGACGGCACGTCGCCGGTGCCGGGCTGATCAAGGTGGAGTGCAAAGCCTTGGCGTATTTCATGCGCAGGCCTGCCCCAGTTTTGCGCCTGCATGAAGTCATAACCCGCCACACGATTGCGCTGCGTGCCGGCCGCGGGATCAAGCTCCAGTACCCACGCGGTCAGTAGCCACTGCTTGAGACTGGTTGAAGTGACTGCACCCTTCATCTCGGTTTGCAGATTCGTGGCCAGTTCCAGGGCGCTGTCGCTGGACAGCAGTTGTTCCAGCGCGCGTGCAGGGCTGCTGCTGAGCTGAGGGGTTTGCGCACTCAGGTAGCTGAAGAGGTTGGGATGGGGGACGATGGATTGTTTCACGAACCTACTCACGGCTTCGCGTTGGGCCGTGCTCAGCGGGAGGTCCGTGGCCAGAAAACCCCAGTTGTTGCCCAATGTCGGAGCTTGCGGCGTAGGTGTCTGCAGTGCCAGTAACAGGTTATTGACCTGCGCTGCCGACGTGGCTCCAAACCAGCCCTGATCCGCGAGGAATTTCTGCACGGTCGTCTCGCCTTTAGGCCGATGGGACGAAGCCGGGTCGACAATGAAGCGCGTGGTGTCGTCGTTAGAAAGGTTGCCCTGCTTGAGCTGATTGATCAGTGCATACCGATCGTTGCTGTCACCCAATGCGGTTTTTTGCTGGTTCAGCCAATTCACCATTTGTTCCGGGTGGTCGGGACTCCTTGGGAACATCTTCATACTGTCCAGCTGCGTCATGCTGGTGTCGAATGCCTGGCTGCCGGGCTGCGTAGTGATGCCATAAAAGCGGCCTACCCAGTCCAGCGGCACGGTGTTGCTGCTGGCTTGAGACAGTGTGAACGGCCTTCCAGGCGTCGCAAATACCCTGGCGGCGCTGAGCACCGGCGCCAGCACGTCGAAATGCTCGGGGTGGTTTTTCGCAAAGTCGGCGGCGCCAAAGCGCCGGTCAACGCCGTCGATTTTGCCGATCAGCGCCTCGCCATCGGGGTCAAAGCGCAGAGAGGTCAAATCAACCTTGTGTTTCTCGGCCCACTCGGTGAAACCACGCGCCTTGATGGCTTTGTCCAGGTAGCTGCGCCATTGGCCGAGCAGGCTGTCAGCCGGGATCGGTCCGATCATCCTCGTCGAGGCTTGGGCGGGATTGTTTTTCAGCCCGTGCATTGCGCGATACGTGGCGGTGGCCAGTGCGCTTTCGGCGCTGGCCAGGGCGTCTTGCGGGGACGGTGCGCTCTCCACCGTCGCGCTGAGACCCGACTTCACAGCGGCCGCCAGGGTTTCAAGTTCAGAGCCGGTAGTGGGCGTGTCGGCAAGCTGTTGGGTGATGGCGTATTGGCGCTCACGTACAGCCGTATACCAGGTGCTGTCCGCGTGGGGGTCTGTGAATGCCTTGAAACCGTTGTTACCGGTCATCTCGATACTTCGATCGAGAAGCGAGACCAGGGCGGGTAGGCCGTTTTGTTGACGAGGTATCTCTTCCTTGTAAAACCACATGACCTCATACAGTGATGCAGAGGGTGGGGAGGGGTATCGAACGGGGCGTTCCGCTCCGGCCGCCATCTGCCGGATTGCATCGGCTATTTCTGCCCAGACGCCACCCCAGCCCGAAAGATCGTTCGGGACAAAGAGGGTGTCCCTGCCATTCACCTTGCCTGTCAGCTCACCGGTGACGGGGTGGATACGCACGCTGCCGGCCTCAACGTTTTTTTCTTGTGCAAAGGTGGTAAAGGCACTGCCGGTCAGCGCATCCAGGAGGTTTTTGCGCACCTGGTAGAAGGTCGAATACTCCGGAACCTCTTTGAGCACCGGCGGGAAATCGTCGCCTTCGATTCGCAATTGAGGTGTGAGTTTCAGCATGGCCTGGCTGCACTGTTGTGCCAGGGCCCGATCGGCTTCCTGGACCTTTTGCTCCACGCTTGAGGGTGTGAACTGCTCGAGGCGCAGTTTCAATTGATCCGGCGGTAAATCCATGATTCGTTGGCTGGCTTCTCGCTGTCGCTGTTTGACCGGCGCGTAAACCGTGGCGTAGTTCGGATCGGTAGTGTTGAACGCGTGGAAGTTGCCCTCGCTCAGCAGTTGTCCGATGGCAAGCAAGGTGTGGTCGCTTTCGATTTGACCCAGTTGCAGGCCGTAGAAAGCGGCGACGTTGAAGGCCGAAGCTTGATTGCGCCCATGGAAATCAACGGCCAGCGAGGTGTTCCCGGCGATCCTTTTGACTGCGGCCAATACCGCCCCTGACGCGGCTGCCCAGCGGGCGTCGTTACCCAGGGAGAAGTCGGCAGGCGGCTCCTTGCCTGTTTCGATCAGGCGGCCTTCGGGAGTCATGGTCAGTTGGGAGAGATCGAGCTTCCTGGCCTCGGCAAACGATTTGAACGGTTCCGAGTGCAGCGCTTCAGCCAGTTCCGCCCAGGCGTGGCCGAAGGTGGAGTCGGCCGGGATGGTCACCTTGTCCTCGGCATCGCCGGAGTGACCTTTCTCGACGGCAAGCCGTTGGCGCATCAAGCTATTGGCGACGCCTATGGCCAATTGTCGGTCACCGTTTTCAACCAAGGCTTCGGCGAACTGGCGAACGGGTGCAATGCGTGGGGCGGAGGTTGATGAAGTATCACGGCGCTTTCGGCTCAGGCGCGGCGGGGCAGGGTAAGTGTTTGGTGCACTGGGCGAGGCGCCATCCAGTATCTCCTGAATAAGCTGGGCATAGGTTTTTTGCGGATTGATTGTGCTGGGCTGGTTGAGTCGCTGTCCCACCTCATTGTGCAGCGCTACGTCCGCCAGCGGTTCACGTGTGTTCTTGATCAACTGGCTGATTTGTTCGTCCAGGCTGGGCTGTTCTTTGGTGACCGCAAACCTGAGCAACTGCTCGATGCGCGTGCGGTCTGGCAAGGGTATATCACTCGCTTGGGCGCTCGCCCGCATGGGTTGAGCGTCGTTCAAGCGTTTAAGAAACAGCTCGATGACTTGGGGTGTCACTGACCCGGCAGGTTTTGTGGGCAGATTCAGTTCCTTTGGAATGAAGAAACCTGGCGTGTGCGACGGCCGAACATTGATCATGGAACTACCCTATGCCTGCGTAGATTGAGTTCCCCTCTTGCTGGTTAAACGAGAGAGGCACTTCGCTAAGTGGCCTGGGGCTTGTTCCACGTTCCTGTTTGGGGTGGGAATTGCCGACACGCTTTGTAAGCACCTGTTTAGGTGCTGGGTCAGGCCAGGTTTTGTTCCGTCAGACGCTGAACTGCCAAACGGCGGTAGTGAGAGGGGGTCATCCCCTTGAGCTGCTGAAAGCGCCGGTTGAAGTTGGAAATATTGTTGAAACCCGACTCGAAACACACATCCGTCACGGCCTTGTCGCCATCGGCCAGAAGCTCGCAGGACTTGCTGATGCGCAGCCGATTTACAAACTCGATAAACGTGCGCCCGGTCGCCTGCTTGAACACCCGGGAAAAGTACGTCGGCTTCATCCCCAGGTGTTCCGCCACTTCCTCCAGGGGCAACTCGCGCGCGTAGTGGGCGAAAATGTAGTCCACCGCGCGGTTGGTGCGGTCGATACTATGTTCATCCGCCAGTTGCGGCGTGGTCACGCCGGACAGCAACTGGTAGTCCTCACAGCTACTCAACACTTCCAGCAGGATAAAGAAGTGCCCCAGGCGCGCCATGCCCCGGGCGTCTTCGATACGCTGCATCAGGGTCATGGCCTGGGCGATGGTTTTCTTGCAGCGAAACTCAATGCCGGACTGCGCGCGTTCCAGCATGGGCGTCAAGGTCTTGAGCTCGGCAAAAATATGGCTGCCCTGCTCGAACAGCTCATCGGTGAAGTTCACCAGCATGTCGCGCTTGGGCACCACTTCGTCTTCCTCCACCTGGCTGATCCAGTTGTGGGGCAGGTTGGGCCCCGTGAGGAACAGGCTCTCCGGATAGAAGTTGCCGATATAGTCGCCAATAAACACCTTGCCGGAACTGGCGACGATCAGGTGAAGCTCGTATTCCTTGTGGAAATGCCAGCGCACCAGCGGGCAGGGGAAACCATGCTGGCGATAGATGATGGACAGGCCGTTGTGATCGTCCATCAGCTCGTAGGAAGGGTCGGTGATTCGCGTTGCTCGGGTCATGCTGCCGTCGCTTTATTGTGGTTGCTGCTTGGGATAATGCCCCCTCGCGCACGACCTCGCCAGCGCCGCGGTTTACAGGCTACGGTTTTTCGCCTCGATCCACTGGGACATGTACTGCGTACTTTTATGCGCATGGTGGCGCAGCATGCTGCCGGTGAAGTTGCTGCGGCGATGGGCGGCGAGGTGGCTGCGGCAGTGTTGCAGGCACTCCACCAGTGCAGGCCCGTGGACAGTGCGGTCATAACGGCCGGCAATCAGTTGGCGCCCATCCTGCTGGGCCTGGGTCCAGCGTTCGCGATCCTGATAAAGCGCCACGGCCGCCGCCGCCAGGGCTTCGGCGCATTGCTCGATGGCGCCGGGCCATGGCCGCTCATCGCCCATGGCCTCCGCGCCGATGGGGGTAGTGATGTTGGGCGTGCCGCACAGCATCGCATCGGCCAGCTTGCCCTTGATACCCGCGCCAAAGCGCAGGGGCGCCAGGCAGATGCGCGCGGCGCTCATCACTTGCAGGGCATCTTCGGCCCAGTTCATCACATGAAAGCCCTGCGCCGGGTTGTGCAGGGCGGTGGCCTTGGGCGGGGTGTAGGCGCCGTAGATATGCAGCTGGGCGCCCGGCAATTGCTGGCGAATTATTGGCCAGACGCTGTTCTTCATCCACAGTACGGCGTCCCAGTTCGGCGCATGGCGGAAGTTACCGATGCTGAGGAAGTGTGCACGCTCTTCGAACGGTACGAAGGCCTCGGTTGGCGGCGTCATCATCAGCGGGCACCAGTGGAGCAGGGCGGCGGGCAGCTTGAACTGTTCGGTGAGCAGGCGGATTTCCACGTCGGAGATCATCAGGCTGATGTCGCAGCGGTAAATCGCGGCGATTTCGCGCTTGGCCAGGTCGGTGTCGGCCATCAGTTGGAACGCCTCCTCCAGGGCCGGGGCGAACAGCGCGCTGAAGTCGTCGCTGCCCGGGTGGGCCTTGAGGTGCGCCTTGAGGCGCTGCTGACGGGCGTCGCGCAGGCTTTGCAGGTCGGAGGTCTCCAGCACGCGCAGGGCGTCGGGGCAACACTTCTCCACGCGCCAGCCAAACTGTTCTTCCATCATGAAACGGTCGAACAGCACGATGTCCGGGGCCAGTTCGCGGATAAAATCGTCGAAACTGCTGTTATTGAGCTCAATCGCGCATTCGGCGATGCCCAGCGCCAGCAGGTCGGCCTTGTGCTCGCCCAGTGCTGCCGGGCTGCTGAAGGTAATATCCCAACCTTGCGTAAGAAAAGTTTCGAGGATCTGCATCATATGCCCGCCCGCGGCCGAGGAACGGGGCTCCGGCCAGACATAACCAATGACCAGGACTTTGGTGGCGGGCTGATTCATTAGAAACGGTTTCCTTGGAGGGCAGGCGCAAAGCGCGCAATTAAACCACAACCGCGTGGCATGACAATTTGTGTCTGGCGGTAGGTAGCCACGGTACTTTGTGGTTAACTTCCGCCTCTCGAATTCGTTTAACCAAAACCCAGCATAAGGATTCTGTTCATGGCTCAAGTCACTCTTCGCGGTAACCCTGTCCAGGTTGAAGGCGAATTGCCGAAAGTCGGCTCTGAAGCAGCAGACTTCACCCTGACCGCCGGCGATCTGTCGGATGCAACCCTGGCTACCTTTGCCGGCAAGCGCAAAGTGCTGAATATCTTCCCAAGCGTCGACACCCCGACCTGCGCCACGTCGGTACGCAAGTTCAACGCCCAGGCCAACGAGCTGAACAACGCCGTCGTACTGTGCATCTCCACCGACCTGCCATTCGCCCAGGCGCGTTTCTGCGGCGCCGAAGGCCTGGAAAACGTGAAGAACCTGTCGGACTTCCGTGACCCTGGTTTTGCCGTCGATTACGGCGTAGCGATTACCGATGGCCCGCTCAAGGGCCTGACCGCCCGTGCGGTCGTGGTGCTGGACGAAAATAACACCGTGCTGCACAGCGAACTGGTTTCGGAAATCGGCCAGGAGCCGAACTACGAAGCGGCCCTGGCTGTTTTGAAGTAACTGTTGCGGCGCGTTACTGTCGTTTTGCAGTAACACCCGTAAGACATGATTGCGGCCTGGCCTAGTCCAGGCCGTTTTTATTTGTGGCTCAGACGTTTAGCGAAATAGCCCGCAGACTAAGCCGCAGAAGTTAAAAGTTGTAAGCCCAAGGTAAATAGCCGGTAAAGGCGCTTTTCTTAACGCGCTCCAGTGCTTATCTTTCAGCCTCCCGAAGAAGAAGCTCTCGCGCCCAATGGTTGATCACTCCATGCAATCCTCCCCCCGCAACTCCCGCCGCTGGCTGTTCGGCCTGCTCGTGCTGCTGGTTATCGCCGGCCTGTGCTGGAAATTCTGGCCAGGCGGCGCCGCCCACAAAGACGCACCGGCCGGGCATACCGGTAAAACCGGCATGGCGCGCCCGGGGTTCGGCGGGTCCACCGGCCCGGTGCCGGTGCGTGTAGCGCCAGCGGTGCTGGGGGAGTTCCCGGTGTACTACAAGGCCTTGGGCACGGTCACCGCGCTCAATACCATCAATGTGCGCAGCAGGGTGGGTGGCGAGCTGGTCAAGATCGCCTTTGAAGAAGGGCAGATGGTCAAGGCCGGCGACCTGCTGGCCGAGATCGACCCGCGCAGCTACCAGAATGCCTTGCTCCAGGCCCAGGGCACGCTGATGCAGAACCAGGCCCAGTTGAAAAACGCCCAGGTCGACGTGCAGCGTTATCGCGACCTGTACACCCAGGACAGTATCGCCAAGCAGACCCTGGACACCGCCGAAGCGCTGGTCCTGCAATACCAGGGCACGGTCAAGACCAACCAGGGCGCGGTGGACGACGCCAAGCTCAACCTCGAGTTCACCAAGATCCGCGCGCCTATCAGTGGTCGCGTCGGCTTGCGCCAGGTCGATGTGGGCAACCTGGTGGCGGCCAACGACACCACCTTCCTCGCGGTGATCACCCAGACCCAACCGATCAGCGTGGCCTTCACCCTGCCGGAAAACACCCTGGAAACCGTGCTCGCCCGTTATCACGCCGGCAACAAGCTGCCCGTGGAAGCCTGGGACCGTGGCGACGTCAAGCGGCAGGCCACTGGTGTGCTGCAAAGCCTGGACAACCAGATCGACGTCACCACCGGCACCCTGAAATTCAAGGCGCGTTTCGATAACAAGGACCAGGCGCTGTTCCCCAACCAGTTCGTCAACGTGCATTTGCTCGCCGATACCTTGCACAACGTGGTGCTGGCGCCGTCCGCCGCGATTCAGTTCGGCAACACCGGCACCTTTGTCTACAAGCTCGATGGCGACAAGAAGGTCAAGGTCCAGCCGCTGGTGGTGGGTGACACCGATGGCGACAACACTGTGATCAAGGAAGGCCTGGTCGCCGGCGACCGTGTGGTGCTGGAAGGCACCGACCGCCTCAAGGACGGCAGCGAGATCGAAGTGGTCAACGACAGCAGCGAAGTGCCGACGACGCCCACCGAACACCTGCAAGGCAAGCCGGCGGCTAAAGGGGAGACCGGCACCACCGCCGGCAAGGCGCAAAAGGTCGGTTCATGAACCTGTCGCGGCTGTTTATCCTTCGTCCGGTCGCCACCACGCTGAGCATGCTGGCGATTGTTTTGGCCGGCATTATTTCCTACCGCTTGTTGCCGGTCTCGGCGCTGCCTCAGGTGGATTACCCGACCATCCGGGTGATGACCCTGTACCCCGGTGCCAGCCCCGATGTGATGACCAGCGCGGTCACCGCGCCCCTTGAGCGCCAGTTCGGGCAGATGCCCGGCCTGACCCAGATGGCGTCCACCAGTTCCGGCGGCGCCTCGGTGCTGACCCTGCGTTTCAACCTCGACATCAATATGGATGTCGCCGAGCAACAGGTGCAGGCTGCGATCAACGCCGCCACCAACCTGCTGCCCAAGGATTTGCCGGCACCGCCGGTGTACAACAAGGTCAACCCGGCGGATACCCCGGTGCTGACCCTGGCCATTACCTCCAAGACCATGCTGCTGCCCAAGCTCAATGACCTGGTCGACACACGCATGGCGCAGAAGATCGCGCAGATCAGCGGCGTCGGCATGGTCAGCATCGCCGGTGGCCAGCGCCAGGCCGTGCGCATCAAGGTCAACCCCGAAGCCCTGGCGGCCAACGGCTTGAACCTCTCCGATGTGCGCACCCTGATCGCCGCGTCCAACGTCAACCAGCCCAAAGGCAACTTCGACGGCCCCACGCGGGTGTCGATGCTCGATGCCAACGACCAGTTGGTGTCGCCCCAGCAATACGCCGAGCTGATCCTGGCCTACAACAATGGCGCGCCTCTGCGCCTCAAGGATGTGGCGCAGATCGTCGACGGCGCCGAAAACGAACGCCTTGCCGCCTGGGCCAATGAAAACCAGGCCGTACTCCTCAATATCCAGCGCCAACCGGGCGCCAACGTGATCGAGGTGGTCGACCGCATCAAGGCGCTGCTGCCGAGCATCACCGACAACCTGCCGGCCGGCCTCGACGTGACGGTGCTTACCGATCGCACCCAGACCATCCGCGCCTCGGTCACCGATGTGCAGCACGAATTGCTGATCGCCATTGCCCTGGTGGTGATGGTGACGTTCCTGTTCCTGCGGCGGGTCAGCGCCACGATCATCCCGTCGATTGCCGTGCCGCTGTCGCTGGTGGGCACCTTCGGGGTGATGTACCTGGCCGGGTTCTCCATCAATAACCTGACGCTGATGGCCCTGACCATTGCCACCGGTTTCGTGGTGGACGATGCCATCGTGATGCTGGAGAACATTTCCCGCTATATCGAGGAAGGCGAGACGCCGCTGGCCGCCGCGCTCAAGGGCGCCAGGCAGATCGGCTTCACCCTGATCTCCCTGACCCTGTCACTGATCGCCGTATTGATCCCGCTGCTGTTCATGGCTGATGTGGTGGGACGGCTGTTCCGCGAATTTGCCATCACCCTGGCGGTGGCGATCCTTATTTCCCTGGTGGTGTCCCTCACGCTCACGCCGATGATGTGCGCGCGTTTGCTCAAGCGCGAGCCCAAGGAAGAAGAGCAGAGCCGTTTCTACAAGGCCAGCGGCGCCTGGATCGACTGGCTGATCGAAGCCTACGGGCGCAAGTTGCAATGGGTGCTCAGGCACCAGCCGCTGACCCTGCTGGTGGCCATCGCGACCCTGGGCCTGACCGTGGTGCTGTACCTGGTGGTGCCCAAGGGCTTTTTCCCGGTGCAGGACACCGGGGTGATCCAGGGTATTTCCGAAGCGCCGCAGTCGATTTCATTCGCCGCCATGAGCCAGCGCCAGCAGGAACTGGCGCAGATCATCCTCACCGACCCGGCGGTGGAAAGCCTGTCGTCCTATATCGGCGTGGATGGCGATAACGCCACCCTCAACAGCGGCCGCTTGCTGATCAACCTCAAGCCCCACGGCCAGCGCGACTTGAGCGCGGCCCAGGTGATCACGCGCCTGCAACCGCAAATCGACAAGCTGGTGGGAATCCGCCTGTTCATGCAGCCGGTGCAGGACCTGACCATCGAAGACCGTGTCAGCCGCACCCAGTACCAGTTCAGCATGTCCTCGCCGGACGCCGACCTGCTGGCCCTGTGGAGCGGCAAGCTGGTGCACGCACTGAGCCAGATGCCGGAGCTCACAGACGTCGCCAGCGACCTGCAGGACAAGGGGCTGCAGGTGTACCTGGTGATCGACCGCGATGCGGCCTCGCGCCTGGGCGTCAGTGTGTCGACCATCACCGATGCTCTGTATGACGCGTTCGGCCAGCGGCAGATTTCCACCATCTACACCCAGGCCAGCCAGTACCGCGTGGTCTTGCAGGCCCAGTCTGGGGAAACCCTGGGCCCGGCGGCGCTGAACCAGATCCATGTGAAGACCACCGACGGCGGCCAGGTGCGCCTGTCCAGCCTCGCCCATGTGGAACAGCGCCAGGCGCAGTTGGCGATTGCGCACATCGGCCAGTTCCCGGCGGTAATGATGTCGTTCAACCTGGCCCCCGGCGTTGCCCTGGGCAAAGGCGTGGAGCTGATCAACCAGGCGCAGAAGGACATCGGCATGCCGGTGGGCGTGCAGACCCAGTTCCAGGGCGCTGCCCAGGCATTCGAAGCGTCGCTGTCGAGCACCTTGCTGCTGATCCTGGCAGCGGTGGTCACCATGTACATCGTGCTGGGCGTGCTCTACGAGAGCTATATCCACCCGATCACCATTCTCTCGACCTTGCCGTCGGCGGCAGTGGGGGCCTTGCTGGCCTTGCTGCTCAGCGGCAATGACCTGGGCATGATCGCGATCATCGGCATCATTTTGCTGATCGGTATCGTCAAGAAGAACGCGATCATGATGATCGACTTCGCCCTCGACGCCGAACGCAACCAGGGCCTGGACCCGCAGACCGCGATCTACCAGGCGGCGCTGCTGCGCTTCCGGCCGATCCTGATGACTACCCTGGCCGCCCTGTTCGGTGCAGTGCCGTTGATGCTCGCTACCGGCTCCGGTGCCGAACTGCGCCAGCCCCTGGGCCTGGTGATGGTCGGCGGCCTGCTGGTGAGCCAGGTGTTGACGCTGTTCACCACGCCGGTGATCTACCTGTATTTCGATCGCCTCGGCCGCCGCTGGCGCAAAGAGCCGCAAAGCCTGGAGCCGGTTGAGTCATGAACCTGTCCGGACCTTTCATTCGCCGGCCGGTAGCGACCCTGCTGCTGAGCCTGGCGATCATGTTGCTGGGCGGGGTCAGCTTCAACCTGCTGCCGGTGTCGCCGCTGCCACAGATCGATTTCCCGGTGATCGTGGTCTCGGCCAGCCTGCCCGGCGCCAGCCCCGAGGTGATGGCCTCCACGGTGGCCACGCCGCTGGAGCGTTCCTTCGGCGCGATTGCCGGCATCACCACCATGAGCAGTTCGTCGAGCCAGGGCTCCACCCGGGTGATCCTGGCGTTCGACTCCGACCGTGATATCAACGGCGCCGCGCGGGAAGTGCAGGCGGCGATCAACGCTTCGCGCAACCTGCTGCCCAGCGGCATGCGCAGCATGCCCACCTACAAGAAGATCAACCCGTCCCAGGCGCCGATCATGGTGCTGTCGCTGACCTCGGACGTGTTGCAGAAGGGCCAGCTGTACGACCTGGCCTCGACCATCCTCTCCCAAAGCCTGTCCCAGGTGCCGGGGGTGGGCGAAGTGCAGATCGGCGGCAGCTCCCTGCCGGCGGTGCGTATCGAGCTGGAACCCAAGGCCCTCGACCAGTACGGCGTGGCCCTGGACGACGTGCGCAACACCATCGCCAATGCCAACCAGCGTCGGCCCAAGGGCTCCCTGGAAGACGGCGAGCGCAACTGGCAGATCCAGGCCAACGACCAGCTGGAAAAGGCCAAGGATTACGAGCCGCTGCTGATTCGCTACCAGGACGGCGCCGCCCTGCGCCTCAAGGATGTGGCGAAGATCAGCGACGGCGTGGAGGACCGCTACAACAGTGGCTTCTTCAACAATGATTCGGCGGTGCTGCTGGTGATCAACCGCCAGTCCGGCGCCAACATCATCGAGACCGTCAGGCAGATCAAGGCGCAACTGCCGGCGTTGCAGGCGGTGCTGCCGTCCAGCGTCAAGCTCAGCCTGGCCATGGACCGCTCGCCGGTGATCACCGCGACCCTGCATGAAGCCGAGATGACCCTGCTGATTGCGGTGGGGCTGGTGATCCTGGTGGTGTACCTGTTCCTCGGCAACTTCCGCGCCTCGCTGATTCCAACCCTGGCGGTGCCGGTGTCGCTGGTGGGCACGTTCGCGATCATGTACCTGTACGGGTTCTCACTGAACAACTTCTCGCTGATGGCGCTGATCCTGGCCACCGGCCTGGTGGTGGACGATGCCATTGTGGTGCTGGAGAACATTTCCCGGCATATCGACGCGGGCGTGCCACCGATGAAGGCCGCCTACCTGGGTGCCGAGGAAGTCGGGTTTACCTTGCTGTCGATGAACGTATCGCTGGTGGCGGTTTTCCTCTCGATCCTGTTCATGGGCGGGATCGTCACCAACTTGTTCCGCGAGTTTTCCATCACCTTGTCGGCGGCGATCATCGTTTCGCTGATCGTGTCGCTGACGTTGACGCCGATGCTCTGCGCCCGTTGGCTCAAGCCCCACGTGAAAGGGCAGATGACCGGCCTGCAGCGCTGGAGCCAGAAGATCAACGACCGCATGGTGGCCGGCTACGCCACCAGCCTGGACTGGGTGCTGCGCCATCGCCGCCTGACCTTGCTCAGCCTGCTGCTGACCATTGGCGTGAACGTGGCGCTGTACGTGGTGGTCCCGAAGACCTTTATGCCGCAACAGGACACCGGCCAATTGATCGGCTTTGTGCGCGGGGACGACGGCCTGTCGTTCAGCGTCATGCAGCCGAAGATGGAAATCTTCCGCAAGGCGGTGCTCAACGACCCAGCGGTGCTCAGCGTGGCCGGCTTTATCGGCGGCAACAACGGTACCAACAACGCGGTGATGCTGGTCCGCCTCAAGCCCATCAGCGAACGCAAGGTGTCCGCCCAGGCGGTGATCGAGCGCCTGCGCAAGGATGTACCGCTGGTGCCGGGCGGGCGCCTGTTCCTGATGGCCGACCAGGACCTGCAATTCGGCGGCAGCCGTGACCAGACCAGCGCGCAGTATTCCTACATCCTGCAAAGCGGCGACCTGGCCGCGCTGCGCCTGTGGTACCCGAAAGTGGTTGCGGCGCTGCGTGAGCTGCCGGAACTGACCGCCATTGACGCCCGTGAAGGGCGCGGCGCGGCCCAGGTCACGCTGATTGTCGACCGTGACCAGGCCAAGCGCCTGGGCATCGACATGGACATGGTCACCGCGGTGCTCAACAACGCCTACAGCCAGCGGCAGATTTCCACCATCTACGACAGCCTCAACCAGTACCAGGTGGTGATGGAGGTCAACCCCAAATACGCCCAGGACCCGATCACCCTCAACCAGATGCAGGTGATCACCTCCAGCGGCGCGCGGGTGCCGTTGTCGACCATTGCCCATTACGAGAACAGCCTGGCGGACGACCGCGTCAGCCACGAAGGCCAGTTCGCCTCGGAAAACATCGCCTTCGACATGGCCCCCGGGGTCACGGTGGAGCAGGGCACGGCGGCCATCGAGCGGGCGATTGCCAAGGTCGGCCTGCCGGAAGATGTGATCGCCAAGATGGCCGGCACTGCCGATGCCTTTGCGGCCACGCAGAAGGGCCAGCCGTTCATGATCCTCGGCGCGCTGGTGGCGGTGTACCTGGTGCTGGGCATTCTGTATGAGAGCTACATTCATCCGCTGACGATCCTCTCGACCCTGCCGTCGGCCGGCGTCGGCGCGATGCTTGCCATCTACCTGACGGGAGGGGAGTTCAGCCTGATTTCCCTGCTCGGCCTGTTCCTGTTGATCGGGGTGGTGAAGAAGAACGCGATCCTGATGATCGACCTGGCGTTGCAGCTGGAACGCAACGATGGGCTAGGCCCGCTGGAATCGATTCGCAGCGCCTGCCTGTTGCGTCTGCGGCCGATCCTGATGACCACCCTGGCGGCCATCCTCGGCGCCTTGCCGTTGCTGCTGGGCACCGGCGATGGCGCGGAAATGCGCCATCCCCTGGGCCTGACCATCATTGGCGGCCTGATTTTCAGCCAGGTCCTGACCCTCTACACCACCCCGGTGGTTTACCTCTATCTCGACCGCGCGCGCCACCGTTTCAATGCCTGGCGCAGCGTGCGTACCGATGCTGCCCTGGACACTGCGCTATGACCGATTCAACCAACGCCAATGCACTGCGGGCTTCCGACACGGCACTCATCCCTGTAGGAGCGAGCTTGCTCGCGAAAAAACGGCAGGCACCGCGTTCATTCAGGCTCGGCGCGTTATCGTTAACGACCTTCGCGAGCAAGCTCGCTCCTACAGTAGGGTTGGCGTTGTTGCTCAGCGCCTGTGCCGTCGGCCCGGATTACAAACGCCCGGAAGTCACTGAACCCGCGCAGTTCAAGGAAGCCCAGGGCTGGCGCCAGGCCGCGCCGAGTGATTCCCTGGCCCGTGGCGCCTGGTGGGAGCTGTATGGCGACCGCCAACTCAACGACCTGGTGCTGCGCCTGAATAATTCCAACCAGACCGTGGCCCAGGCCGAAGCGCGTTTTCGCCAGGCCCAGGCCCTGGTGCGCAGTTCACGCGGGGCGTTTTACCCCAGCGTCGACCTGAGCGCGGGCAAAACCCGCGCCAGCCAGGGCACCGGCAGCAGCAGCGCCAGCCTCAGCAGTTCCAGCAGCGGGATCCGTGACACCCTCAATGCGCAGCTCGGCGTGAGCTGGGAAGCCGATATCTGGGGCAAGTTGCGCCGTGGCCTGGAGGCCAACGAGGCCAGTGCCGAAGCCAGCTCGGCGGATCTGGCCGCGATGCGCCTGAGCCAACAGTCGGAACTGGTGCAAAGCTACCTGCAACTGCGGGTCATGGACGAGCAGACCCGCCTGCTGCAAGCCACGCTGGACACCTACCAGCGCTCCCTGCAAATGACCGAAAACCAATACCGCGCCGGGGTTTCCGGCAAGGACGCGGTGGCCCAGGCGCAAACCCAGCTCAAGACCACCCAGGCCAGCCTGATCGACCTGATCTGGCAACGTGCCCAACTGGAAAACGCCATCGCCGTGTTGATCGGCGAGGCACCGGCCAACTTCAGCCTGGCGGTGAGCAAGGACATCCCGGCCCTGCCGCAGATTCCGGTCAGCCTGCCGTCGCAATTGCTTGAACGGCGCCCGGACATCGCCTCGGCCGAACGCTCGGTGATCGCCGCCAACGCCAATATTGGCGTGGCCAAGGCCGCCTATTACCCGGACCTGACGCTGAGCCTGGCCGGCGGCTATTCCAGCAGCACCTATGCCGACTGGATCAGCCTGCCGAACCGCTTCTGGTCGGTAGGGCCGAAACTGGCCATGACCCTGTTCGACGGCGGCCAACGCTCGGCGGAAGTCGACCGCACCGTGGCGTCCTACGACGAAACCGTGGCCAAGTACCGCCAGACCGTGCTCGACGGCTTCCGTGAAGTGGAAAACTACATGGTCCAGCTTAAGGTGCTGGAAGACGAGGCGGTGGTCAGCAACGAAGCCCTCGAGGCCGCCCGAGAATCGCTGCGCTTGACCCAGAACCAGTACAAGGCCGGGCTGATTGCCTATCTGGATGTGGTGACGGTCCAGGCCACGGCGCTGAGTAACGAGCGCACCGTGTTGACCCTGTTGCAGAGCCGCCTGGTGGCCAGCGTGCAACTGATCGCCGCGCTGGGCGGTGGTTGGGATGGGCAGACGCCGATTGCCGAGAAGGATTGATCGATCGTTCTCACGTGTGTGGGAACGCAGTGTGTGGGTAATTTCAATCAGTAGATTGGCGTCAAACTGCCACTAATGGCCCTCTGATAATTAATCAACTGTTCAAGAATTATTCTCGCTACAATCGCCCGCTTTGCCACTTGGTACGGGCGTTTCGGGTCCGTTGCCCACGAGAAGTCCCATGCTTATCGGTAGCTATTCCCCCTCGCTGGTCGCGATCTCGCTGTTTGTCGCGATCCTCGCTTCCTACACCGCCCTGGACCTCACCGGCCGCATCGCGACCGCCAAGGGGCGCGCTGTGTATTTATGGATAGCCGGCGGGGCCATGGCGATGGGGGTAGGCGTCTGGTCCATGCACTTTATCGGCATGCTGGCGTTGCGCCTGCCGTTTGCCTTGGGCTTCGACATCGGTATCACCGCGCTGTCGTTGTTGATCGCGGTATTGTCCTGCGGCTTTGCATTATGGCTGGTCAGCCAAGCGCGTTTGCCTGCCTGGCAACTGGCGTTTGGCGCGCTGGTCATGGGCAGCGGTATTGCCAGCATGCACTACACCGGCATGGCCGCGATGCGCATGACGCCGGGCATCGACTATGACCCCACGCTATTTGGCCTGTCGTTGCTGATCGCGGTGGGGGCGTCCGGAGCCGCACTGTTGATTGCGTTCAACCTGCGCCGCAACACGCCTTATGTACGCCTGGCCCGTGGTGGTGCGGCGGTGGTGATGGGCTTTGCAATCGTCGGCATGCATTACACCGGCATGGCGGCCGCAGGCTTTGCCGATGAAAGTTACTGCGCCGCCGTGCTGGATGGCTTGAGCGGCAAGGGCCTGGATAACCTGGTGTTGGTGACGACCCTGGCGGTACTGGCCATCGCGTTGCTGACGTCGTTGCTCGACGCGCGCCTGGAAGCCCGTACTGCGGTGCTCGCCGACTCGTTGACCCAAGCCAACCAGGAACTGACCCACCTGGCCCTGCACGATATGCTCACCGGCCTGCCCAATCGCACCTTGCTGGCCGATCGTATTCAACAGGCCATCGAGGCGGTAAAGGAGCAGGGCGGTTGCTTTGCCCTGATGTTCATCGACCTGGATGGCTTCAAGCCGGTCAACGATGCTTTTGGCCATCACATGGGCGACCAGTTGTTGCGCGAAGTCGGCCTGCGCCTGCGCGAAGACCTGCGCAGTCACGACACCCTGGCGCGCATCGGCGGCGATGAGTTTGTATTGCTGGTGCAGTTGACCCAGCCCGACGATGCCCTCGGCCTTGCCGAACGCCAGGTGGTGCTGATCAACCGCGCGTTCCAGGTGGCCGAGCATGAGCTGAAGATTTCCGCCAGCGTCGGCATCGCCATGTTCCCGGGCAATGGCAACACCCCCCAGGAACTGCTGATGAACGCCGACGCCGCCATGTACCATGCCAAGGGCATGGGCAAGAACGGCTACAGCTTCTTTGATGTGTCGATGAACACCAATGCGCGCAAGCAATTGCAGCTGCTGCAAGACCTGCGCAATGCTCTTGAGCACGAGCAGTTCCGGCTGTATTACCAGCCCAAGTTTGATGCGATCAGTGGGATCCCGGTGGGCGCCGAAGCGCTGGTGCGCTGGGAGCATCCGCAACAAGGCTTGTTGTTGCCGGCGACCTTTATCGAACTGGCGGAAAAAACCGGCCTGATCATCCCCATCGGCGAATGGGTGCTCAATGAAGCCTGTCGCCAAATGAGCCTGTGGTACGCCCAGGGTTATGAGCACTGGCGCATCGCGGTGAACTTGTCGGCGTTGCAGTTTTGCCACGCCGGGCTGGTCAACAGCGTGGCCGGCGCCCTGGCGCGGCACCGGTTGCCGGCCAACAGCCTGACCCTGGAAATCACCGAGACCACCGCGATGAGCGACGCCGATGCGAGCATGACGGTGTTGCAGCAGCTGTCGGACATGGGCGTGGACCTGTCCATCGACGATTTCGGCACGGGCTACTCCAGCCTGATGTACCTCAAGCGCCTGCCGGCCAACGAGTTGAAGATCGACCGTGGTTTTGTGCGTGACCTGGAGCATGACAGCGACGACGCCGCCATCGTGTCTGCCATTGTTGCCTTGGGCCAGGCGCTGGGGCTGCGAATCGTCGCCGAAGGCGTGGAAACCGATGTGCAGCAGAGTTTTCTCACGCGGTTGGGGTGTAACTCCCTGCAAGGCTACCTGCTCGGCCACCCGTTGCCGGCGGACGGTTTCATGGCCCATATCCAGCGCGGCGAAGATGCAGCGGCGCCTGACAAAAGCCGTGCGTGACGGTTAGTATCGGATCCAACCCTAAACACCAGGTTGGATCAGGAGACCGCACGCATGGACAAAGTCCTCATCATCACCGGGGGGAGCCGTGGTATCGGCGCCGAGACGGCATTGCTGGCTGCCCGCGAGGGCTATCGCATCTGCATCAACTATCACTCCGATGAAAAAGCCGCCCACAGCGTGCTCGAGCAGGTTCGCGGCCTCGGTGCCCAGGCGATTGCGGTGCGCGCGGATGTCAGTATCGAAGATGAAGTGATTGCGCTGTTCCATCGCGTGGACGCCGAACTGGGCCGGGTCACCGCGCTGGTGAACAATGCCGGCACCGTGGGGCACAAGTCGCGGGTGGATGAGATGTCCGAGTTCCGCATCCTGAACATTCTCAAGACCAATGTGCTCGGTCCGATCCTGTGTGCCAAGCACGCGGTGCTGCGGATGTCGCCCAAGCATGGCGGGCAGGGCGGCAGTATCGTCAATGTGTCGTCGGTGGCTGCACGCCTGGGTTCGCCGGGTGAGTACGTCGACTACGCCGCATCCAAGGGCGCACTCGACACCTTCACCCTCGGCCTGTCGAAAGAAGTGGCGGGCGAGGGCATCCGCGTCAACGCGGTGCGCCCCGGCTACATCTTCACCGACTTCCACGCCCTGAGCGGCGACCCGGACCGGGTCAGCAAGCTCGAGTCCGGTATTCCCATGGCCCGTGGCGGGCGGCCGGATGAAGTGGCGGAAGCGATTATCTGGCTGCTGTCGGACAAGGCTTCGTATGCCACGGGGACTTTTCTGGATTTGGGTGGCGGTCGCTAGTGATGCAGTGCCTGTACCGGCGCCATCGGGGCATAGGTATCTACACAACTCTTAAAGGCTGACACATAACTCTGTGGTGAGCGGGCGGTGCGACGATTCGACAAGCCCGCTCACCACAGAAGCCTAATTGCCATAGATTCCGTATTCACTGGAAGTTGTGTAGATACCCATGGCCATCGGGGGCTTGCCCCCGATGGCGTCAGAAAGCGCAACGCCATCCCTCAAAACGACCGCACAATCCGCCCCAACGTCTCCATCGCCTTCTCCGAGACCTCGGTCCACGGGCTGCCGTAGTTCAGGCGAATACAGTTGCGAAAGCGCTGGGTCGCAGAAAAGATCGGCCCCGGCGCAATGCTGATGCCTTGCGCCAGCGCCATCTGGAACAACTTCAACGAATCGGTCTGCTCCGGCAATTCCAGCCACAGGAAATACCCGCCGGCCGGCTGGCTCACCCGTGTCTGCGCCGGGAAGTAGCGGGCGATAGCCGCCAGCATGGCGCTTTGCTGTTCTTCCAGGGCATAGCGCAGTTTACGTAAGTGGCGGTCATAGCCGCCGTGTTGCAGGTAGTCGGCAATCGCCGCTTGCGCCGGCATCGAAGGGCACAGCGAGGTCATCAGCTTCAAGCGCTCGACCTTCTGCGCATAGCGCCCGGCCGCCACCCAGCCGACGCGATAGCCCGGCGCCAGACTCTTGGCGAAGGAGCCGCAGTGCATCACCAGGCCTTCGTTGTCGAAGGCCTTGGCCGGCTTGGGTGCCTGCTGCCCGTAGTACAGCTCGGCGTACACGTCGTCCTCGATCAACGGCACTTGGTGGCTACGCAGCAGTTCCACCAGCGCCTGCTTCTTTGCTTCCGGCAATGTGGCGCCCATGGGATTCTGGAAACTGGTCATGGTCCAGCAGGCCTTGATCGGGTAGCGCTCCAGGGTTTGCGCCAGGGCGTTGAGGTCGATGCCGTCGCGCGGGTGCACGGGGATTTCCACCGCCTTGAGCTTCAGGCGTTCCAGCACTTGCAGGCAGGCGTAGAACGCCGGGGCCTCGATGGCCACCAGGTCGCCCGGTTCGGTGACCGCTTGCAGGCACAGGTTCAACGCTTCCAGGGCGCCGTTGGTGATCAGCAGCTCCTCCATGGGCAGCATCAGGCCGCCGACCATATAGCGCAGGGCAATCTGCCGACGCAGTTGCGGGTTGCCCGGCGACATGTCGGTGACCACCAGACGCGGGTCCATCTCGCGGCTGGCGCTGGCCAGGGAGCGGGCCAGGCGCGGCAGCGGGAACAGCATGGGGCTGGGGAAGGCCGAGCCGAAGGGCACGGTGTTGGGGTCTTTGATCGAATCGAGTACCGAGAACACCAGTTCGCTGACATCGACTTCGGTAGACTCATGCACCTGCTCGCTCACCACCGGTTCGGAGAACGGGCTGGGTGCATGGGTGTTGACGAAATAGCCGGAGCGCGGCCGTGCCCGGATCAGCCCGCGACGCTCCAACAGGTAGTAGGCCTGGAACACCGTGGACGGGCTGACGCCATAGGTCTGGCTGGCATAGCGTACCGACGGCACACGCTGGCCGGGGCCGAGCACGCCGGAGCGGATCAGTTCTGCGATGTCATCGGCGAATTTTTCGTAGCGTTTCATGTTGGCCTTAAACAAATAGGTAATATGAGTCCAGCCCCCTCCCACATTTGATCTGCATCATTTTCGATAGCGAGGTCTCAGCGGTTGAGCGGTGCCACAAAGCGACTGTCGGCGGCGCTGTAGATCCACGGCTCGTCCACATCCGAAACCTTGAAGCGCACTGTCTGCGAACTGCTCGCCGGCTTGTCGGCCAGCAATGCCACCGAAACCGGCACATCGACGATTTCCCCCGGTGCCAGGCTGATCTCGGTCTTGCCTTGCAGTTGGAAACCCTCTGCATCCAGCAGCTCCACCCGGTATTCCTGGCGCTGCTGTGTCTTGTTGATGACCTTGAGGCTGTAGATGTTTTCGATCTGGCCCTGGGCGTTCTCGCGGAACATGCCACGGTCCTTGGTCACGTCCAGCGACACCATTGGCCGCTCCACCAATGCCACCACCAACGCCGCAATCATCACCAGCAGCACCGCACTGTAGCCGATCAGGCGCGGCCTGAGCAGGTGGGTCTTGCCGCCTTGGAGTTGATGCTCGGAGGTGTAGCTCACCAAGCCCCGCGCATAGCCCATCTTGTCCATGATCGAATCGCAGGCGTCGATGCACGCCGCGCAGCCGATGCACTCCATTTGCAGGCCGTCGCGGATGTCGATGCCGGTGGGGCAGACCTGCACGCACAGCTGGCAGTCAATACAGTCGCCCAGGCCGACAGCGGCCGGCGTGACCTCGCGTTTACGCGGGCCGCGATGCTCGCCACGGGCGCTATCGTAGGAAATGGTCAGGGTGTCTTTATCGAACATCACGCTCTGGAACCGCGCATACGGACACATATGCATGCACACCGCTTCACGCAGCCAGCCGGCGTTGATGTAGGTGGCGGCGGTAAAGAACAGCACCCAGAAGAGACTCACGCCCCCCATTTGCCAGGTCAGCAGTTCGGCGGCCAGGGGGCGGATCGGCGTGAAGTAGCCGACAAAGGTCAGCCCGGTGAGCACGCTGATGCCCAGCCACAACGTGTGTTTGGCCGAGCGTCGCGCGAGTTTGTTCAGGCTCCAGGGCGCCGCTTGCAGCTTGATACGCTGGTTGCGCTCGCCCTCGGTGAGCTTTTCGCACCACATGAACAGCCAGGTAAACGAGCTTTGCGGGCAGGTGTAGCCACACCACACGCGGCCGGCGAACACCGTAATCGCAAACAGGCCGAAGGCACAGATGATCAGCAAAGCCGATAACAGGATGAAGTCCTGGGGCCAGAAGGTGGCGCCGAAAATATGGAATTTACTCTCGGCCAAATCCCACAGCACGGCTTGCCGCCCACCCCAGTTCAGCCACACCGTGCCGAAGAACGCCAGGAACAGAAAGCCCGCGCCAGCCACGCGCAAGGTGCGGAACAGGCCGGTGAAACTGCGGGTATGGATCAGGTTGTCGCTGGATTTGGCCTTCACCTTCTTTGGGTGGATCGGCTCCAAGGTTTCCACGGTTGGGATTCGTTCGCTCATGGTCGTTCGCTCATCAGCCTCCATCAGGCCGATGAACTATGCGCGCCGGTCTGTTTTCATAACAGGCTCAGGTATGGCGATAAAAAGCGGATCAGATGGGCTTTGGCCATGGGCCTGCGTCAATGTGCTGCACCCCATGGCGCTGGAGGTGCAGCTAGATCTGGCGCGTGCTGATACAGATCAATTAAATCAGCGAACCAGGTTCTTCAGCCTTTACATGTTGGCGCCCATCATGGGCACCTGCCACCGTCAGGGCGTCGGCCTCGGCTTCGGTGATATAGATCCGCTCGGCGGCCAGTTCCACGTACGACATGGATTTGTCGGTGTCGGTAACGATATGGACGCGGGTCGCCGGCACGCTCTGTTCCTGGCCATTGTCATCGAGCATGAAGTAGCACAGTTGGTTTTCGATACGCAGGGGCATGCCGGTCTCCTTTTTCATGGGGTATGAAGGTTAGGGGGCAGCAAGGTGTGTGGGTTCAAGGCAACTGACTGGCGGTCGCCGCTGTCCATCCTTTATCCATAAATAAAGGACAGCATCCATGGACGCCTGGTGGCACGAAGTGTGGCAAACCCTGCAGGCCGAATTCGCCGACCTTGGCGACGCGAAACAGCTCACTCAAATCACTGTTCGCCTGCTGATCGCAGCGCTGTTGGGCGGCATCCTCGGGTTTGAGCGCGAGCACAAGGGCAAGGCTGCCGGTGTGCGCACCCATATGCTGGTGGCAATGGGCGCCGCATTGTTTGTGCTGGTACCGCAGATGTCTGGCAACCAGGCGGATGCCATGAGTCGTGTGGTCCAGGGGGTGATCGCGGGGATTGGTTTCCTCGGCGCAGGGACGATCCTCAAGGGCAAGGAAGATGAAGAGGGCCAGCACGTCAAAGGCCTGACCACCGCTGCCGGGTTATGGATGACCGCCGCCATTGGGGTGGCGGCGGGAATGGGCCGCGAGTCGACGGCGGTGTTGAGTACCTTGCTGGCCCTGGCGGTGTTCAGCGTGATGCCAAGGATCGTCAAGCTGTTGGACAAGGAGACCTGACTTAATAAGGGACCTTCATGTTGACGCTGTAGGTTTCAGGACCGTGTTGGCGTTCGGCGGGCACTCGTTCTGTGCGTAAAGAGTCGAGCCTGTGCATGTTCAACAGACTACCAAACCCAGTCAAGAACCCAGCCATACGTCCCATTGCTGAATGGTTCTTGCCAAGGGTCTCCACATCGTCTTTCGACTTATGATAAGCGTTCAGCAGATCTGCGGTGTCACTGCCAGAATATGCTTTCATCAAGTTTTCAAGCCCTTTCAACCTGAGCTCCTTGATCAGGGTTTCTTCCGCATCACGCCTGGCGGATTCCAGGTTGGTGCTGATCATGTCCGGATTTAACTGTTTACCGAGCGCTTCGAGGGTTTTGGCGTTCGCTTCAGCATTCTCACCGTGCAACATCAACCGGATGTTGTCTTCAGTCAACAGTCTGCGGACTTTGTCAAGCTGTGTGCGGGAATGAAAGGAGTTCGGGGCGTGCAGAATACAGTGGATGTTGTGCTGGGATAACAGCGAGTTCAGCTCAGCCAGAGGCGTTGCATCGGTGTGCGCCGGAGTGACGGGGGTGGACGGTACGTAGTTCGGGGTCAGCTGAGGAGGGATGGTCGACATATATAACCTCACGAAGAATGGACTGAAACGCCTTATCCCAAAGGGTGGGGGGAGCATTTCGCGAGGTCAGTATATAAAGCTGGGCTTAAGCAATATTTTCTTAATAGCGAAGGAAATTTCGGTTTTTCATGAGGTCCGCTCGAAGGACGATATCTTGTTTTCGAGCGAGCCTCCCGTCGCCGTCAGCTGGTTCTTACAATTACCGGTGGCATTGTCGTTGGTGGTTCTTCCACCGCTGGCGGTTGGGTTTCCGGCGGTTCCTTCTCGGGAATCGGCTCCGGCTCCGTGGGGGGCAAGGTCGGGTTGTCGATATTCGGGTCCGGGGTTTCAGCCGGGATAGGGATATTCATCGGTGTGGCCTCCTTTGTGCTTTGCTCCATCCACCGGGGCCAATTGATTCCCCGCCCAATGGCGGAACATCCAGCTGAACTTTTAACCTTGGCCCAGGCTCGGACCTATAGCGGCCCTGCTCAGGGAGAGCGCTGCCGTATCGGAATTCGGATCAAGCAAAGAGCGTCCACAGGGCGTAAGGGGAAGATGCTCGATGACTGCTGAAACACTGGCTCCAGAAGACTCCATATTGCCGCTGTCCCAGGCGCTGTTGCTGCCCAGGATCGCGATCGAAAGCACTTCACCCGTGATCGACGGCGGCGAATTTGCCGTCAAGGCTGTGGTGGGCCAGCGGGTCAACGTCACCAGCAAGGTATTCGCCGATGGCCACGACAAGCTGGCCGTATTGATCCGTTGGCGCCCGCTGCATGACGAAAGCTGGCACAGCGTGGTCATGAACGACGTGGGCAACAATGGCTGGGAAGGGGCGTTTACCGTCACCGTCCAGGGCCCTCACGAATACTGCATCGAGGCCTGGATCGATACCTACGCCAGCTTCTGCTATGAACTGCGCAAAAAACATGAAGCCGGGGTGCCGGTCAGCCTGGAGTTGCAGGAAGGCCGCAGCCTGGTGCTGCAGGCCGCCGAACGCAGCGACAACGAACTGCGTGACCGCCTGATGCTGTTGCACCACGAACTCTCCGGTTTGCTGGAAACCGAGCAGGTCGCGCTGTTTTTGCACGAAGACAGTGCACACCTGATGACCCAGGCCGACCACCGCGCCTACTTGAGCATCAGCACCGTCTACCCGATTGATGTGGAGCGCGAGGCGGCGCAATTTGCCAGTTGGTACGAGCTGTTTCCCCGTTCGATCACCGACGATCCGGCCCGCCACGGTACGTTCAACGACGTGCACTCGCGCCTGTCGATGATCCATGACATGGGGTTCGACGTGCTGTACTTCCCGCCGATCCACCCGATCGGGCGCAGCCACCGCAAAGGCAAGAACAATTCCCTGACCGCAGGCCCCGATGATCCGGGCAGCCCCTATGCCATCGGCAGCGAGGACGGCGGCCACGAGGCCATCCACCCGCAGTTGGGCAGCCGCGAAGACTTCCGTCGCCTGGTCAAGGCCGCCGCCGAGCATGGCCTGGAGATCGCCCTGGATTTCGCCATCCAGTGCTCCCAGGACCACCCGTGGCTCAAAGAGCACCCGGGCTGGTTCAACTGGCGCCCGGACGGCACGATCAAATATGCCGAGAACCCGCCAAAGAAGTACCAGGACATCGTCAACGTCGACTTCTATGCCGCGGATGCGATCCCAGGCCTGTGGACTGAACTGCGCGACATCGTGGTGGGCTGGGTGGAAGAGGGCGTGAAGACCTTTCGCGTCGACAACCCCCACACCAAGCCGCTGCCCTTTTGGCAGTGGCTGATCGCCGATGTACGGGCAAAGCATCCCGAGGTGATCTTCCTCGCCGAAGCCTTCACCACCCCGGCGATGATGGCGCGCCTGGGCAAGGTCGGTTACTCCCAGAGCTACACCTACTTCACCTGGCGCAACACCAAGGCCGAACTGGCCGAATACCTGGCGCAATTGAACGAGTCGCCGTGGCGCGAATGCTACCGGCCGAATTTTTTCGTCAATACACCGGATATCAACCCAGGGTTCCTGCATGAATCCGGGCGCCCGGGCTTTTTGATCCGCGCCGCGCTGGCCACCATGGGCTCGGGCCTGTGGGGCATGTATTCGGGCTTTGAGCTATGTGAAGCGGCACCGGTGCCGGGCAAAGAGGAATACCTGGACTCGGAGAAATACGAGATTCGCCCTCGGGACTTCACCGCACCCGGCAATATCATCGCCGAGATCGCCCAGCTCAACCGCATCCGCCGCCAAAACCCGGCCTTGCAGACCCACCTGGGCCTGAAGCTCTACAACGCCTGGAACGACAATATCCTGTACTTCGGCAAGCGCAGCGAGGACGGCAGCAACTTCATCCTCGTAGCCGTCAACCTCGATCCGTTCAATGCCCAGGAGGCCCACTTTGAGTTGCCGTTGTGGGAATTGGGCCTGCCGGACGATGCGCAGACCCAGGGCGAAGACCTGATGAACGGCCACCGCTGGACCTGGTATGGCAAGACCCAGTGGACGCGGCTGGAGCCGCAGATGCCGTTCGGGATCTGGCGCATCAGCACCTCCTGAGCCTGGTGAAGAGCAACATGTGGGAGGGGGCAAACCCCTCCCACATTGACCCGGTTCAGTCTGCACGATTTTTCGAGTATTTCAGGAGTTTCCAATGGCGAAGAAACCCAAGGCTGCCACCTTCATCAAAGACCCGCTCTGGTACAAGGACGCAGTGATCTACCAGGTTCACGTCAAATCCTATTTCGACTCCAACAACGACGGCATCGGTGATTTTCCCGGCCTGATCGCCAAGCTCGACTACATCGCCGACCTGGGTGTCAACACCATCTGGCTGCTGCCGTTCTACCCCTCGCCACGCCGCGATGACGGCTATGACATTGCCGAATACCGGGGCGTGCACAGCGACTACGGAACCATGGCCGATGCCCGGCGCTTTATCGCCGAAGCCCACAAACGCGGGTTGCGGGTCATCACTGAACTGGTGATCAACCATACCTCCGATCAGCACCCGTGGTTCCAGAGGGCACGCAAGGCCAAGCCGGGCTCGGCGGCGCGGGACTTCTACGTGTGGTCCGATGACGACCAGAAATACGACGGCACCCGCATCATTTTCCTCGACACCGAAAAGTCCAACTGGACATGGGACCCGGTCGCCGGCCAGTACTTCTGGCACCGTTTTTATTCCCACCAGCCGGACCTCAATTTCGACAACCCGCAGGTGATGAAAGCCGTGCTGTCGGTGATGCGCTACTGGCTGGACATGGGCATCGACGGCCTGCGCCTGGACGCCATCCCTTACCTGATCGAGCGCGATGGCACCAACAACGAAAACCTGCCGGAAACCCACGACGTCCTCAAGCAGATCCGCGCCGAGATCGACGCCCATTACCCCGACCGCATGCTGCTCGCCGAGGCCAACCAGTGGCCGGAAGACACGCAGCTGTATTTCGGCGACCGCAAGGGCGATGACGGCGATGAGTGCCACATGGCGTTCCACTTCCCGCTGATGCCGCGCATGTACATGGCGCTGGCCCAGGAGGATCGCTTCCCGATCACCGATATCCTGCGCCAGACCCCGGAGATCCCCGCCAACTGCCAATGGGCGATCTTCCTGCGCAACCACGACGAACTGACCCTGGAAATGGTCACCGATAAAGAGCGCGACTACCTGTGGAACTACTACGCTGCTGACCGCCGCGCACGCATCAACCTGGGCATTCGCCGGCGCCTGGCGCCCTTGATGGAGCGCGACCGCCGCCGTGTGGAGTTGCTCAACAGCCTGCTGCTGTCGATGCCCGGCACGCCGACCCTGTATTACGGCGACGAAATCGGCATGGGCGACAATATCTACCTCGGCGACCGCGATGGCGTGCGCACGCCGATGCAATGGTCCATTGACCGCAACGGCGGTTTCTCCCGCGCCGACCCGGCCAGCCTGGTGCTGCCACCGATCATGGATCCGCAATACGGCTATCTGTCGGTCAACGTCGAAACCCAGGCCCAGGACCCGCACTCACTGTTGAACTGGACCCGCCGCATGCTGGCGGTGCGCAAGCAGTCCAAGGCGTTTGGGCGCGGCAGCCTGAAAATGCTCTCGCCAAGCAATCGCCGCATCCTGGCGTATACCCGCGAATTCACCGGCGAAGACGGGCGCAACGAAATCATCCTGTGTGTGGCCAACGTCTCGCGCAGCGCCCAGGCGGCCGAGCTGGACCTGTCGGCCTTTGCTGGCATGGTCCCGGTGGAGATGCTCGGCGGCAATGCGTTCCCGCCCATCGGCCAACTGAATTTCCTGCTGACCCTGGCGCCGTATGGCTTCTATTGGTTCGTGCTGGCGGCGGAAAACCAGATGCCCAGCTGGCACGTGGAGCCGGCGCAAAGCATGCCGGACTTCACCACCCTGGTATTGAAAAAACGCATGGAAGAGCTGCTCGACGAACCGTGTCGCACCGCCCTCGAACAGACCTCGCTGCCCGCCTGGCTGCCCAAGCGCCGTTGGTTTGCCGGCAAGGACACCGCCATCGACAGCGTGCGCATCGCCTACGGTGTGCGCTTTGGCGACCCCCAGCACCCGGTCTTGCTCAGCGAGCTTGAGGTGACCGCCGGTGGCCAGGTCAGCCGTTATCAGCTGCCGTTCGGTTTTCTTGGCGAAGACCAGTTCACCAGCGCCTTGCCGCAACAGTTGGCCCTGGCCCGGGTACGGCGGGTGCGTCAGGTCGGCCTGGTGACGGACGCCTTCAGCCTGGAGCACTTTATCCGCGCGGTGATCCAAGGCCTGCAGGCCGGTACCGTGTTAAACGGCAGCGACGGCGACCTGCGTTTTGAAGCCACGCCACACTTGGACACGCTGCAACTGACGGACGAGTCGCCGGTACGTTACTTGTCTGCCGAGCAGTCCAACAGCTCGGTGGTGGTGGGCGAGAGCCTGGTGCTCAAGCTGATCCGCAAAGTCAGCGCCGGGGTGCACCCGGAGCTGGAAATGAGCGCGTACCTGACGCAGGCGGGTTACCCGAATATCTCGCCGCTGATGGGTTCGGTGATTCGCCATGATGGCGCAGGCGAGGACAACCTGCTGATGATCGCCCAGGGCTACTTGAGCAACCAGGGTGACGCATGGAGCTGGACCCAGAACAACCTGGAACGTGCCATCCGCGATGAACTGGCCGAGGCCATCTCCGAACAGGAACAGCATTACAACGCATTGGGCGAGCTGGCGGACTTCGCCGGGCTGCTCGGCCAGCGCCTGGGTGAAATGCACGGGGTACTGGGTGCCAACACGACCAATAAGGACTTCAAGCCCGAACCGACCAGCGCCAAGGATACCCAAGCCTGGGCCAAGGACGTTGGGGCGCAGATCGACCGTGCATTGCAATTGCTCAAGCTGCATCAAAGCCAATTGAACCCTGCCGATCAGGCGCTGGTCAGTGAATTGCTGGCGCAGAAAAAAGCCATCGGCGCGCATGTCCAGGCGCTGGCGAAAGCCACCTTGGGCGGGCTGCGCATTCGGGTTCATGGTGACTTGCACCTGGGCCAGGTGCTGGTGGTGAAGGGCGATGCCTACCTGATCGACTTTGAAGGCGAACCGGCGCGGCCGCTGCATGAACGGCGCGGCAAGCACAGCCCGTATAAAGATGTGAGCGGCGTGTTGCGCTCCTTTGACTACGCGGCGGCCATGGCCTTGAACGTACAAGGGGTGGATCACTCGCCCGCAGCGGACCAGGCGCGCAGGCGCGTGACCGATCGCTACCTGAAAGAGGCCCGCCAGGCATTTATCCAGGCTTATCAGGCCGCTGCGTCTACACTGGCGCATGACTGGCAGGATGCCAAGGGCCAGGACGCCGCGCTGACGTTGTTCAGCCTGGAGAAGGCCGCGTATGAGGTAGCGTACGAAGCGGAAAACCGCCCGACCTGGTTGCCGGTGCCCCTACGGGGCTTGCACGGGTTGTTGAGCGGGATTACATCTAAATCGAACACTGCACGCGGTGGGGAGACGTCATGAGCTTTACGAATAAAGAACCGCTGCAACCGAAGTTGACAGCCATGCCGGCGTCCAAGGACGTCGAAGCGCTGGTGCGCGCCGAGCACCACGACCCGTTTTCCATTCTCGGGCCACACGATGACGAGCAGGGCGGCCAATTTATCCGCGCGTTCCTGCCGGAGGCCTTGAGTGTCCAGGTGCTGAGCCGCGATGGCGGTGAACAGATCGGCAGCCTGGATGCGACCCAGGTGCCGGGCCTGTTCGTCGGGCAGTTCAACACCCGCCAGGCGTACTTGCTGAAAATCCAGTGGGCCGGTGGCGAGCAGATCACCGAAGACCCTTACAGCTTCCAGCAACTGTTGCTGGGGGAGATGGACCTGTACCTGTTCGCCGAAGGCAACCACCGTGACCTCAGCAGTTGCCTGGGGGCCCAGGTGACCAGCGTCGATGGCGTAGACGGCGTGCGTTTTGCCGTGTGGGCGCCGAATGCGCGGCGGGTCTCGGTGGTGGGGGACTTCAATATCTGGGACGGCCGCCGCCACCCGATGCGCCTGCGGCATCCGTCGGGCGTGTGGGAGATCTTCATTCCCCGCCTGCAACCTGGCGCCGCCTACAAGTACGAAATCCTCGGCGCCCACGGGATTCTGCCGCTCAAGGCCGACCCGATGGCGCTGGCGACCCAGTTGCCACCCGATACCGCCTCGAAAGTCGCCGCGCCGTTGCAGGTGGACTGGCAGGACCATGAGTGGATGCAAGCGCGGGTCGAGCGACAGAAGGCCACGGCGCCGCTGTCGATCTACGAGTTGCATGTGGGCTCCTGGCAGTGCGAGCTGGACGAGGCCGGCGAAGTAGCGCGCCAATACACCTGGCGCGAGCTGGCCGAGCGGTTGGTGCCGTATGTGCAGCAACTGGGCTTCACCCACGTCGAATTGATGCCGATCATGGAACACCCGTTCGGCGGTTCGTGGGGTTACCAGGCGCTTTCACAGTTCGCACCGACGGCGCGTTTTGGCTCGCCGGAGGACTTCGCCTATTTCATCAACGCGCTCCATCAGGCCGATATCGGCGTGATCCTCGACTGGGTGCCGGCGCATTTCCCCACCGACACCCACGGCCTGGCGCAATTCGACGGCACTGCGTTGTATGAATACGCCAACCCGCTGGAAGGCTTCCACCAGGACTGGGACACGCTGATCTACAACCTGGGCCGCACTGAGGTCCACGGCTTCATGCTGGCCTCGGCACTGCATTGGCTCAAACATTTCCACATTGACGGGCTGCGCGTGGACGCTGTGGCGTCAATGTTGTACCGCGACTATTCGCGCAAGGCCGGCGAATGGGTGCCCAACCGCCATGGCGGGCGCGAGAACCTGGAAGCCATCGACTTCCTGCGCCACTTGAACGACGTGGTGGCACTGGAAGCGCCCGGCGCCCTGGTGATCGCCGAAGAGTCCACCGCCTGGCCCGGCGTCAGCCAGCCCACCCAACAGGGCGGCCTGGGCTTCAACTACAAGTGGAACATGGGCTGGATGCACGATTCTTTGCATTACATCCAGCAGGATCCGGTCTATCGCGCCCATCACCATAACGAGCTGAGCTTCGGCCTGGTGTATGCGTGGTCCGAGCGCTTCATCCTGCCGATTTCCCACGATGAAGTGGTGCACGGCAAGCACTCGCTGATCGACAAGATGCCGGGCGACCGTTGGCAGAAGTTTGCCAACCTGCGCGCCTACCTGGCGTTCATGTGGATGCATCCGGGCAAGAAGCTGCTGTTCATGGGCTGCGAATTCGGCCAGTGGCGCGAGTGGAACCACGACCAGCAACTGGACTGGTACTTGCTGCAGTACGCCGAGCACAAAGGCGTGCAAAAGCTGGTGGGTGACTTGAACCGCCTGTATCGCGAAGAGCCGGCCCTGCACGAGCAGGATGATGCGCCTCAGGGGTTCCAGTGGCTGATCGGCGACGACGCGATCAACAGCGTCTACGCCTGGCTACGCTGGAGCAAGGACGGCAAGCCGGTGCTGGTGGTGGCCAATTTCACCCCGGTGCCCCGTGAGGCCTACAAGGTGGGCGTACCGTTCGGTGGGCGTTGGAGCGAGGTGATCAACAGTGACGCCGATACCTACGCGGGTTCCAATTACGGCAATGGCGGTGGCGTGTTCACCGAGGATGAGCCACGCCATGGGCAACCGGTGTCACTGTCGTTGAACCTGCCGCCGTTGGGGGTGCTGATTTTGCGGCCTGACGGGAGTTAAAGGCTCTACCCTGCTGGATTCAGTTGTCCACGCTGGTGGCAGGGTGCCACAATGGCGCCTTTGTCATGGCAGTCGAATCAGGCGAATTTCATGAATGGCCTTGGGCATGGGCGGGATCAGGATTGCTTTATAGAGGCACAGGTGCGAACCGACCGTTTGCACCAGTTGTTTCGCCAGTCATTTGCAGCCATTTTCGGCAGCTACATGGCAGCCGCCATGCTCTGCTGGCTGTGCTGGGAGCGCTTCGATCACACGTTCATGGTGGTGTGGCTGGTGGTGCTGGGCGCGTCGTCGCTGCTGCGGGTCAAGATGTTCCTGGACTGGTTCCGCTGCCCCAACAGCGAACGCACCCCGGATCGCTGGGAGCGCCGCTACTGGGTCACGCTGGTACTGTCCGCGAGCATTTGGGGGGCTGGGGCACTCGCGCTGATGCCCCCCGATGATCGGTTGTCCCAGGCGCTGGTGATGCTGTTCACCGTGGGGATGTCGGTCAGTGCCGTGTCGTGTTATTCGGCCTATCGCTATATGACCCTGGTGTCCATCGGTCTGGTGTTGCTGCCGTGCACCCTGTGGCTGTTGTTCCAGCCGACATCGATGCAAGTGGGTATCGGCATCGCGGTCCTGGTGTTTTCCACGTTTGTGGCCAGTGCCACGCGCAAGTTGTCCGATGCACTGGAGAAAGCCTTTCGCCTGACCCGGCAAATGGAACGGGCCCATAACATCTCGACCCGTGCCGCACAGACCGATGAGCTGACCGGCCTGATGAACCGCCGGGCGTTTTTCGAACATGCGCAATTGCTGTATGCGCAATGCCGTCATAACCAGCAGCCGCTGTGCGTGCTGATGATGGACATGGACCACTTCAAGCAAATCAACGACACCTATGGGCACCAGGCCGGCGATCAGGTCTTGCGCCAGATTGGCGGGGTGATCAGTGCGTCGTTCCGCAAGGCCGATGTGTATGGTCGCTTGGGCGGCGAAGAGTTTGCCGTGTTGTTGCCCAATACGTCGTTGGACACCGCGCGCAATATTGCCGAGGACCTGATCAAGGCTATAGCCGGTTTGGCCGCCGAGCCGGTCAAGGGGCTGTCAGCCAGCCTTGGGGTGGCGTTTACCCATGCCGTGGACGAGGACCTGCACGGCCTGATGAACAGCGCCGACAAAGCGCTGTACCGGGCCAAGGCATTGGGCCGCAACCAAGTGGCCGTGGCGGAGTAGGGCGCTGCTCAATCCTTGTGCATGGCCTTGATCAATACCCGCGAAACCTGCTCGGCAGAGTAAGGCTTGGGCAGGAACTCGAAGCCGTCATAGCCATTATCGGCCAGCTCTTCGCTGTAGCCCGAGGTCAGTATCACCGGCAGGTCCGCTCGACGCTGGCGCATCAGCTTGGCCATGGCGACGCCGGTGATACCGGGCATGACCACGTCGGAGAAGATCACATCGAAGGCCCTCCCATCGTGCCCCGCAAGGGTCAGGGCCTGTTCGGCATCGGTCACCCAGGTGGCCTGGTAGCCCAGGTCTTGAAGAATCTGGCTGGCAAACCGCCCGATCTCCAGATTGTCCTCCACAATCAGCACCCGGCACTGTGATGTGTCGTGGGACGACGCCAGCGTTTCCTCGCAGGGGGGCGGCGCTGCTTCGGCTTCGACCTGGGGCAGATACAAGGTGAATACGCTGCCTTGGCCAGGCGTGCTGGTCACATCGATATTGCCCTCCGACTGCTTGGCGAAGCCGAAAACTTGCGACAGGCCCAGGCCGGTGCCTTTACCCACCGCCTTGGTGGTGAAGAACGGCTCGAAAATGCGTTCGACGGTGTCTTCGGGAATGCCGGGGCCGGTATCGGCGAGCGAAATGGCGACATACGCCTTACCCGACCCGGCATCGCCGCGAATGTGGGGCAACGGCTGTTCCGCGATGACTTTCAGGGTCAGGGTGCCCTGGCCATCCATTGCGTCCCGTGCATTGAGGGCGATGTTGATCAGTGCGGTTTCAAACTGGCTGGCATCGATCCGCGCAAAACACGGCTGCGAAGGCATCTCGACGCGTACATGAATGCGCGCGCCTGTGACGCTCTCCAGCATCTCGCCGATGTTCTGTACGCGCTGGCCCACGTCGAAGACTTCCGGGTTCAGCGGTTGGCGACGGGCAAAGGCGAGCAATTGGCTGGTCAGCTTGCTGGCCCGCTCTACGGTATCCGCCACTGCGCCCATATAGCGCTGGCGACGCTGTTCCGACAGGTCTGGCTGACGCAGGAAGTCCACCGATGAGCGGATGATGGTCAGCAGGTTGTTGAAGTCATGGGCCACGCCGCCGGTGAGTTGGCCGATGGCTTCGAGTTTCTGCGACTGGCGCAGCGCGGCTTCGGCCTTGGCCAGCGCCAGGGTGCGCTCTTCGACGCGCTGTTCCAGGGTGGTGTTCAGTTCGGCATAGGCCGCCAGGCCCTTGCGCACATCGGCATCGGCACGCACGCGCTCGATATGCGCCCAGGAGCGCTCGGTGACTTCCCGCAACAGGGCCAGGTCGTAGGGTGACCAGGCGCGTGGGTTTTTGTCATGGACGGCCATCAGGGCGGTCAGGCGACCGTTTTTGATCAGCGGCATGCAGATCGTCGCCGTCACCCCAAGGGCCTGGAAGGTGGCGGACTCTGCGGGTGGCAACTCGCGCAGATTGTCGTGGATCACCAGGGGCTCGCCGGCGCGCAGGCATTTGACGGCCATCTCGCCGAACGCCGCCAGGCTGTAGCGGCCGATGATGCTGGGCGAGCCGGGCGCGGTCCAATTGTCACGAATGGTAAAGCCGTCTTCATCGGCGTCCATGTCGGCGTAGGCGCAATTGCTCACCTGCAGGTGCTCGGCCAGCAAGCGGGTGGTGCTGGTCATGATGGCTTCGGCATCGACGGCGTTGACCACCGCGTTGCCGATGGCGTCCAGCACCGCCAGGCGGCGTGCCAGGAACACCGTGGAGGTGGTCTCGGTGACGGTGTCGAGCATGCCGACCACCTTGCCTTGGGGATCGCGGATCGGGCTGTAGCAGAAGGTGAAGTACGCCTGCTCCCGCCTCGGGCCGCGTTCAATCACCAGGGGAAAGTTTTCGATATAGGTGGCGTGGCCCTCGAAGGCGGCGTTGGCGATGGGGCTGACGTCATCCCACACCTCGGCCCACACTTCGTTGAACGGGCGCCCCAACGCGTAGGGCTTGCTGCCCAGGATCGGGATAAACGCATCGTTGTAGAGCGTGATCAGCTGCGGGCCCCAGACAATCGCCTGGGGAAAGCTGGAGGCGAAGCACAGCGCCACGGTGGTCTTTAACACGTCCGGCCACTGTTCCAGCGGTCCTAGGGGCGTATTGGCCCAATCATGCTGACGTACTTGCTCAGCCATGTCGCTGCTGCTTTGCAGCCAATTCATCATTGGGAGAACACCTTGTATTCCGGAATCTTCAACGCGCCCGCAAGGATGTGGCGTAAAGCTACAGACCTGTCTGGTCGCTGCCAGTTCAGCACGATTATCCGCTAGATGGCATTTTGATGCTGTATTCGTTTGAAACAGCGAAGGCCGGGGGGCGGGCGATTGCCCAACCCTTACTGCGTGCCGAATAAAGCGGTCCAGTAGATGCCCGCGTCACTCTTCGGGTCCATGGCATAGGCCGAGCCCAATTCGCGAAACTGCGGGTTCATCAGGTTGGCGCAATGACCTGGGCTGGCGAGCCAGCCGTCGACCACCTTGCGCGGGGTGTCCAGGCCGGCGGCGATGTTTTCGCCGATGTTCTTCGCGATATACCCGGCCAGTTCCGCGCGGTCGCCAGGCGTGCGGCCGTCGTGGTCCAGGTGGTCGAAGAAATTGCCGTTGGCCATGTTGCGCGTGTGGCTGTTGGCGGCCCCGGCCAGCGCCTCGTTCCACGACAATGGCGTGGTCGCGGTAAACGCCTGGGTACCGCACTGGCGCGGTTGCGTGCGGGCGGCATTGATCAGGTCGAGCAGCTTGCGGCCTTCGGTTTGCCAATCGCCCAGGCCGCTGGACAGCAACGGGCGGGCCAGCACGATGCGCCAGTCCTGGCCGCTGTTGCTCACGCCGATGTCGACGAATTGCGGGTCCAGCACCACCCGGCAGAAACTCTCGCGCACGGCTTTCATGGCTGCCTGGGCGTCCTTGGGCCCGGACAGGCTGATCGCCTGCACATTGACCATCGGGTACGCGGCACGGGCCAGGGCCTGCTGCAGGTCGCCGACGTTATTGGCCGGCAGCACCAGCCGTGTATCGTTGGCCAACGGTGGCAGTTCCTGGGAACCCTGGTCGCCGCAGCGCTGCACCTGGCTGCGGTACTCGTTGATCTGTTGCACCAACTGACTTTCTTCATTCGCCATCGCGCTGGCGCAGAACACCGTACTGGCGGCCAGCGTCGTAAGACCCATCATCAATGACAGAACGCGCATGGACGTTACCCTTGAGCTTGAAAGTGCCCATGATGCGCGATGTAACCCCGTCTGGCGCAACGCCTTTTTTGTTTTTTTGCCTCAACGGGTATTCTGTGGGGCATTCACGGCGCGGATACGGCCCGTTGCCATCGCGGTGGCCAGCAGGATCAAGCCCACGGCGACGGTGAAAGTCGCATGCAGGCCGCTGGTCACGGATTGCGCGTTGGCGCGGGTGACATCCGGGGTCGCCCAGGCGAACACCGCCCCCAGGGCCGAGGTACCGAAGATCAGCCCGATATTGCGTGACAGGTTGAGCAAGCCTGCGACCGTACCTCGGCGCGCACCGTCTACATCGCACATCACCGCAGTGTTGTTGGCGGCCTGGAACAGACTATAGCCCGTCGTCAGAATCACCAGCCCCCCAAGGTAGGCGATCAATCCCGAGGCCAACGACAACAGTAATGCGCCGCAAAACAGGATGCCCAACCCGGCGAAAGTCATAAGGCGCCAGCCCTGGCGGTCGGTGAGGCGCCCCGCCGGTACACCGCTGAGCGCCGCGACACAGGGCCCGACGGCCATGGCCAGGCCCATCCATTGCGGGTCCAGCCCCAGCCCCTTGGACAGGTAGAAAGGGCCGACCACAAAGGTTGCCATGATCACCGCCGCTACTAACGCACTCATCGCGAGACTCGTGCGCAAGGGTGCTTCCTTCAACGGTGACCAGACGCTGGAAGGTGAGCCTGCTTGGCGTCGATCAACCGGCAAGTAGCGCCACGCGAGGCTGGCCGTGAGTAATCCCAAGGGCATGCCCACCAGAAACAGCGCGCGCCACCCCCATACACTGAGCAATAACCCGCCAGCGGCGGGGCCCATGGCGGTACCGACGGCTGACATCGTGCCCAGCAGGCCCATCACCCGGCCGATGCGTTCCTTGGGCACCGTGTCGCCGACCATCCCCAGCGCCATGGCCATCATGCTCGCCGCGCCCAAGCCCTGCAGGAGGCGTGCGGCAATCAGCCAGCCCAGCGAGGGCGCGCCCGCACACAGCCCACTGCCCAGCGCAAACAACAGCAGCCCGGCGAGCAACAGCCGGCGACGGCCCAGGCGATCGCCCATTCGGCCGGCCATGACAATCACCGCCGTGATCGCCATCAGGTAGGCCAGCACCACCCACTGCACGGCATGAAACGACGCATCGAATGCCTGTACCAGGCTGGGCAGGCCGACATTGGCGATGCTGGTGCCGAGGGCGGCGAGCAACATGGACAGCGACAGGCTGGCAAGGCCGCCGCGTGAAGACGTATGCATGGAAGATTCCTTGGGTGGACGCAACTGTCACAAATCTACGGCCTGGCCTAACATGGCGGAAGACGCAGGGTTTGCAGTTAATACCTGCGTCAAACGCCTGCTAAGGAGCGCCCATGCCCGACTTTAATCTGCTGATTACCCTGGATGTCTTGCTGGCCGAAGGCAGTGTCGCCCGAGCGGCCAAACGCTTGCAGTTGAGCCCCTCGGCCATGAGCCGGGCGCTGGCGCGCTTGCGCGAGACCACCGGCGATCCGCTGTTGGTCCGCGCCGGGCGCGGGCTGGTGCCGACGCCGCGGGCGCAGGCATTGCGTGAGCAGGTCAGCCGCCTGGTGCAGGACGCCCATGCGGTGCTGCGCCCGGCACACGCCCTGGACCTGGCCCAGGTGGAGCGCACGTTCACCTTGCGCACCAGTGAAGAGTTCGTCGAAAACTTCGGTCCCGTGTTGCTGGCGCGCATCGCACGGGAGGCGCCCGGTGTACGCCTGCGTTTCGTCAGCAAGACCGACAAGGACAGCACGTTACTGCGCCAAGGCAGCGTCGACCTGGAAACCGGCGTGGTCGACCCTGACGCCAGCCCCGAAGTGCTGACCCAGGCGCTGTTTCGCGACCGTTTGATTGGCGTGGTGCGCAGCGGCCATCCCCTGAGCCAGGGCGACATCAGTGCCGAGCGGTTTGCCCAGGGGCGCCACGTCTACGTCTCGCGGCGCGGGCAGGAGCGCGGCCAGATCGACGATGGGCTTGAAGCCCTGGGCTTGACGCGGCAGATCGGCACCATCGTCGCCGGGTTCGCCACGGCCATCGCCCTGGCCCGCGACACCGACCTGATTGCCTGCGTGCCCGAACGCTACACCGCCCATCAGCGCGAAGGCCTGTACAGCTTTGCGTTGCCGTTGACGCTGGCACCGTTCACCGTGGCGATGCTCTGGCATCCGCGGCTGGATGCCGACCTGGCCCACCGCTGGTTGCGCGGGTGCGTGCGTGAGGTGTGCGGACACTGAACGGCCTGCAACAGGTACAATCGCCGCTGCCTTGACGCGAAACCCCAGGAATCTGCATGTTCAGCCTTACCCGCTACACCACACCGTGCCCCGAGCCCATCAATGCCCAGATCCTGCAGATGGTGGTGGACAACCTCACCGACATCAGCAGCGTCGCACTGCCGCCGAGCAACCTGCTCTACAACATCTACCAATATGCCATCGGCTTTGAGGTGCACCTGTACCTGGAGGCATTGGGCGGGTCGAAGGGGATTGCCGTTGAGTTGATCGTGGCGATGCTCGAGGAGCAGGTGATTGGCTTTTGCCTGTACCTGCCGGTGAAAGATGATCCTGAAGCCTGTGGCATCGCCTTTATGGCGGTACAGGCCGGTTTCCGGCGTCAGGGTGTGGCGCGCGGGATGATGGCGGACGTGGTGGCGCGCTATCCCCATGCCGAGTTGGCATGTGCCGTGGAGAAGGTAGCGGCCTTCGAGGCCATGGGTTTTCAAGTGCGGGGTGCGCGGGGCACCCAGGTGTTGATGAATACCCGGGCCTACGGCACCGATGGCTTGATGGGCGTGTTGGATGTGGCGGCAATCTACAGTTCGCTGGAGGTACGCCAGATCCATACCTACCTGCTGCAAAAACACGGCAAGCGGGCGATGGTGGATGCCGAGAAACAGCGGGACCGGCACCTCGATCAACTGGCACGCAAGGTCCAGCTGTTTGTGGCAGGGCGTTAGCCTGGCCTGCTTGGCTTTTTTGTAGTGCTTCTGTAGTGAGCGGGCTTGCCCCGCGCTGGGCTGCGAAGCGGCCCCAGAAACAGCCCCTGAGCTGCCTGGCACACTGCAGTGCTCTTATTGGGGCTGCTTCGCAGCCCAGCGCGGGGCAAGCCCGCTCACCACAACAAGCCCGCTCACCACAGAAGCTTCTTCAGTCTTCAACGCTGTGCGCGATTGACCATCGCCAGGATGGTTGCCAGTAGTTCCTGTTGCGCTTCTTCCCGGCTGATCTCGCCGCTCGCCGCAGCATCGGACAACGCTTCCGCCGCCCCCAGCATCGCCCGTAATCCTGGCTGTGAAACCTGGCCAAAGGGCGCCAGCGCGGCGCGGCATTTGTCGAGAAAAATCGCCTCATACTTACGCTTGAGCGCTTCCAGCTCCGGCGAGCTGCTCAGTGCGGCAATCACCCCCGGAATTTCCCGGCCCTGCAATAACACGCAATCGACATAGCACGAGGCGATCACCCAGGCACGTTCTTCCAAGGTCGCGCTGCTGGCGTCGAGGACTTCGGCAAACACCTGGGTCTGACGCGCGTCAAAGTCTTCATACAGCGCGGCGAGCAGCCCGGCACGGGTGACGAAGTGGTCGTAGACCACCGGTTTGGTGACGCCGGCCAGTTCCGCCAGGCGGCCCAGGGTCATGGCTTCGGTGCCTTCCTCGCGCACCAGTTGCCAGGCCACCTCCAGTAATTGACGCAGGCGATCTTCACGGGACAGGCGACGACGTGGGGCAGGGGATTCAGGGCTTGACATGCTTATATACCAAAAGTAACTTGTTGGTGTTAACTTACCAAAAGTAGATTAAACCCAAAGGGAGTCAAAGTCATGCACGCACTCATCGTCGTTGCCCATCACGACCCACAATCCCTCACCCACGCCGTGGCCGCGCAGGTGGCTGCCGGGCTGACTGCTGAGGGCCACACCTTCGAAATCGCCGACCTCGCCGCCGAAGGCTTCGACCCGCGCTACACCGCCGCCGACCACCTCGTACACCACACCCGCGCCACGCCCCCGGCCGACGTGCTGGCGGAACAGGCACGCATCGACCGCGCCGATGCCCTGGTGCTGGCGTTCCCGATCTACTGGTGGTCGCTGCCGGGCCTGCTCAAGGGCTGGGTCGACCGCGTGTTCGTCAACGGCTGGGCGATCGATTACGGCCCGGACATGCCCGTGGTGAAAAAACTGCAGCACTTGCACGTGCACCTGTTGGCCCTGGGGGCGGCCGATGAAAGCGCGTTTGACCGACACGGCTACGCCAAGGCGATGCACACGCAGATCGACTACGGGATTTTTGATTACTGTGGAGCGAAAGTGGTGACGTCGGCGTTGTTGCTGGAGTCGGAAGATGGCGCGGCGACCGCGCATCTGCAAACAGCCAGGGCGGTAGGGCAGAAACTGTTCGAGGCCGAGACGGTCGCCGGTTGATTCAACCTTCGCGAAACAGGTCGTGGGCGTCCAGCAGGCGGTAGGCAATTTCCGGATTTTTCTCCAGGCCCCGGCGAATCGCCGCCGGGATCGCTTGCCGGGTCTTGCGGCACATGCCTGGCAGCTCGTCGATGACGATCTGGATGCCGCGCATGCTCTTGACCTCGTTGTGCCCCGGCGCGATATGCACGCGGATGCCCAATAGCTCGTGCATCCGCTGTTGCATGCGCTCCAGGTCTTGCAGGCTTTGCAGGTTTTCCAGGCGCTCGACCAGGCGTTTCTCTTCCTGCCGCGTCAGGCTGAGGATACGCAGGTCCGCGCCGGGGGCTTCCAGCAGTTGTTCACGCTCGCAGACACAGGCACCGGGTGGGCAGGGTTGGCGAATGGTCATGATCCTTACCTCCCCATTCCGACGCCGTTGAGTCAGTCGCTCAACGCGACCCCAAGGCTGCCCAGGGCCTTCCAGTACCCAGGATAGGTCTTGGCCACGCAGTCCGGGTCCTGAATGCGGATTCCCGCGATTTTCAACCCCGCGAGTGCAAAGCACATGGCGATGCGGTGGTCGGCATGGGTGTCGATCAGGGCGTTGCACGACGTGCCGGCCAGCGCCGGGTCGGCCGCGACCAGCAGGTCATCGCCTTCAATGCTGGCGAGGCCCGGACGGATCGCATTGAGGCCGTCATGCAGGGCCTGTACGCGATCGCATTCCTTGACCCGCAGGTTGGCCAGCTCAGTGAAACGCACCGGGGTGTTGTTGAAGGCAGCCAGGACCGCCAGGGTCGGGATCGCGTCCTGCATCTGCGAACCGACCACGGTGGCCTGCATATTCGGGAACTGCGCGATCACGGTCTGGGCCTTGGCGTCTGGTTGGGTGAAGGCCTGGGCGGCCACGCCGATGTCGATGCGGCCACCGGTCAACACTTCGGCAGCCCACAAGTAGGTGGCGGCGGAAGCGTCGGGTTCGATCAGGTAATCATGGGCGGTGTAGCCGGTGGGGGCCACGCGCCAGGTGGTGTCGTCGACCACATCGACCTGGGCGCCGAAGGCCCGCATGCAGTCCAGGGTCAGGTCCACGTAGCCACGGGCACCGATGTCCTTGCCGGTCAGTGCCACTTCAATCGGCGCTTCGCCGCACGCGGCCAGCATCAACAGGGCCGATACATACTGGCTGGACAAGCCGCCGTCGATCTCGAAGCGCTTGGCCTGGACCGTGCCCACGCCGTGCACCGTCACCGGCGGGCAACCGGTCGGGCTGTCGACCTGGATACCGTTCCGGCCGAGGGTGGCCAGCAGCGGGCCGATCGGACGTTTCTGCATATACGCGTCGCCGTCCAGTACCACCGTGCCTTGCACGGTAGCCACGGCGGCTGTCAGGAAGCGCATCGCGGTGCCGGCATTGCCGAGGAACAACGGCTGCGCCGGCAATTGCAGCTTGCCGGTGCCGGTGACCACGAAGGTGGTGTCGTCCGGCTCGTCGATGGTCACGCCCATCTGGCGCAGGGCCACCGACATATGCCGGGTGTCGTCGCTCTTCAAGGCGCCGCTCAGGCGGCTGGTGCCCTTGGCCAGCGCCGCCAGCAGCAGGGCGCGGTTGGTAATGGATTTGGAGCCGGGGGGCGCGACCTTGCCATTCAGGGGGAAGTTGGGCGGTGTAACGGTCACGGTTTTCTGCGAACTCAAGGTGCAAGGCTCCTGATCAAGGCAAGGTGGTACGGAGTGGCCGACGGGCGGACCCGAATAATCGGCCAAAGGTGCGGTGCTTGTCGAGGTCTAGCGCTTGCTCAACCAGTAATCGTGCAGTGCCCGTGCCGCCGGTTCGATAGCGCTGACCCGTTGCTGATGCAGCTTCACATCCAGGTCGGCGGGCAACTCGAAGTTGTCCTGCTCGGCGCACCAGGAGATTTTATCCAGGTTCGCTGCCTGCTCCGCGGGCAACTCAGGCCAATTGCCGATAGCGGCGCCACGGATATAACCAAAGCACCATTCTTCGGCGAGGGTCACGACTTGGTCCTGGTGTTCGGTTTCATCGAAGCGTGCCTTAAAGGCCTTGGCGTCAGTCGCCAGTTGTGCGGCCAGGGTGTTGATATGACGCACGCACAGGTCAAGGAACTGCTGGGCCTCTTCGGCGTTTTCCCACTCCGGGTTCTGCCCGCCCCAGATCGCCGGGAACCACTCGGCGATGTCCACCTGTGCCGGGCTGGACACCAGCGCGGTGAAGTAGCCGTCGAGTTCGGCCAGGTTCAGCACCGAATGGTCGTCGCCGTATTTCAACAGGGTTTCTTCGATGAATTCGAAATCGGCGGGGGCGAGGGGTTGGGCGTGCATGGGCATATCCTTTAAACGTCGAACGCCGCTGATGGGGCGGCTCAAAGCGCGAAGGATGGCGTGTGCCGGGGCTTTTATCCAGCGTCTTTTCCATCGCCGTTGCCAGTCCCGCTTTTGGCCGATGCGCCGTCACGTACCCTTGTTATAGTTCAGGCCTTATCACTCGCCAGCCAGGGATCACTGCCATGTCCGAATATCAAGCTTTCGTCGTCGAACTCAGCGGCAACGTAGCCCATGTGCAGATCAACCGCCCGGAAAAGATCAACGCGATGAACGCCGCGTTCTGGACCGAGATCATCGACATCTTCCAATGGATCGAAGACACCGACGCCGTACGCGCCGTGGTGCTCAGCGGTGCGGGCAAGCATTTTTCCTCCGGCATCGACCTGATGATGCTGGCCTCGGTGGCCAATGACTTCGGCAAGGATGTGGGCCGCAATGCACGCCTGCTGCGGCGCAAGATCCTCGAGCTGCAAGCCTCGTTCAATGCCGTCGACAACTGCCGCAAGCCGGTACTGGCAGCGATCCAGGGTTACTGCATCGGTGGCGCCATCGACCTGATCAGCGCCTGCGACATGCGCTACGCGGCTGAAGACGCGCAATTCTCGATCAAGGAAATCGACATCGGCATGGCCGCCGACGTCGGCACCCTGCAACGCCTGCCACGCATCATCGGCGACGGCATGCTGCGTGAGCTGGCCTACACCGGCCGCCCGTTCGGTGCCGAGGAGGCGCGCAGCATCGGCCTGGTCAATCGCGTGTATGCCGACCAGGAAAGCCTGTTGGCCGGCGTGTTCGAGATCGCCCATGAAATCGCGGCCAAATCGCCGATTGCGGTCACTGGCACCAAAGCCATGATCAGCTACATGCGTGACCATACGGTCAATGACGGTCTGGAATACGTTGCCACCTGGAACTCGGCTATGTTGCAATCCAACGACCTGCGCGTGGCCATCGCGGCCCATATGAGCAAGCAGAAACCCGAATTCGTGGATTGACTGACATGACCCCAGGCTGGATTACCACAACGCTGCTGGACAACGACGCCCCCGGCGGCTGGGCCGTCGCCCGCAGCCGCGACGGCTTTTTGCATGACGCCAACGGCCCGCTGTTCCCTCGGGAATGGCTCAAGCGCCAGGAGCTTTCGGTGTTTGCCGAACATGGCATCGGCCACCTCGACGGTGAGCCGGTGTATCTGCTGGAACTCGACTCGGCGGGCGAAGTGCCTGGTTGCAGCTGGCAGGGCCTGCGCGGCTTCATGCTGCAAGGTGATCACACCCTCTACAAAGTGCTGGGCTACGCCGCGCAGATCGGCACCTGGGCGCGGGAGCATCGGTTCTGCGGCAGTTGCGGCCAGGCCATGGTCCAGGTGCCACGGGAACGGGCGATGTATTGCCAGGCCTGCGACCTGCGCAGCTACCCGCGGATTTCGCCGAGCATGATCGTGCTGGTGACCCGTGGCGACGAGATCCTGCTGGCGCGCTCGCCACGGTTTGTCACCGGGGTCTACAGCACCTTGGCGGGCTTTGCCGAACCGGGGGAGTCGGCCGAAGACTGCCTGATCCGCGAGGTGCGTGAAGAAGTGCAGGTGGAGGTCAGGAACATCCAGTACATGGGCAGCCAGTGCTGGCCGTTCCCCCATTCGATGATGCTGGGCTTCCATGCCGAGTACGCCGGTGGCGACATCGTGCCCCAGGCCGACGAGATCGAGGACGCGCAGTGGTTCAGCATCCACGACCTGCCGCCGTTGCCGGCGTCACGCTCGATTGCGCGTTACCTGATCGACCTCTACCTGGCCCGTCGCCTAGGCCACGCTGAACCAGTGCTGCCAGGCTAGGCGCACGGTCAGGCCGAGAACCACGGTGATAAACACCGGGCGAATGAATTTGGCGCCGCCGCTGATCGCGCTGCGCGCGCCAAAGAACGCGCCACACATCACCGACACGCCCATCGCCAGGCCGACAATCCAATCCACCGAGCCGTTGAAGATAAACACCGACAGCGCCGCCGCGTTGCTGACGAAGTTCATGCTGCGCGCCACGCCGCTGGCCTTCACCAGGTCGATGGGGTGCAACAGCATGGTGCTCACGGTCCAGAATGCACCGGTACCCGGGCCGGCCACGCCGTCGTAGAAGCCCAGGCCGAAACCCTGGGTGCCTTGCCATTTCTTCTTGATCGGCGCGTCGGCGTCCAGTGGCGCCTTGGGCGTGCCACCAAACAGCAAATACACGCCGCAAGCGAATACGATCACCGGCAGCATTTTGTTCAGGGTTTCGGCGGGCAGGTAGTGGGCAACCACCGCACCGGCCAGCGCACCGATCAACGTGCCGATGATCGCATGCACCCACTGACGCGGGTGGAACAGCTTGCGACGGTAGAAGGTGAAGCTGGCCGTGGCCGAACCGAAGGTGGAGCTGAGCTTGTTGGTACCCAGTACCAGGTGGGGCGGCATCCCGGCGGTGAGCAGCGCCGGGGTGGTAAGCAGGCCGCCGCCACCGGCGATGGCGTCGATAAAGCCGGCGATAAAGGCCACGACGGCGAGAATGGCGAGGGTGGTGAGGTCTACGCTGAGTTCGAAGGGCATGGGGGAGTGCTTATGGTTGGCAGTGCGCAGCAAAACGCTGTGCGAAGGGCTGCCATCTTACCTGCCTGATGTACGCAGAACCAAATGTGGGAGGGGGCTTGTTTCCGTGGCGGCCTTCGGGCCGACCATGTCGTTGGTTTTGACCGAGTACATATCCGTTGCTGCGGTAACGGCCACTTATGGTTTCGCTTTTACAGCGANGCACGGGAGGCGGTTCGGGCAAGGCCGACTTTGCCAACCTGAACCTGACCAAACCCCTGGATAAATCCAGCCCCAACCTGATGATGGCCTGCGCCACCGGCAAGCATTACCCCGAAGCCAAATTGGTGGTGCGCAAGGCCGGCGGAGCCAGCCCGGTGGAATATCTGGTGATCACCTTGAAGGAGGTCATGGTGGTGTCCTACAGCACCCGCGCTGAAACGGCCGAAGATGTGTTGTACGACAGCATCGCCTTGAACTTCGCCACCGTCGACGTCAGCTATCAGCCGCAGAAGGCCGATGGCGCCAAGGACGGCGGGCCGGTGAAGTTTGGCTGGAATATCCGGCAGAACGTCAAGGTGTGATGCGCTGAGAGGGCATAGGTATCCACACAGCCTTTCAAACCCTGACACATCTCTCTGTGGTGAACGGGCGGTGCGACGATTCGACAAGCCCGCTCACCACAAGAATGCGGTCGCCTGAAATTGTTTATGCAAGACTCAAGATTTTAGAGTGAGAATTTAACCCTTTAAAATCAATAAGTTATTTTAAGCTTGATAAAGGCCCATCACTCACTCGCCAAACCCGATAATCGCCTTGGTTTCCAGATACTCCTCGAACCCCTGCACCCCATACTCCCGGCCATTCCCTGAGCGCTTGTAGCCCCCAAATGGCGCCATCGGATTCCACGCCGGATGGTTCAGGTGCACCTGGCCCGCCCGTATACGCGAAGCCACCGCCCGCGCAACATCTAGGTCCTGCCCCTGAACGTGAGCACCCAGCCCGTAGACCGTGTCGTTGGCGATGGCGACGGCTTCATCCACCGTCTCATAGGCAATGATGCACAGCACCGGGCCGAATATTTCCTCTTGGGCAATGCGCATGGCGTTGTCCACGTCGGAGAAAACCGTCGGCCGCGTATAGAAGCCCTTGTCAAAACCCGCCGGCCGTCCCGGCCCACCGCACAGCAGTTTGGCGCCCTCGTCGAGGCCGGCCTGGATCATGGCCTGGACGCGATGGAACTGGGCTTCGTTGGCAATCGGGCCCAACTGCGTTTCTTCCGATTGCGGGTCGCCCACGATCAATGCATTTGCGGTAGCCGCCGCCAGGGCTTCGACTTCGGCCAGGCGGTTTCTCGGCACGATCATGCGGGTCGGCGCGCTGCACGACTGGCCGACGTTGCGAAACGCCGACATCACCCCCAGCGGCACAGCCTTGGCGAAGTCGGCGTCGGGCAGCAGCACATTCGGCGACTTGCCCCCCAGTTCCTGGGTGACCCGCTTGACTGTCGGCGCGGCCGCTTGGGCAACCAACGCGCCTGCGCGGTTGGAGCCGGTGATGGAGATCATGTCGATGTCCACGTGGGCCGCCATGGCCGCGCCGACTTCGGCACCGCTGCCGTTCACCAGGTTGAACACCCCAGGCGGCAGACCGGCGTCATGCACCAGTTGGGCAAACAGCAGGGCGCTCAATGGCGACAGTTCGCTGGGTTTCAACACCACGGTGCAGCCGGCGGCGATGGCCGGGGCGACTTTTGCGGTGATTTGATACAGCGGCCAGTTCCACGGCGTGATAAGCCCGCACACGCCGATGGGCTCGCGCTCGATTGCGGTGCCGCCTTCCACGGTCTGGAAGCCATAACTGGACAGCAGGTCCCGGGCGACCCGCACGTGCTCGGCCGCCAGCGGCACTTGCATCGCCCGCGCGAAGCCAATGGCCGCGCCCATTTCCAGGGACAGCGCCTGTGCCAGTTGCTCTTTGCGCTCAAGGATCAGTTCGTGGATTTTCCCCAGCACCTGGGCTCTCGCAGCAGCCGGGGTCGCAGACCAACCGGCGAACGCCCCGCGTGCCGCCGCAACGGCCCGGTCGACATCCTCGGCAGACCCGCGTGCCACCTCGGCAACCACGGCTTCATTGGCCGGGTTGACCACCGGCAGCGTCGCCGGGATCGCCGGGAACGTCCAACGACCGTTGATGTAAAACTGGTGAGCCGTTTGCGCATCAACGCTGTAGCTGTTTGAAGATTGAGTGGTCATCCAACTGGCTCCCTGGAGCGGTAATAGGCGCTGCAAACAGCACGGCCCGGTGTCCGGATAAGCTAGCAAAAGGCTCCCGCGCAAAGATGCCGTTATTCAACGCTGCAAGGGATAATCTGCTGAATCCGGCAGGCGGGTGAGGCTCATATGAGTTTTCCTGTGGTGGGGGCGTTTGCCGGCACCGTCGAAGGTTGGGTAAAGCGCCGGATATCGAACGGGCTGATCAAGGTGCTGGTGCTGCCGGTGCTGATCAGTTCGGCCATCACATCCCCCACGCCCGGGCCGAGCTGGAAGCCGTGGCCGCAGAAGCCGAAGGCATAAAACAGCCCGTCCACGCTGCCGCTGGGGCCCATCACCGGCAGGGAGTCGGGTGTGTAGCTTTCGATGCCGCTCCACACTCGGATGATGTTCAGCTTCTCGGCGCCCGGCAACAGCCGTTTCATCTGGCGCATCTGGTTGAGCAGGCTCTCGGGCTTGAAAAACGCGCGGCGGTTGAGCATGTCCGGCGTGCAGCGGGCACCGCCACCGATGATGATGTTGCCGCGCGGGATCTGGCGGAAGTAGATCACCTCTTCCTTGATCTTGGTGAACACGCCGATCACGGTGGGCAAGGCGTAGGGCACCGGTTCCGTCACCGACATCTGCGGGCCGTTGGGCTCCAGCGGCACCGGCTCGCCGAAGCGCTCGGACAGGCGCGCGGCCCAGGCGCCGGCGGTAATCAACAGTTGCTCGGCAACAAACAACTGACCGTCGGTGGTGGTGACGTGGAACAGGCCGTTGACCTTTTCCACGTCGGCGACTTCGGTTTTTTCCTCGATTCGCGCCCCGAGGCGCTGTGCGGCGCGGGCAAATGCCGGTGCCGCCAGGCGAGGATTGGCGTGGCCGTCGTGGGGCGCGTAGGAGCCGCCTTTCACCTCGGGGCCGAGGAAACCGAAACGCTGGTGCAACTCGGCGCCGCGATAGATTTTCAGGTCCAGTTGCGCGGCTTCCGGCGCGGCGGCGTAGGCCTCCAGTTCAGCGATTTCATCTTCGCGATAGCACACGCGCATGTGGCCGCTGGGGATGAATTCCAGGTCGTCGTCGATCAACTCCGGCAGGCGTTTCCACAGCGCCCACGAACGGTTGGCCAGTTCCAGTTGCCCCAGGTAGCGGCCCTGGCGGCGCACATTGCCGAAGTTCACACCGCTGGCGTACTGACCGATCTGGTCGCGTTCCAGCAGCGTGACCGAGCAGCCGTGGCGGCGCAGGAAAAACGCCGACGAGGCGCCCATGATGCCGCCGCCGATGATCAGCACAGCGCTTTTTTGCGGGTTCATGCAGGCTGCTCCTGTGCGGTACGGGCCACTGCGTCGATTTCGATCAGGTAGCCATGGTGCAACACCGGCACGGGCACCACGGCGCGGGCCGGTTTATGTTCACCCAGGTAGCGCGCGTAAATTTGATCAAAGGCGGGCCAGTGTTCTATGCCGACCACGTACACCGTCACTTTGAGCAGGTCGCCGGGGCTCAGGCCCGCTTCACCGAGGATCGCCACCAGGTTATCCAAGGCAATCGAGGCTTGCACTGCGAACGGTTGCCCGGCGCTGTGCTCGCCATTGGCGCGTACCGGCAGTTGCCCCGATACATACAGCACGCCGCCGTGTGCCACTGCCTGGGAATAGTGCCCGCCCGGCGGTGCCGCGTGGGTGCTATGAATCGAGTGGATGCGATTACCAGCCATGCAGGCGACTCCAGGTGTGCACGCTGCCATCGGCCTCCACGGCGTGATAATCCGGGAACTGCGCGCCGGTGGCACAGGCATGGTTGGGCAGGATGCGCAGCCGACTGCCGATGGGGAAGCGCGTGACAAGCGCGTCACTGTGGGCAGCGCCCAGGGTGACGATGCCGTGTTCCTGGTTGGCAGCGGTGACCCGCGCGCCGTCGATCCAGTCGCCCGCTTCGCTGCACACTTGGCCGTAACCGAAGTCCTGGCGCTGGCGCTGGGTGCCACGGTCGCGGCTCATGGCCATCCAACCGGCGTCGGTGATAATCCAGCCTTTGTCCGGCTGATGGCCGATCACGGTGGTCAGTACGCTCAACGCCAACTCATCGGCCTGGCACACGCCGATGTTGCGCATGACCAGGTCGAAGAACACATACACACCTGCGCGTACTTCGGTGACGCCGTCCAGGTTCAGCGCCGAGAGGGCCGTGGGGGTGGAGCCGATGCTGACCTCGGGGCACGCCAGCCCGGCTGCGCGGAGGATGTCTGCGGCGCGTACGCAAAGTGCGCGTTCCTGTTCGGCCAGCGCTTGCAGGGGTTCAAGGCTGTCCAGCTCGTAACTCGAGCCGGCGTGGGTCATCACGCCACGCAGGTGCAGGCCGCCCTCGCTGAGGATGCGGGCGACGTCGATCAGTACAGGGTCCTGCGCGGCCAGGCCGGAGCGATGGCCATCGCAATCGATTTCGATCCACACGTCGAAGCGTTCGTCATGCTGCTGTGCGAAAGCGACGATGGCCTCGGCGCCCGGGACGCTGTCGGTGAGCAGGCTGAGGTTACAGCCTTTGCGCCGCAGGGCCAGGGCTTGGGGCAGTTTGCCCGGGGCCATCGCCACGGCGTAGAACACATCGCGGATACCGGCGGCGAAACAATGCTCGGCTTCCTTGAGGGTGGACACCGTCACACCGCTGGCCCCGGCGGCGATCTGGGCGTGGATCACCGGCAGGCACTTGCTGGTCTTGATATGCGGGCGCAAACGCACGCCCAGGCTGCTCATGCGTTGTTGCATACGCTGGATATTGCGCTGCATCTGCGGGATGTCGACGAGCGCGGCGGGCGTGTCGAGGGAAGCAATCGGCGTGGACATGGCGGAACTCGTGTGGCGGGGGACAGGCTGCACTCTACTCAGCTGTTGTTAACGTGTGGTTCAATCAGCGCTCATCAATCATTAAGTAAAATTGAATGATTTCCATCGAAGACCTTCGCCTTGCCGTGACCCTGGCCCGCTCGGAGTCGCTGAGCGCCGCCGCCCGCACCCTGAATGTGTCGCCGCCGGCGTTGTCCATGCGCCTGCGCAAGTTGGAGACGCTGCTCGGGCTGAGCCTGGCCAATCGCGATGCGCGGCGCCTCAGCCTGACGGCGGATGGCGAGCGGTTTTCGCGGGAGAGCGCGCTGTTGCTGGAGCAGCTTGAGGCGCTGCCGGAGTCGTTCCGGCATCAGGATGAAACCCTGGTGGGCACCTTGAGGGTGGCGGCGCCGTTTGGCTATGGCCGCCAGCGCATCGCACCGCTGTTGGCGCGGTTTGCCAAACTGCACCCGCAGCTGTGTTTGCAGCTGGATTTGCGCGAGACGCCCTGGCCCGATCGCCATGACAGTGATGCGGTGGTTCACATCGGCCATCTGAATGACAGCCTGTGGACCGCGCGGCCACTGACACCAAACGAGCGCTGGTTGTGCGCCAGCCCGGCCTACCTGCACGCCCACGGCGTGCCGTCTGCGCCGGATGAGCTGGCGTCCCATCGCTGCATCTGCATTCGCGAAAATGATGAGGACGTGACCCTGTGGCACCTGCGCAAAGGCCAGAGCCGCAAGACCCTGCGCGTGGAACCTGCGTTGTTGAGCAACGATGGCAGCGTTGCCCGGCGTTGGGCCGAGCAAGGCTTGGGGCTGGTGCTGCGTTCGCAGTGGGACGTGAGTGACGCCGTGGCCAGCGGCAGCCTGGTACGTGTGTTGGCGGACTGGAGCTTTGACAGCGCACCGGTGCTGCTGCTGGTGCCGTCGCGCAAACTGCGCAGCCCGCGCGTACAGGCGTTGGTGACGTTTCTGGAAGAGGCGTTGAAGGCCTGAGTCACTTCACCGCGTAGACCTTGCGCACGTACACCGTACTGGTCCAGGCGCAGGGCGCGCCTTTGGCCACGAACACGGTATCGCCGGTATTCACCGTGACTTCGCCACCTTCGTTGCCCTGCAGGGTGACGCGGCCTTCGAGCAGGTGCATCAGTTCGTGCAATTTGTGCGGGCGGCCGTGGCGGGCGTAGGGCGTCGAGTCCCAGATGCCGACGCGCAGCTCGGTCACGGCATCGTCGAACAGGTTGAATGCGCGGCACTGCGGGGTGGGGCCGATCAGTATCTGGGGTTCCGGCGCGGCGGAGGGGTTGAGCAGGGTGTGCGGATCGAGCAGGGTCAGGCCGGGGCACACCGGGGCATCGGCCTGGTCGACCGCGCAGAACGCCCATTCGCTGCCTGCACTGGCCTGCACCGTGAGGCGTGTGCCGAAGCCGATTACGGCGCTGGCGCCGACGTCCAATTCCAAGGTCTGTTCCGCGGCACTGAGCACGACATGGCCTGCATGTACCACCAGCGTTTCGCTGTGAGGGAAATCTTCGATCACCGCTTCGCCGCTGAAGGACACCAAGCCTGCGGACACGCCATCGTCGCCCATCCAGGCAAGTTGGCGGCTGTCGCCGAACGGGTCCAGCGCGCTCAAGGCGGCCTTGTTGAAAGACGTGGCAACGCGGCTGCCGTCGGCGCGTGCCAACAGCAGGATACGGGGAGATGACATGGGGAGTGCTCCGGGAGAAAAGTCAGCCGATCGCCTGGGTGATCAGGGCAAAGGGGTGTACGCCTTGGCTGGCCTGGGGCGGCGTACCCAGGGCCATTTGCGCGACGGTGTCGATGTTCTTCAGGCCGGCCTGTTCGAGCCAGTCGCTGAGGCCACAGGCGACGGGAATGTCGATGCGCACAAAGGTTTCCGGCACCTGGGCCAGCAAGGTGGCGATCAGGTACTTGGCCTGCTCGATATTTTCCGCCACCACCGGGCCGATGCAACGCCCACGCCCAAACGGCCGCAGCAGGGCGAAGCCGCGTAGCCGGCCGTCGCGTTCGATACCCACGGCGTGCTCCACCTGCAGGTCACGCAGCACTTCACGACGGTCCATACCACTGGCGGCCTTGGCCAGCGCGAGCAGGCTGGCGTGGTCATCGGCGTTAAGCGCCCGGCAGGTTTCGCCGTCGGCAAGCGTCGGCAGGGCGGGCACCAACGCCTGGCCCTGGTGTTGCTGCACTCGCCCGAACTCGACGAACCCCTGGCTGGCATACAACGGCGCGCCGGCGAGGGTGGCGTTGAGGACCGGCGTGCGCGTATCGCAGGCGGCAATGGCCTTCTCCATCAAGCGCCGGCCGATGCCCTGGCCCTGATAGTCATTGCTGACGATCACCAGGCCGATGGTGGCGTAGTCGCCCTGGGGGCAGGTGAACGCGCTGCCGATCAGCCGCTCGCCATCCATGACCACGAAGCCGTCGCTGACCCGTTGCAACATTGCCCAGTCTTCCAGGCGGTGGGGCCATTTGAGTTGCACCGACAAATCGTGGGCGGCCGGGAGGTCGGCTGCGGTCATTGGGCGGTAGAGATAAGTGGGGTGTGGCAGGGCGGACATGGCGAGCCTCCGGAGCGTTGTTAATTGTGGCGTCAGGGTGCTTGTATCCCACCTGGGTTGAGGGCTGGCAAGGGGGGCGGGAATATTCGGTAGATTCCTCGTGGTGTGTGGGGCGAGACCACAGTTACTACTTAATTGGGGTTGGGGGGCAGCAGCAAATGCCATGAGGTTGGCGTTGGAGCCAACTGGAGTAGGGCGGGGGTACACGGTTAAAAATGTGGGAGGGGCTTGCTCCCGATGAGGCCGTGTCAGTGGATGCATCTGTAGCTGACCCACTGCCATCGGGGGCTTGCCCTAATGCCAGCTAGTTAAGCGTACGTCGCCTCCTGTAGGAGCGAGCTTGCTCGCGAAAAACGTCAACGATAACGCGTGCTTCCTGAATGAACGCGGCGCCTGTGAATTTTTCGCGAGCAAGCTCGCTCCTACAAAAAGCCTTAACTGACTGGCATTAGGACAAGCCACCTCCCACAGTTTGATCTGCATACATCAGGTAGTCCTCGGCCTGCTTTCGTTCACACCCCATCAACCCGCCACACTTTCTGCCGCCCCCACCCCCGTGCTTAAGCCTCTGCACCCCCAAAAGCCCCCTAAAAGCGCACAAACACTGGCCCTGCCCAAGCCTGGCGCGCACCGCAAAGTCTGCTGAGCCCGGCCACCAAAACGGTGGTTTGTATTGAGCGCAGGTCGTTTTAGACGGCATATGCTGATTTCACAGTGGTGTAATGAACCTGTGCTGCAACGAGGCCGACGCGCCGCCAGGGCAGCGAACGCTTGTCACACTCAACGAACTCCAGGACCGCACTCAATGAGCTTTCTTCGTCCCAAATTCATTACGTTCGACTGCTACGGTACGCTGACCAACTTCCATATGGGCACCATGACCCGCGAGCTGTTTGCCGATCGCATCAAGCCCGAGCAGATGGACCAGTTCGTCAAGGATTTCTCGGCCTACCGCCTCGACCAGGTCATGGGCGACTGGCGCCCCTACGATGAAATCCTCAAGACCGCCCTGGCCCGTACCTGCAAACGCTGGGGTATCGACTATCGCGAGGAAGGCCAGCTGTATTACGACGCCGTGCCGACCTGGGGCCCCCATGCAGACGTGCCGGCCGGGCTGTCGAAAATTGCCGACAAGATTCCCCTGGTGATCTTCTCCAATGCCAGCGACAGCCAGATCATGTCCAACGTCGACAAGCTCGGCGCGCCGTTCCACAAGGTGTTCACCGCCGAGCAGGCCCAGGCCTACAAGCCGCGCCTGGCCGCGTTCGAGTTCATGCTCGACAACCTCGGCTGCGGCCCGGAAGACATCTTGCATGTGTCGTCCAGCTTCCGTTACGACCTGATGCCGGCCCATGACATGAAGATCAAAAACAAAGCCTTCGTTGCCCGTGGCCACGAAGTGCCGGGCAACGCGTTCTACGGTTACCAGCAGATCACCGATATCGGTGGGCTGCCGGCGCTGGTCGGTCTGTAACCGCACACCTCTGAGGGCAAGACATGGGCAGTGAATCCTATTGGCTCGACACCGCACCGGCGTTTACCGGTGCCCGGCTGGGCGGCTTGCCCAAGCAGGTCGATGTGGCTGTGGTCGGCGCTGGGTTCACCGGCCTGGCGGCGGCGCGGGCGTTGGCGCTCAAGGGCGCCAGTGTGGTGGTGCTCGACGCCGGGCGGGTGATCGGCGAGGCCTCGGGGCGCAACGGTGGGCAGTGCAACACCGGGGTGGCCCAGGATTACGCCGGGCTGCACGCCAGCCTCGGTGCCGCCAAGGCACGCGCCTATTACCAGGCCTATGAAAGTGCCGTGCAGACGGTGGTGTCACTGGTCGAGCAGGAAGGCATTGCCTGCGACCTGGTGCGCAACGGCAAGCTCAAGCTGGCGGCCAAGCCGATGCACTACGAAGGCCTGGCCCGCACCTGCGAGCTGATCCGCCAGGAGGTGGATGCCGAGGTCGAGCTGCTCAGTGCCGAACAGACCCGTGCTGAAGTCCATTCGGCGCAGTTTCATGGCGGCCTGCTGCAGCGCAACGGCGTGCAGATGCATGTCGGCCGCTTCGGGGTCGGCTTGGCCGAAGCGGCGGCGCGGCGTGGTGCGATGATCTACGAGCACACCCCCGTCAAGGATTGGAAGGCCCAGGCCGGCGGCTACCAGGTCAACACCGCCAAGGGTTCACTGCACGCCGGGCAAGTCCTGCTGGCCACCGGTGCCTGCCAGCATGGCGACCTGGGTTGGTACCGCCGCAGGATTGTGCCGGTGGGCAGTTTTGTCATTGCCACCGAAGTCTTGCCCCAGACGCTGATCGACCAGTTGCTGCCGCAACATCGCGCCTATGTGACCAGCCGCATGATCGGCAACTACTTTCGCCTGACCCCGGACAACCGCCTGCTGTTTGGCGGGCGTGCGCGGTTTGCCATGTCCGACAGCGTCTCCGACGCCAAGAGCGGCAAGGTACTGCAAGCGGCGATGCTGAACATGTTCCCGCAGTTGGCGCACGTGAAGATCGACTACTGCTGGGGCGGCCTGGTGGACATGACGTCCGACCGCCTGCCCCGCGCCGGCCAGCATGGCGGCGTGTTCCACTCCATGGGCTACAGCGGCCATGGCGTGCAGATGTCGGTGCACATGGGCCAGGTGATGGCCGATGTCATGGCCGGCAATACCGCCGCCAACCCCTGGCGCGAACTGGAATGGCCGGCGATTCCCGGGCATTTCGGCAAGCCGTGGTTCCTGCCGTTCGTGGGGGCTTACTACCGCTTCCAGGACTATTTGCACTGAGTTGCCGTTGTTGCGTCACCGTCGTTTGTGTTTCCAGGACGCTCCGGACATCCGTGAGCACTCGATTCTTCCGATTATCGACAGGTAGCCTTGCTATGACTGACAACAAAAACACCCCCGAACTCATCTCCGGCCAGGACAGCCTGCGGGTGTTCGAACGTCTCAACCGTGGCATGTCGCGCCGCAACGCCCTGCAAATGCTGGGCGTGGCCGGTGTCGCCGCCGCCGGTGCCGGCAGCCTGTTCGGCGCCGCCGGCAAGCTGTTCGCCGACGAGGCCGCCGTGGCCGGCAAAGGCAAGCCAGGCGGCAAGATCCGCGTGGCCGGCATGTCCAGCTCCACCGCCGATACCCTCGACCCGGCCAAGGGCGCGCTGTCCACCGACTATGTGCGCCACTACATGTTCTACAACGGTTTGACCCGCTTCGATAAGCACCTGGTGCCGCAACTGGAACTGGCCGAGCGCATCGACAACACCGACGCCACCGTCTGGACCATCACCCTGCGCAAGGACGTGACCTTCCACAACGGCAAGGCCCTGACCGCCGCCGACGTGGTGTTCTCCCTGAACCGCCACAAAGACCCGCTGACCGGTTCCAAGGTCATGCCGCTGATGGAGCAGTTCGCCGAGATCAAGGCCAGCGGGCCGAACGAAGTGCAGATCCGCCTCAGCGCGGCCAACGCCGAGTTGCCGTCGATCCTCGCGGTGTCACACCTGTTGATCGTCCCCGAGGGCACCAGCGACTTCAGCAAAGGCATCGGCACCGGACCGTTCACCGTGGGCGAGTTCAAGCCCGGCGTGCGTTCGATTGCGGTGCGCAACAAGAACTACTGGAAACCGGGCCTGCCGTACCTCGACGAGATCGAGTTCATCGCGATTGCCGACGAGCCATCGCGGGTCAATGCACTGCTGTCGGGCGACGTGCACATGATCAACGAGGTCAACCCGCGCTCCACCACGCGCATCAAGGCCAGCGCCAAGCACCGCGTGGTCGACGCGCCGTCGGGCAACTACACTGACTTGATCATTCGCCAGGACCAACTGCCCGGCAAAAGCCCGGAATTCACCCAGGCCATGAAGCTGCTGCTCGACCGTGAACAGGTCAAGTCCGCCGTATTCCGTGGCTTTGCGGTGGTGGGCAACGACCACCCGATTGCGCCGGGTTCGCGCTACTTCAACACCGACTTGCCGCAGACGGTCTACGATCCGGAAAAAGCCAGGTTCCTGCTGAAGAAAGCCGGCATGGAAAGCATCACCATGCCCGTGATGGCCTCGCCTGCCGCCACCGGCTCGGTAGACATCGCCGTGCTGTTGCAGCAGTCGGCCAAACAGGCCGGGCTCAAGCTCGACGTGAACCGCCTGCCGAGCGACGGCTACTGGTCCAACCACTGGATGAAGCACCCGCTGAGCTTCGGCAACATCAACCCGCGGCCGAATGCCGACGTGATGTTCTCGCAGTTCTTCCAGTCCAAGGCGCCGTGGAACGAGTCCGGCTGGCAGAACGAGCAATTCGACCAGTTGCTGATGCTGGCCCGTGGCGAAACCGACGACGCCAAGCGCGCCAAGATGTATGGCGACATGCAGGTCCTGGTGCACGACCACTGCGGCATCGGCGTGCCGGTGTTCATCAGCAATATCGACGGCGTCGACCAGCGCATCAAAGGCTACGACAGCAACCCACTGGGCGGTTTCATGGGCTACATGTTTGCCGAGCAGGTGTGGTTGGACGCTTGAGGAGGGTGGTGGGATGAATAGCAATACACTGTGGTTGATCGGCCGGCGCTTCGGCGCCGGGGCCTTGACCTTGTTGATCGTGTCCATGGTCGTGTTCGCGATCACGGCGGTACTGCCGGGGGACGCGGCGCAACAATCCCTGGGCCAGTTCGCGACCCCTGAACAGGTGGCGGCCCTGCGCCTGAAACTGGGGTTGGACCAGCCCGGTGTGTTGCGTTACCTGCACTGGTTGATGAGCCTGCTCACTGGCGACATGGGCGTGTCGGTCTCCAACGCCATGCCGGTCGGTGAGCTGATGGCGGGCCGGGTGCCCAACACCCTGATGCTGGCGGGCGCCACGGCGCTGGTCTCGGTGCCGGTGGCACTGGTGCTCGGCATCGGCTCGGCGATGGGCCGGGGCGGGCGCATCGACAGTTGCCTGAGCTTCATCACCCTGGCGATGGTCGCGGTGCCGGAATTCCTGGTGGCGACCCTGGCGGTGCTGATTTTTGCGGTCAACCTCGGTTGGTTGTCGGCCCTCTCCTATGCCAGCGACATCAGCTCACCGCTGCAATTTCTGCGCACCTATGCCTTGCCGGTGATGACGCTGTGCTGCGTGATCGTCGCGCAAATGGCGCGCATGACCCGCGCCGCCGTGATCGACCAGCTCGACAGCCCCTATGTGGAAATGGCCCGCCTCAAAGGCGTCAGCCCGATCCGCATCGTGCTGCGCCATGCCTTGCCCAATGCGATCGGGCCGATTGCCAACGCCATCGCCCTGAGCCTGTCGTACCTGTTGGGCGGGGTGGTGATTGTCGAAACCATTTTCAACTACCCCGGCATTGCCAGCTTGATGGTCGATGCCGTGACCAACCGCGACATGGCGCTGGTGCAGGCGTGCACCATGTTGTTCTGCGCGGCCTACCTGGGCCTGGTGCTGCTCGCCGACCTGTGCGCGATCCTGTCCAATCCGAGGCTGAGAAACCAATGAACAACCTCATTGCGAAATCCAAGCCTGTTTCCTCCGCCCTGGCACTCGCCAAGGTGTCCAGCGGCCCGTCGTGGCTGGGGCTGTTGGGAGGCGTGGTGTGCGTCGCCTGGCTGCTGGTGGCGCTGCTCGGCCCGTGGCTGGCACCTCACCCGGTGGGGGAGGTGGTGTCCGATAACATCTTCGAAGGCTTCAGCCTCGCGCATCCATTCGGCACCGATTACCTGGGCCGCGACATGCTCAGCCGGGTGCTGGTGGGCGCGCGCTTTACTGTCGGGCTGGCGCTGGTGGCAGCGTTACTGGCCAGCACCTTCGGCACCGGGTGTGCGCTGTTGTCGGTGGTCTCGCCCAAGTGGCTGGACGAAATCATCAGCCGCATCATGGACGCCTTCATCTCGATCCCGAGCAAAATGCTTGCGTTGATCATGGTCTCGGCCTTTGGCTCATCGGTGACGTTGCTGATCTGTACGGCAGTGATCAGTTATATCCCCGGCTCCTTCCGCGTCGCCCGCAGCATGGCGGTCAACATTGAAGCCCTGGAGTACGTGCAGGTCGCGCGTACCCGTGGCGAGCGCCGGCTTTACGTGGCGTGCGTGGAGATCCTGCCGAACATGCTCAACCCGGTATTGACCGACCTGGGCCTGCGTTTCGGCTACATCGTGCTGTTGCTCAGCGGCATGAGTTTTCTTGGCCTGGGCGTGCAACCGCCGGACGCCGACCTCGGCTCGCTGGTGCGGGAAAACATCGGCGGCCTCAACCAGGGCGCGCTGGCCATCATCCTTCCGGCGCTGGCCATCGGCACGCTGACCATCGGCGTGAATCTGCTGATCGACTATCTGTCGTCGCGACGTAGTCGACGCACGGGAGGCCATTGAAATGACTGAATTGATTCGCGTCGAAGACCTGCGCGTGGTCGCCTGTGGCGCGCGCGGCGAGGTGGAAATCGTCAAGGGCGTGAGCTTTGCCCTGAAACAAGGTGAAGTGCTGGCATTGATCGGCGAGTCCGGCTCGGGCAAGACCACCATCGCCCTGGCCTTGCTGGGGTATGCACGGCGCGGGTGTCGCTTGTCCGGCGGCGTGGTGCAGGTCGGCGAGCACGACATGCTCGCCCTGGGCGAACACCAATTGCAGGGCCTGCGCGGCAACCGTGTGTCCTATATCGCGCAAAGCGCCGCCGCCGCATTCAACCCGGCGAAAAGACTCATCGACCAGGTCATCGAAGGCGCACTGATCCACGGCCTGGGCACGCGCGCCGAGCTGCACGCCAAGGCTATCGGCCTGTTCCGCGACCTGGCGCTGCCGGGCCCGGAACGCATCGGCCAACGCTACCCGCACCAGGTCTCCGGCGGGCAGCTGCAACGGGTGATGGCGGCGATGGCGCTGATCAGCGACCCGCTGCTGGTGGTGCTCGACGAGCCGACCACCGCCCTGGACGTGACCACCCAGATCGACGTGCTACGCGCCTTCAAACGCGTGGTGCGCGAGCGCGGTGCCACGGCGGTGTACGTGTCCCACGACCTCGCAGTGGTGGCGCAAATGGCCGACCAGATCGTGGTGCTCAACGGCGGGCAGATCCTCGAACAGAGCGCCACGGCGCCGCTGCTCAATGCCCCGACCCACGCCTACACCCGCAGCCTGCTGGCCGCCGCACGGCCCGACACCACTATTCGCCCGCCCTGCGGCGTCGCCGGGGAGGTACCGCTGCTGACCATCACCGGCCTCACCGCCGGCTACGGCAACAAGAACCTGCACGGCATGCCGTCGATTCGGGTATTGGAAGACATCGACCTCACCGTGCGCCGTGGCCAGGCCATCGGCGTGATCGGCGAGTCGGGCTCGGGCAAGTCCACCCTGGCCCGGGTGGTGGCTGGGCTGCTGACCCCGGCCCTCGGCGGCCTGGCCTTCGACGGGCAACCCTTGGGCGGCAGCCTCGCCGAGCGCACCCCGGAACAATTCCGCCGGATCCAGATGGTGTTCCAGAACGCCGACACCGCGCTCAACCCCATGCACAGCGTGGCGGCCATCATCGGTCGGCCGTTGAAAATGTATTTCGGCCTCAAGGGCGCGGCGCTGCAAGCCCGCATCGGCGAACTGCTCGACCTGGTCCGCCTGCCCCGTGACCTCGCCGAACGGCGCCCGAATGAGCTGTCCGGCGGGCAAAAGCAGCGGGTCAACCTGGCCCGCGCGCTGGCGGCCAAGCCCGACCTGATCCTCTGCGATGAAGTGACCTCGGCCCTCGACACCGTGGTGGGGGCGGCGATCCTCGAACTGCTGCGCGACCTGCGCCAGCAACTGGGGGTGTCGTACCTGTTTATCAGCCACGACATTTCTACCGTGCGCGCGCTGTGCGATGACATTGTGGTGATGTATAGCGGCCGCAAGGTCCAGGCCGGCAGTCGCCAGGCGTTTGCCGAGCCGCCGTTCCATCCCTACACCGACCTGTTGATTCACTCGGTGCCCGAGTTGCGCCAGGGCTGGCTGGAAACCTGCGGTACTGCAGGCGACACGCTGCCAGCGCTCGGCGAGCGGGCCAATGGGCCGGAACTGTGCACCTTCCTCAATCGCTGCCCGGTGCGCGTCGACGGCCTGTGCAACCGCACCGCGCCGCCGCGCCGCCGCCTTGACGACGGTGGTGAAATCCTTTGCCACCACGACAGCGCCCATTTGCTGGATACCCAGCAGGGCGTCAACACCCTCACTGTGGGAGCCTATGCATGAACGGGCGTTTTGTGAGGCTGGCCGAACAGGGCCGGCCGACGGTCAGCCTGACCGTGGATGGCGCCGCCGTCCAAGCCCTGCAGGGCGACACCTTGATGGTCGCGCTGCTGACCCAGGGCAACGCGCTGCGCCAGTCGGAATTCGACAGCGGCCGCCGCGCCGGTTTCTGCTTGATGGGCGCGTGCCAGGATTGCTGGGTGTGGACCCGCAGCGGCGAACGCCTGCGCGCCTGTTCCAATGAAGTCCGTGACGGGCTGGACATCGTTACCACACAACCGGAGGCGACATGGCCACTGCACGGGTAGTTATTGTGGGCGCCGGACCGGCCGGGGCGCGCTGCGCCGAAACCCTGCTGGCGGCCGGAATCAAACCGATCCTGATCGATGAAAACCGCCGCGACGGTGGCCAGATCTATCGGCGTCAGCCAGAAGGCTTCACCCGCGACTACGCGACCCTGTACGGCAGCGAGGCCGCCAAGGCCCAGGCGCTGCACCAGAGTTTCGACCGCCTGCGCGACGCCATCGACTACCGCCCCGACACCCTGGTGTGGAACCTCACGCCGGGGCAACTGTGCTGCGTGAGCCAGGGCCGCCACACCACGGTGGATTACGATGCACTGATCCTCTGCACCGGCGCCACCGACCGCCTGATGCCCATCGAGGGCTGGCAACTGGCGGGCACCTACAGCCTGGGCGGGGCGCAGATCGCCTTGAAAAACCAGGCCGTGTCCATCGGTCATCGCGTGGTGTTCATGGGCAGCGGGCCGTTGCTGTACCTGGTCGCCAGCCAGTACGTGAAGGCCGGCGCCGAGGTGGCGGCGGTGCTCGACACCTCGCCTCTGAGCCTGCGTCTGAAAGCCTTGCCCAAACTGCTGGCGCGGCCTGGCGTGCTGTTCACCGGGATCAAGCTATTGGCGCAACTGTACCGCGCCAAGGTGGCGGTGCACCTGGGGGTCAAGCCGCTGCAAGTGATGGGCGACGCGGCCAATGGTGTAAGCGGTGTGCGCTTTACCACTGGCAACGGGCAGACCGTCACGGTGCAGGCCGATGCCGTTGCGCTGGGTTACCACCTGCGCCCGGAAACCCAGCTGGGTGACCTGGCCGGCTGTCGCATGGCGTTCGATGAGGCATCAAGCCAATGGTGGCTGGCCACGGATGACGCCGGGCGCACCTCGGTGAAGGGCGTGTACGCGGCCGGTGACGGTGCGAAAATTCGCGGCGCCGATGCCGCCGAGCATGCCGGGCGCCTGGTGGCGCTGGCGCTGCTGGAAGACCTGCAACAACCGGTGGACACCGGCCTGCGGGATGAGCAACAGCAGGCCCTGGCGGTGATGGATCAATTCCGCCTGGGCCTGGCCCAGGCGTTCCCGTGGCCGAGCGAACAGGCCAAGGCGTTGCCGGACAGCGCCATCGTGTGCCGCTGCGAGATGATCAGCGCTGGCGAGCTGCGGCGCACGGTGAAAGAGAAGGGCGCCTGCGAAGTCAATCGCGCCAAGGCGTTCAGCCGCGTGGGCATGGGTCGTTGCCAGGGGCGTTATTGCTCCCAGGCCGGGGCCGAAGTGATCGCCGCCGCTGCCGGCGTGCCGGTGCAGGCGGTCGGGCGCCAGCGCGGCCAGGCGCCGGTCAAACCGTTATCGATGCTGATCACCGAGGAGGTCTCGTCATGAGTGTGAAAAAAGCCGATGTGGTGATTGTCGGCGGGGGGCTGATGGGCTCGGCGACTGCGTTTTTTCTGCGCCGTCGCGGGCAGTCGGTGATCCTGCTGGAGCGCGACCAGATCGGCCAGTACGCCAGTGGTGTGAACTTTGGCAATGTGCGCCGGCAAGGGCGTTTCCTCGGCCAACTGGCCCTGGCCAACCGCTCGTGGGCGCTGTGGAAGCGCCTGCCGGAACTGATCGACGACGACCTGGAATTCATCCCCAGCGGGCATATGCGCGTGTGTTACCGCGAGGATGAAATTGCCGAGCTGGAGGCCTACGCCGCCGCACCGGAAGCGCAACAACTGGACCTGAAGATTTATCGTGGCGCCGAACTGCATCAACGCTTCGGCTTCCTCGGCCCGGACGTCAAGGGCGGCTCCTACGCGCCCCACGATGGCCATGCCAACCCGCGCCTGGCCGCGCCGGCGTTTGCCCGTGCCGCCCGGCGCCTGGGCGCGCAGATCGAAGAACGCACCGAAGTGGCCGAGGTGCAGAAGGTCGGCGCCGACTTCCAGGTCACCACCACCGACGGCCGCCAGTTCCACGCCGCGCAACTGTTGATCACCGCCGGCGCCTGGGGCCAGAAGCTCTCGGCGCAGTTCGGCGAACCGGTGCCGCTGGACACCCACGGCCCGCAAATGGCCGTGACCGAGCCGGTGCCTTATGCCTTGCCCACCGTGATCGGCGTGTACACCAAGGTGCCCGAAGAGGTGATCTACTTCCGCCAGATTCCCCGGGGCAATATCGTCATCGGCGGCGGCTACCGCAGCAAGCCGGACATGCTCAACCGCCGCGCCTATGTGGAACCGCGCAGCATCCTCAACCAGGTCAGCCAGATGCGCCGCCTGCTGCCGGGCGTCGGCAACCTGAACATCATCCGCGTGTGGAGCGGCATCGAAGGCTACCTGCCGGACTCGCTGCCGGTGATGGGCCCCAGCGGTACGGTTGACGGGCTGTTCTATGCCTTCGGGTTTTGCGGCCACGGTTTCCAGCTTGGCCCGGGCGTCGGCGATGTGATGGCCGAGCTGCTCGCCACTGGCAGCACCAGTACCCCGATCGAGCCATTCTCCATCACCCGGTTCGCCCTACCTGACGAGCAACGGAGCCAGGCCTCATGAAACCCCGCGTATTGGAGATTCTGAAACAGCTGATGGCCTTCGACACCGTGTCATCGGCGTCGAACATGGCCTTGATTGAATATGTGCGCGACCTGCTGCTGGGCAAGGGCATCGACTCGCTGATCGTCAAGGACCCCAGCGGCAAGAAAGCCAACCTGTTCGCCAGCACCGGGCCCAGGGAACAGCCCGGTGTGCTGCTGTCCGGGCACACCGACGTGGTGCCGGCGGCGGGGCAGGCCTGGACCTTTCCCGCCTTTGCCGCCACCGTGCAGGACGGGCGCATTTATGGGCGTGGCAGCTGCGACATGAAGGGCTTTATCGCCCTGGCCATCGACGCCATGCTGGATGCCGCCGACCACACGTTAAACCGCCCATTGCAACTGGCCCTGTCCCATGACGAAGAAATCGGCTGCGTCGGCGTGCGGCGCTTGCTCGACGTGCTGCACCTGGCGCCGGTACGGCCGTTTCTGTGTGTGATCGGCGAGCCGACCAACATGCAGTTTGTCCTCGGACACAAGGGCAAGGGGTCCTACCGCACGTACTGCCGAGGCCAGGAGGCGCATTCATCCCTGGCGCCGCGCTCGGTCAACGCCATCCACGTGGCTTGCGACTTTATCGCCGCCCTGCGTGACAGCCAGCAGCAGTTGCAACGCCATGGTGCCCAGGACAATGACTATGACGTGCCCTACAGCACCGTGCATGTGGGCCAGATTATCGGCGGCAAGGCGCTGAATATCGTGCCCAACCTGTGCACCCTGGACTTCGAAGTGCGCAACCTGCCGGCCGACGACCTGGACGCGTTCCTGGAGCAGATGCGCGAGCGCGCCGAGGTGATCGTGCGTGAGGCGCAGAAGCTGTCCAGCGTGGCGGCCATCGAGATCGAAACGATCAACGTCTATCCTGGCCTCGACACCCACCCCAGTGTCGAGGCGGTGCACTTTCTCAAGCAATTCGCCGCGCCGGGCACCGGCACCTCCAAGGTCTCGTTCGGCACCGAAGGCGGCCTGTTCAAGCAGCGCCTGGACGTACCGGTGGTGGTGTGCGGGCCGGGCTCCATCGAGCAGGCGCACAAGCCCGACGAGTTTATCGAGATCAGCCAGATGGACGCCGGCGAGCGCTTTTTGCAAGGCTTGCTCGGTTCGCTGACGGCCTAGCAGAGCCTGCCGTCCTGGGGTGAATTTCAGCACGGCACGCTGCTTTAACCGCGCTTTCGGCATCCTCGTTTGTGGCACCTCCCTAGACTGGAGCGTGTCTCGGATCAGGACTCGACCATGCTCAAGAATCGCTTGAAAGACCCCAGCCTGCTGGCTGAACTCGCCTACGTAGATGGCCAGTGGATCGCTGCCGACAGCGGCGCCACCCTGGACATCCGCGATCCCGCCACCGGCCACTTGATTGCCCAGGTGCCGGCCATGGACGCGGTGGACACCCGCCGCGCCATCGAAGCCGCCGAGCGTGCCTGGCCTGCCTGGCGCGCACGCCCGGCTGCCGAACGCGCGGCGCTGCTGGAGCGCTGGTACCAGGTGATGATCGACAACCTCGATGACCTGGCGCTGATCATGACCTGCGAGCAGGGCAAACCCCTGAACGAAGCCCGTGGCGAAGTGCGCTACGGTGCCGGTTTCGTCAAATGGTTCGCCGAGGAAGCGCGCCGGGTCTACGGCGAAACCATGCCCGCGCCCAGCGGTGATCGGCGTTTGCTGACCCTCAAGCAACCGGTGGGCGTATGCGCCGCCATCACCCCATGGAATTTCCCCAACGCGATGATCACGCGCAAATGCGCGCCGGCGCTGGCCGCCGGTTGCCCGATCATCGTCAAACCCTCGGACCTCACGCCGCTGTCGGCCCTGGCCCTGGCGGTGCTGGCCGAGCGCGTCGGCATTCCGGCCGGGGTGTTCAATGTGATCACCGGCTTACCCGCCGGCATTGGCGAAGAGCTGACCGGCAACCCGGCGGTGCGCAAGATTTCCTTTACCGGCTCCACCGCCGTCGGCCGCCTGTTGATGCGCCGGAGTGCCGAGCACATCAAGCGCTTGAGCCTGGAACTGGGCGGCAATGCGCCGTTTATCGTGTTCGATGACGCCGACCTTGAACAGGCGGTGGCCGGGGTAATGCTCAGCAAGTTTCGCAACGCCGGGCAAACCTGCGTGTGCGCTAACCGCATCCTGGTGCAGGAGGGTATCTATGCGCGTTTCGCGGCGCGACTGGTGGAGGAGGTGGGCAAGCTCAAGGTCGGCAACGGCCTGGACGACGGCGTGACCATCGGCCCGCTGATCAACCCCGCAGCGGTGAGCAAAGTCGCGCGGCATATCGACGACGCCCTGAGCCAGGGCGCCCAGTTGCTGTGCGGCGCCGTCCCCAGCGGTGACAGCCAGTTTGTGCAGCCCACGGTACTTGGCGATACCCTCGCCGGGATGTTGCTGGCCAATGAAGAAACCTTCGGCCCGGTGGCACCGCTGATGCGCTTTACCGACGAAGCCCAGGCCCTCGCCCTGGCCAACGCCACCCCGTACGGCCTGGGCGCCTACTATTTCACCCAGGACCTGCAGCGCTCCTGGCGTTTTGGCGAGGCCCTGGAGTTCGGCATGGTCGGGCTCAACACGGGGATCATCTCGATGGAAGTCGCGCCGTTCGGCGGCATCAAGCAATCGGGCCTGGGGCGCGAAGGCAGCAAGTACGGCCTGGACGAATACCTTGAAGTCAAAGCCTTCCATATCGGCGGCTTGAACTGAATTTTTGCGAGGCATGCACCATGAGCAAGGCATTCAGAATCGCCGCGATTGCCGGCGATGGCATCGGCAAGGAAGTCCTGCCCGAAGGGCTGCGGGTACTGGAACAGGCCGCCAGGATCTGGGACCTGAACCTGAGCATCGAAGTGCTCGACTGGGCCCACTGCGATTACTACCTGGAACACGGGCAGATGATGCCCGAGGACTGGTTCGAGCAGCTCAAGGGCTTTGACGCGATCTACTTCGGCGCCGTGGGCTGGCCGGACAAAGTCCCGGACCATATTTCCCTGTGGGGCTCGCTGCTCAAGTTCCGCCGCGACTTCGACCAGTACGTGAACATCCGCCCGGTGCGGCTGTTCCCCGGCGTGCCTTGCCCTCTGGCCGGGCGCGCGCCGGGGGACATCGACTTTGTGGTGATCCGCGAAAACACCGAGGGCGAATACTCCTCGGTGGGCGGCAAGATGTTTGAAGGCACCGAGCATGAGTTCGTGCTGCAGGAATCGGTGTTCACTCGACGTGGGGTTGATCGCATTCTCAAGTTCGCCTTCGACCTGGCCCAGACTCGTCCGCGCAAGAAGCTGACGGCGGCGACCAAGTCCAATGGGATTTCCATCAGCATGCCTTACTGGGATGAACGCACGGCATTGATGGCGGCGAACTATCCCGAGGTGACGTGGGACAAGCAGCACATCGACATCCTGTGTGCGCGGTTTGTGTTGCAGCCGGACCGCTTTGATGTGGTGGTGGCCTCGAATCTGTTCGGCGACATCCTGTCGGACCTGGGGCCGGCGTGTGCGGGGACCATCGGGATAGCGCCGTCGGCGAACCTGGATCCGGAGCGGCGGTTTCCGTCGTTGTTCGAGCCGGTGCATGGATCGGCGCCGGATATTTACGGGCAGAACATTGCCAATCCGATTGCGATGATCTGGTCGGGGGCGTTGATGTTGGACTTCTTGGGCAATGGGGATGGGCGGTATCGGGCGGCCCATGATGGGGTATTGCGGGCGATTGAGGCGGTGATTGCGGAAGGGGTGGTTACGCCGGATCTGGGGGGGCGGGGATCGACTCAGGATGTGGGGATTGCGATAGCTGGGCGGCTTTTTGATTGAGTACATATCCGTTGCTGCGGTAACGGCCACTTATGGTTTCGCTTTTACAGCGACTCACTTTTGGAGGGACCCAAAAGTAAGCAAAAGGTCCTCGCCCCAACACTCGGCACCTCGCCTAGGCTCGGTGTGCCCTCACTCCGGCTTTGGAGCGTGGGCCGCCGCGATGGGCCATCCTTGGCCCAGCGCGGCTAACCCGGCGTCCTGCCGGGTTACCCACGCTCCAAAGCCTGCGTTCGGCCAGCGTGTTTGACGGGGCGATCCCAGATCAAAAACAAAGCGAGGCGGCCTTAAAGCCGACCTGATTATTGAAGCGTACGCGGTGTGGCTTCTACTTCCTTAACCGCTGACGAAGTCAGCAATCTTTTGATCTGCTCTGGCTCTGGCTCTGGCTTTTGATCTTGATCTCAGGCGCCCCGTTAACCACGCTGGCCGAACGCAGGCTTGAATCCGTGGGTAACCCGGCAGGACGCCGGGTTAGCCGTCCTGGGCCAAGGATGGCCCATGACGGCGGCCTACGGATTCAAGCCTTCGTTCGGGCATACCGAGCCTAGGCGAGGTACCGAGTGGTGGGGCGAAGCGTTTTTGGTTACTTTTGGCGCTTTTCCAAAAGTGACACGCCGTAAGGGCGTAACCATAGGCGGCCGTTACCGCAGCAACGGATATGTACTCATTCCACGCCAACATCCTGGTCGGCTGTCAGGCCGCCATCGGGAGCAAGCCCCCTCCCACATTTTGCCCACGGTCTGTCAGTTGGCTATTTGTGATTCCCCATCCACTCCAGCGCCGTGCGCCACACACAAATCCCGAGGAAATACGCTGACATCACCGACCACAACCCAAACGTCCACGGATTGGTGTTGGGATAATCCACCACCATCAAAAAGCTGCAGAGCAACCAGATGGTGGTCACTGCGATATTGATCGGCATGAAGCGCTTGACCCGGAACGGGTGCAGGAACTTCATCGGCGTCACGGTCAGCAGGGCCAGGCCGATCACGGTCAGCAAGGTGACCCAGGCGTCCGGCTGGATGATGTATACGCACAAGGCCACCACGTTCCAGGCGGCGGGGAAGCCGACGAAGTAGTTGTCTTTGCTCTTCATGTTCACGTTGCAGAAGCAGAACAGCGATGACACCAGGATCACCGACACGGTGAACAGGTGGGTAAAGTCCGGCAGGTCGATATAGCGGTAGATAAACAGTGCCGGAATAAACACATAGGTGAGGTAATCGATCACCAGGTCCAGTACCGAGCCGTCAAAGCTGGGCAATACCGTGCTGACATTCACCCGTCGCGCCAGGGAACCATCCACGCCGTCTACCACCAGGGCCAGGCCCAGCCAGAGCAAGCAGGCCTTGGGTGAGTTTTCCAGCAGCGCCAGGGTGGCCAGGAAGGCCAATACCACACCGGTGGCGGTAAAGCCGTGGGCGCCCCAGGCTTTGATTCTGGCTACATGCAGGGTCGATATCACGGGCGGTTCTCCAAAAGGTGAAACGGGGCAGCCGACAACGTGACGCTGTCGAGTCTGGCCGGGGAATGCAGGTATCGACCGGGAAGGGGGTCATAAGGTTCACCGCCCGGCGCATCACATAGCGTAGCAAGCGTAGGACGTTTCGGCATCAGCCTTGGCGAAACACCAGTGCCTTCAGTCCGCTTTGCGCGTCGATATCCGGAAATTCCGGCGGGTTTTGCAGCCGTTCAATAAAGCGCAGGCCCGGTGCTTCGCGGGTGACGCCGTCGATCAGGAAGTCTTCGCCGAAGGCCGGGTCGTTCATGCACGCCAGGACAGTGCCCTGGGCCGTGAGCAAATCCGGCAGGCGACGCAGTACGCGCTGGTAGTCCTTGGTCAGCAGGAAGCTGCCTTTCTGGAAGGACGGTGGGTCGATGATCACCAGGTCGTAGGGGCCGCTGTGGGTGACCTTGGCCCAGGATTTGAACAGGTCGTGGCCGAGGAAGGTGACCTTGCTCAGGTCATGACCGTTCAGGCGGTGGTTATCGCGGCCGCGGCTCAGGGCGCCACGGGCCATGTCCAGGTTCACCACGTGGCTGGCGCCGCCCTCGATGGCCGCGACCGAGAAGCCGCAGGTGTAGGCAAACAGGTTGAGCACGCGCTGGCCCTTGGCCTGTTCGCGCACCCAGTTGCGGCCGTAGCGCATGTCGAGGAACAGCCCGCTGTTCTGCTTTTTGCCCAGGTCGATCAGGTAACGCAGGCCGCCTTCGGTGATGGTCAGCTCGTCGATGGCTGCGCCCACCAGCCATTCCGTGGTGCTTTGCGGCAGGTAGCGGTGTTGCAGCGCCACGCTGTGGGCGCCGGATTGGGCCCAGTCGAAGTCGATCAACAGCTGTTTCAACCCCTCCAGATGGGGCGCTTCGGGCTCTTTGAACAGCGCGACCAGCACCACGCCTTGCAGCCAGTCCACGGTCAATTGCTCCAGGCCCGGCCAGCAGCGGCCACGGCCATGGAACAGGCGCCGGGTTTCAGCCGGCGGGCTGGCCAGGGCGGTGAGCAGGTGGGCGTGCAGGGTAGCGAGTGCGTCTGGGTTCATCGTTGAGCGTCGGTCATTGAGCGGGCGGCATTTTAAACACACTGGTGAGGTTTCGGGTTGTTTGAGCACAACGTGCTGGGAAAAAGCCCATGGGCAGTGATTCATGCTCAAAATTCTGTAAACCGCGCCTGATAACAGGCAAAAAATCCTCAAGCGCCGACATAAACTGGAAAAAAGCCCGGAGGTGCCCATGAACGGTTTCGCGAGTGCAGTGAATCACACAGCCCTGGATCAACCAGAGCTAGACGAATGGCGCGACGCGCTGGCGTCGCTGGTAGCCAATGCCGGCCCTGAGCGCGCACGCCAGATCCTCGATCTGCTGGCCCGCGATGCCAGCGCTCCGCACATCGACTGGAAACCCCGCCACGGTACGCCCTACATCAATAGCATCAGCGTCGAGCAGCAACCGGCGTTTCCCGGCGACCTGGCCACCGAAGAGCGCCTGGCCTCACTGGTACGCTGGAACGCCCTGGCCATGGTGGTGCGGGCCAACCAGGCCTATGGCGAGCTCGGTGGCCACATTGCCAGTTACGCCAGTGCGGCGGATTTGTTCGAGGTGGGCTTCAATCACTTTTTCCGCGCCCGCAATCACGACTTTGGCGGCGACCTGGTGTTCTACCAGCCGCATTCGGCCCCCGGCATTTATGCGCGCGCCTTCCTTGAAGGGCGCTTGAGCGAGGACGACCTGGCCCACTATCGCCAGGAACTCGGTGGCGCCAAGGCCGGGGCGAGTGGGCTGTGCAGTTACCCGCACCCGTGGTTGATGCCTGACTTCTGGCAGTTCCCCACCGGTTCCATGGGCATTGGCCCCATCAGTTCGATTTTCCAGGCGCGCTTCATGCGCTATCTGCAGCATCGCGGCCTGCAGGACACCGCCGAGCGTCACGTGTGGGGTGTCTTCGGCGACGGCGAGATGGACGAGCCGGAAAGCATGTCGGCCCTGACCCTGGCCGCGCGCGAAGGCCTCGACAACCTGACCTGGGTGGTCAACTGCAACCTGCAACGCCTCGACGGCCCGGTGCGTGGCAACGGGCGGATTATCGACGAGCTGGAGGCATTGTTCGCGGGGGCGGGCTGGAACGTGATCAAGCTGGTCTGGGGGTCGGACTGGGACGCCTTGCTCGCCAAGGACGCCGACGGTTCCCTGGTCAACACGTTGTCGAACACCGTGGACGGCCAATTCCAGACCTTCGCTGCCAAGGACGGGGCCTACAACCGCGAACACTTCTTCGGCCAGAGCGCGGCGCTGGCCAGCTTGGTCAAGGGCATGAGCGATGAGCAGATCGACCGCCTCAAGCGTGGCGGCCACGACATGGTCAAGATCCACGCCGCCTATCATGCCGCGCGCCGGGTCAAGGGCAAGCCCACGGTGATCCTGGCCCAGACCAAAAAAGGCTTCGGCATGGGCGAGGCCGGGCAGGGCAAGATGACCACTCACCAGCAGAAAAAGCTCGATCGCGACGCGCTGCTCGCTTTCCGCAACCGTTTCCAGTTGCCGCTGAGCGATGAACAGGCCGAGTCGCTGAGCTTCTTCAAACCCACGGATGACAGCCTCGAGTTGCGCTACCTGCATCAGCGGCGCACGGCCTTGGGCGGTTATGTGCCCAGCCGTAGCCAGGCCGCGGCACCGGTGAACGTCCCGCCCGTGAGCGGTTACGCCGGTTTCGCCACGGCGGCCGACGGCAAGGAAATGTCCACCACCATGGCCTTCGTGCGCATGCTGACCAACCTGCTCAAGGACAAGGCGCTCGGGCCGCGCATCGTGCCCATTGTGGCGGATGAGGCGCGCACTTTCGGCATGGCCAACCTGTTCAAGCAGATCGGCATCTATTCCAGTGTCGGCCAGCGTTATGAGCCGGAAGACATCGGCTCGATCCTCAGCTACCGCGAAGCCACCGACGGGCAGATTCTTGAAGAAGGCATCAGCGAGGCCAGTGCCATCAGTTCCTGGGTCGCGGCGGCCACCAGTTACTCGGTGCACGGCCTGCGCATGCTGCCGTTCTACATCTATTACTCGATGTTCGGCTTCCAGCGCGTCGGCGACCTGATCTGGGCCGCCGCCGACCAGCGCGCCCGTGGCTTCCTGCTCGGTGCCACGGCCGGGCGGACCACACTCGGCGGTGAGGGCTTGCAGCACCAGGACGGCAGCAGCCACCTCACCGCCGCCACCGTGCCCAACTGCCGCGCCTACGATCCGGCGTTTGCCGGGGAATTTGCGGTGATCCTCGACCACGGCATGCGCCAGATGCTGGAACAGGATGTGGACGAGTTCTACTACGTGACCCTGATGAACGAAAACTACCCGCAGCCAAGCCTGCCCGCAGGCGTGGAGGCGGCGGTCATCAAGGGCCTGTATCGCCTGGAAGGCGCCGCCGACGCCCGGGTACGCCTGCTCGGTTCGGGCACCTTGCTGCGTGAAGCCCAGGCCGCCGCGCGGTTACTGGCTGAGGATTGGCACGTGGCGAGCGAGGTGTACAGCGTCACCAGTTTCAGCGAACTGGCACGGGAGGCGCGGGAAGTGGAACGCTGGAACCGCCTGCATCCGCAGGCCGGCAAGCGCGTCAGTCACCTGAATGACTGCTTGCCGGCAGGTGCGCCAGTGGTTGCCGTGTCCGACTACGTACGCGCAGTACCGCAGATGATTGCGTCCTATCTGGACTCCAGCTACACCGTGCTCGGCACCGACGGGTTCGGTCGCAGTGATACACGGGCGGCGCTGCGGGATTTCTTTGAGGTGGATCGGCATCACATCGTGCTGGCGGCGCTTACCGCGTTGGTGGAGCAGGGCAGTCTTGAGCGGCAGGTGTGCCAGCAGGCGATTGAGCGGTATGGCTTGCAGGTGGATCGCGCAGCTTCCTGGACCTGCTGATTCCCCCCGTAGATACAACACCGCGTAAATCCGTAGCTGTCGAGCCCCGGCGAGGCTGCGTAGGCCGCGACTCGAGCTTGAATCGGCAGCGCGCCTGACGCAGCCTCGCTGGCGCTCGGCAGCTGCTACGACGGTCACATGCTGCTGGCGATGAGGGGCTGACCGAACACTTCGCGTATAAACCCCGGGGCGATATACCGCTCGTAATGCGCCTCGGACAGCAGGAAAAACTCCCGGTCAATGGCATCGCGCAAATCCGCCAGGCTGCGTTCGCGAAACTCCGGCAACAACGCCAACCCATAGGCGTCCAGCCTGGAAATCACCCGCGCGCCCCGGGCAATCAGCTGGTACGCCCAGCAATACGGCGACTGGTGCGGCATAAAGCGAATCTTGCGGTCTTCCAGTTGCTGGCGCAGGCGCTGCGGGTCGAACACTTCCAGCTTGCTGGCCATCACCTGCACCAGCAACTGCTCAAGGCGCAGCCATACCGCCTGCTTTTCCTCGGCGTTGTAGCCATTCCACTGGATCACTTCATGGTGATAACGCTTGCAGCCTCGGCAGACCAGGTCCCCGTAAACGGTGGAGCACAGGCCGACGCAGGGGGTCTTGATGGTTTGATTGGGCATAAAAAATATCGACAAGTGAAACAACACGGCCCCAGAAAGGGGCCGTTTTTTAATCAATCCCAGCTCAGCGCACCGCCGGTCTGATACTCGATCACACGGGTTTCGAAGAAGTTTTTCTCTTTCTTCAAATCCATGATCTCACTCATCCACGGGAACGGGTTAGTCGTGCCTGGATACTCTTCCTTCAAGCCAATCTGCGACAGGCGACGGTTAGCGATGAACTTCAAATAGTCTTCCATCATCGCGGCGTTCATACCGAGCACCCCGCGCGGCATGGTATCCCGCGCATATTCAATCTCCAGCTGAGTCCCCTGCAGGATCATCTGGGTCGCTTCTTCCTTCATCTCGGCATCCCACAGGTGTGGGTTTTCGATTTTGATCTGGTTGATCACGTCGATACCGAAGTTCAGGTGCATCGACTCATCGCGCAGGATGTACTGGAACTGCTCGGCCACGCCGGTCATTTTGTTGCGGCGGCCCATGGACAAAATCTGGGTGAAGCCGCAGTAGAAGAAGATGCCTTCCAGCACGCAGTAGTAGGCGACCAGGTTGCGCAGCAGTTCCTTGTCGGTGTCGACGGTGCCGGTTTCGAACTTCGGATCGGAGATCGAGCGGGTGTATTTCAGGCNGCCTAGGCGAGGTACCGAGTGGTGGGGTGATGGCCTTTTGCTTACTTTTGGGCCTTTCCAAAAGTGAGCCGCTGTAAGAGCGGAACCATAGGCAGCCGTTACCGCAGCAACGGATATGTACTCAGTACCCCCGCAACCGATCCACCTCACCCACCATCTCCTCCCCCCGTTCAAATCGCCGAATATTCTCCAACAACACCGCAAACGCACTCTCCGGCTGCGTCATCGCCGCAATATGCGGCGTCAACAACACCTGCGGATGCCCCCAGAACGGATGCTCCGGTGCCGCCGGCTCTTCCCGCAGCACATCCAGCACCGCCCCACTCAACTGCCCACTCTCCAGCGCCTCGAGCAAATCCTCTTCAACCAGGTGCCCCCCACGGCCCATATTCACCAACCCCGCCCCCCGTGGCAGTTGCGCAAACAAGCGCCGGTCCAGGATCCCCTGGGTCTGCTCCGTCAACGGCAACACGCACAGCAAAATATCGCACTGGCTAAGAAACGCCGGGAGTTGCGCTTCCCCCGCATAACACTCCACCCCCGGCACCTGGTGCGCACTGCGCGCCCAGCCGGACAGGGCAAAGCCCAGGGGTGCCAAGGTCGCCAGGATCTGCTGGGCCTGGGCACCCAACCCCATCACGCCCACACGCCGGTTCGCAGCTGGCTGCAACAGGTGCGCCTGCCAACAGCGCGCCACCTGCTGCTGGCGATAGCGCAGCATGTCGCGGTGCAGACTCAGCACCGCCCAACTGGCGTACTCGCACATGCCGCGGGTGATGCCCGGGTCCAGCAGGCGCACCACCGGCAGGCCCGCAGGCAGGCGATCAAGGTCCAACTGATCGACACCGGCCGACAAGGCGAACAACACCTTCAGGTTGGGCAGCACGCGGGCCAGATCTTCCGGTGCCTGCCAGGCGGCCAGGTAGTCGACCTCGGCGGGGTTGCCGAGGTCGGGCCAGGTGCGCCACTCGATCTCCGGCGCGTGTTGGGCGAACAGTGCCTGCCAGTGTCGGCCGCGCACCGGGTCAGCTTTGTAGAGCAAGGCCATGGGCATTTCCTGCTGGATAAACGGAAGCATCATCATCGCCCAAAGCCCGGCGCAGGATCTGTTGAAACGCGGGGCGAAAACAGTTGATCCGAATTTCTCACGGGGCAAGTTCGGCGTAGTTGGTTGCCCGCAGGCCGTACTCTGGACTGCATCGCAACCACCTTCCGGTTGCCGGACTCACGATGGGAAATGCCATGAATAGCAAAGTCGACGAAACCCCTCATTTGCTCCGTCAGCGCGAGCAGTTCGTGCCCCGTGGCCTGGTGACCGCGCACCCGCTGGTGATCGACCGCGCCCAGGGCGCCGAATTGTGGGACGTGGATGGCAAGCGTTACCTGGACTTCGTCGGCGGTATCGGCGTGCTCAACATCGGCCATAACCACCCCAAGGTGGTCGCCGCCGTGCAGGCCCAGTTGCAGAAGGTTTCCCATGCCTGCTTCCAGGTGGTGGCCTACCAGCCTTACCTCGACCTGGCCCAGCGCCTGTGTGAAATGATCGGCGGCCAGGAAGCCTATAAAGCGGCGTTTTTCACCTCCGGCGCCGAGGCGGTGGAAAATGCGGTGAAGATCGCCCGCGCCCATACCAATCGCTCGGCGGTCATCGCCTTCCGTGGCGGTTTCCACGGGCGCACATTGCTGGGCACCACGCTCACCGGCATGAGCCAGCCCTACAAGCAGAACTTCGGGCCGTTTGCGCCGGAGGTGTTCCATACCCCTTACCCGAACGCTTATCGCGGCGTGACCAGTGACATCGCGCTCAAGGCCCTGGATGAGTTGCTGGCGACCCAGGTAGCGCCGGAGCGGGTGGCTGCGATCATCATCGAACCGGTGCAGGGCGATGGCGGTTTCCTCACTGCGCCCCCTGAGTTTCTCCAGGCGCTGCGGGCGTTGGCCGACAAGCATGGCATCGTGTTGATCCTCGACGAGATCCAGACCGGCTTCGGTCGCACCGGCACCTGGTTCGGTTTCCAGCACGCGGGCATCCAGCCCGACCTGGTTACCGTGGCCAAGAGCCTGGCCGGCGGCTTGCCGTTGTCCGGCGTGGTCGGCAAGGCGCACATCATGGATGCACCGCTGCCCGGCGGGCTGGGCGGCACCTACGGTGGTAATGCGCTGGCCTGTGCGGCGGCGTTGGCGGTGATCGATGCGTTCGAGCAGGAGCAGTTGCTGGCGCGCAGCCAAGTACTGGGCGAGCGCCTGCGCCAGGGGTTGCTCGATTTGCAGGCGCGCTACTCGCGCATCGGCGATGTGCGCGGCACCGGCTTTATGTTGGCGATGGAGTTGATCAAGGATGACCCGGCCCGCACCCCGGATGCCGACCTCAACCAACGCCTGATCGATGCAGCCCGGGCCGGTGGTTTGCTGGTGATCAAGTGCGGGGTACATCGCAATGTGCTGCGCTTCCTCGCGCCGCTGGTGACCAGCGAAGCCCAGGTCGACGAAGCGCTGGAAATCCTCGACGGCGCCTTGGCACGGGTCTTGAACTGAGGCTGTGCCCGCTACGGGCCAACTGCGGCATTGGAGGCTTGACCCCACATGGGACTGACAGATTATCGAGCGTTGCTGATCGATTGCGATGAAGTGCTGGTGGATCGCGATTCAGGGGTGTGGGCGGCGTTGCAGCCGCTGCTCGACAGCCGTGGCGGGCAGCCGGCCAAGGATCAGGTGCTGGCCGAATTCAACACGCAGGTTGCCAGGCTCTACCCGCGTTTCGCCGAGCTGGGCTTCAGTGGCGTGTTGTGTTTTGCCCATCGCCAACTGGCCGAAAGTTGGGGGCTGCACGCCAGTTGGGAGGAGTGCATGAGCTTTGCGCGTTCGGCGGGCAATTGGTCGTTGTTCGAGGATGCGCCGGGGGCCATGCTGTACCTGCGCAAGTTCTACCGTTTGCTGGTGCGTGGCGACCGTGATGCCGAGGACCGCGGGGTGTTGTGCGAGCGATTGGGGATTGCACCGGAAGATTTCATTTCCCTCGCCGAAGACCCGCAATGGCTCACGGACCGAGGCGCGCAGCTGCAACCGGTGCTGCATGTGACGCGACCGGCGGTCGGCGCACACGGGGCGCTGGACCGCTGTTTGATCGGCCGCCACCGGGCACGGCAGCCTTCGCCTTGTGCGGCGGAGTACTGCATCAACAGCATGGCGGATCTGGTGGCGCAGCATCAGCTGTCTTTACGGCGCTGATTTTGCTAGAAGATTGTCTTACAAACGGCAGTCAAGAGGTACGTGATGGAAGGGCAAGTCAAGCTGGACCGGATCGACATCAGTATTCTGGTTGAACTGCAAAAAGACGGGCGGATGACCAATGTCAGCCTCGCCGATGCCGTGGGCCTGTCCGCCAGCCCCTGCCTGCAACGGGTTAAGCGGTTGGAATCGGCCGGGTATATTTCCAGCTACAAGGCGCACTTGAACCTGGCCAAGATCACCGACTCGGTGACGGTGTTTACCGAGATCACCCTCAGCGACCATAAACGCGAAGACTTCGCCAAGTTCGAATCGAATATCCGCCTGGTGGACGAGGTACTTGAGTGCCACTTGATCAGCGGTGGCTACGACTATCTGGTGCGTTTCATGACTCGCAGCATCCAGCACTACCAGGAAGTGGTCGAGAGCCTGTTGGATAAGAACATTGGCATCTCCAAGTACTTCAGCTACATCGTGATCAAGTCACCGGTGCTCAAGGATGGTGTGCCGTTGCGCAAGTTGCTGCGGCACTGACACACGCTCGCTTTCCTGTGGGAGGGGGCTTGCCCTCGATGGCCATGGGTATCTACACAACTTCCAGTGAATACGGAATCTATGGCAATTAGGCTTCTGTGGTGAGCGGGCTTGTCGAATCGTCGCACCGCCCGCGCTGGGCTGCGAAGCGGCCCCAATAAGGTCACCGAAGAGTGCCAGAATCAATCGAGGTGAAGGTTTTGGGGCCGCTTCGCAGCCCAGCGCGGGGCAAGCCCGCTCACCACAGAGTTATGTGTCAGCCTTTAAGAGTTGTGTAGATACCTATGCCTCGATGGCGGCCTCTGGGCCGACCATTTTTTTGGATTGGACCGGGTACATATCCGTTGCTGCGGTCACGGCCGCTATGGGTTCCGCCCTTACGGCGGCTCACTTTTGAACAGCGCAAAAGTCCACTGCTTTTGCACCTCAATTGGACACTCCCCCTCGTAGTCTTGGCTAAACGCCTTATCTCGACGCAACCCGCATAAAACACTTTTTCGGGCCCTTAAACAGTGGTCTGCACCGATCCGTGGGTGCAATTCGGCGAAAAACGCAAAAGGGCCTGCGCTGTAATGCTCGCAGAGTGAGGGAGCGCAGGGTTGTGCGGTGTTTTCCAGCCGCGACAGCCTTGGGTTGAACACCACCAATCGGAGCGAAAAAAATGCGAATGAGCAACGCAAAAGCACTGTTGGGTTATGGGGCGTTCATGCTGGCGACCGCCAGCGAGGCGCATCAGATTTGGTACGAACAACTTCCCGGCCAGCCATTGGCCTTGTACTACGGGGAGTATGACAAGAATGTTCTGGAGGTGACCCCGGGGGGCATGGACCGGTTCAGGCAGCTGCGGGCCTGGTCGATGGCCGACCGGTCGGCACCGCTGCAGCTGAGCCTGCAGCGCCAGGCGTTCCTGCTGGCGGAGCAGCCCGGGCAAGAGGATTCGCTGCTGGCGCAAGACCTGCACTATCCGATGTTCGATGTGCATGAAGGCGCCAAGACCTTGAAAGCCGCCTGGACCCCGGCCACGCGTTGGGTCGGTGACCTGCGGGCCCGTAGCCCGGAGCTGACCCTGGATATCGTCCCCACCGGCGTTGCCGAGGCGGGCCGTGCGCAGTTCCGGGTGTTCTACGCGGGCAAGCCGCTGACGGGCCAGGAGGTCGTGCTGGAAACCGCCTCCGGTGAAGTCTTCAAGCAGCGCAGCGATGCCGCCGGCAACGTCAGCTTCGAGCTGCCCTGGCAGGGCACTTACGTGGTGGCCGTCGAGTACCAGGACAACAGCCCTGGGGAGCGTCTTGATCCGGCGGGCAAGCCCGAGCGGTTTGACGTCAAACGCTTCAGTTCGACGTTGTCGTTCCACCGCCAGCAAGGCCAGGCGGCGTTACCTCGCGCGCCGTCGCAACTGCCGGCATCGGAAGTCGCCAGGCTGAAAAAGTCAGCCTGATTCATTGCCTCCTTCATGAGTGATTGATATGACCCTTTCTTCAGGATTGGCCGGTCAGGCGGGCACTGTTGCGCCGACGCTTGCCCGCACGAACGTCACGGCGGCCACGCGCATGCTGGCTATCGATGCGCTGCGTGGTTTTGTGATGCTGTTGATGCTCATCGACCATGTGCGCGAAACCTTCTTGCTGCACCGGCAGGTCACCGACCCGATCGACGCCTTGAGTGTCACCCCGGACCTGTATTTCACCCGTATGCTCAGCGAGATCTGCGCCCCGGCGTTTATCTTCCTGACGGGCTTGTCGGCCTGGCTCTACAGCCAGAAACACAGCGCCCGCGAAACCTCGGTGTTTTTGCTCAAGCGCGGGCTGTTCCTGGTGTTCCTGGAAATCACCTTCGTGTGCTTTGCCTGGAATGCCGAATTCCCACCCAAGACGTTGTGGCTGCAAGTGATCTGGTGTATCGGCCTGTGCATGATCGTGCTCGCCGGTTTGCTGCACTTCAAGCGCGCCTGGCTGATCGTGCTGGGGGTGGCGATTGTCGCCGGGCATAACCTGCTCGACGGCGTGAGCGTCGGGCCGGAGTCGCCGTTCTTCGTGCCCTGGTCGATCCTGCATCAGCGGGTGTTTATCGACATTACCGAATTCACCCGCGCCCGCACGACGTATCCGATATTGCCGTGGATCGGTGTGATCCTGCTGGGCTGGGGCATCGGCCCGTGGTTTGGCAAGGCAATGCCGTCGGCGGAGCGTATCTCGCGCCTGGTCAAGCTGGGTGCAGGCCTGCTGGTCGCGTTCGTGTTTATCCGCTACCTCAATGTGTATGGCGAGAAACCCTGGGTGCAGACCGGTGATGCGCTGCGCACCTTCATGAGCTTCATGAGCGCGAAGAAATACCCGCCGTCGCTGATGTTCCTGATGCCCACCCTGGGCCTGTCGCTGCTGCTGTTGGCGCTGTTCGAGAAGTGGCAGGCCCGCTGGGCCACTGCGACCCTGGCGATCTACGGTGGGGCGCCGATGTTTTTCTACTTGCTGCACCTGTACGTGCTCAAGGCCATGTACCTGGTCGCGCTGGCGATCTGGGGCGCCAACCAAGGCACCTACTACGGTTTTGACGACCTGCCGATGGTGTGGTTGTGGAGCGTGATACTCGGGGTGTTGCTGTTCTTCCCGACACGCTGGTTCGCCGACCTCAAACAGCGTCGTCGCGACATCGCGATTCTCAAATACCTCTGACGGAACCAACGGTGTTCTGCGTCCTGCGGAACACCTTTGCCTGACACGTTCTGGAGTCAAACCGTGAAGATGCTATCGACCCGCACCCTGCTATTGGCATTGGGAGGGCAGAGCCTGCTCGCCTTCGCCGCCGAACAAGACACCGCCAAAGGCTTTATCGAGGACAGCCAGTGGAACCTGCTCAACCGCAGTGTCTACGACCGCCGCGACTACCAGCATGGCGCCCTCAGCAACGGCGCACGCAACGCCTACAAACCGCGATCCCAGCGCAGCGACCTGGCGGAAGAATGGGCCTATGGCCTGATGGCTGACTACGCCTCGGGTTTCACCACCGGTACCCTGGGTTTTGGCCTGGATGCGCACGTTTATTCCGCCTGGCAACTGGACAGTGGCGGTGGGCGCGCCGGGAAGGCACGGCTATTGGCGGTGGACAATGACGGCCACCCCAAGGAGCAGTTCAGCCGCGGTGGCGCAGTTGCCAAACTACGCGTTTCCTCCACCGAATTGCGCTACGGCGAGCAGCGGGTGAAAACCCCGGTGTTTGCCTCGTCCGACAGCCGCTTGCTGCCCGAAACCGCGACGGGATGGTGGTTGACCAGCCGCGAGTTGCCGGCCACCACCCTGTTCGCGGGGCACTTCAATGAGAGCACCGACCGCAACGCCAGCAGCCATGACCGAGGGTTTGTCGTCAACTATTCCAACGGCAGGCAAGGCGACCGCTTTGACTTGGTGGGCGTGCGCAATACGGCAATCAAGGGGCTGAGCGCCAGCGTGTTCAGTGCTGTCTATGAAGACACCTGGCGCCAGCATTACCTGGGGGCGGTCTACACCCGGCCGCTGTTTCCCGGCCAGGCACTGACCGTTGACCTGAACCTGTATCGCACCCAGGACACTGGCAAGGCGTTGTCGGGGCGCATCGATAACACCACATGGAGCCTGCTCTCGACCTATCGGTTCGGTGCCCACAGTGTGGGCGTGGGGTATCAGAAAGTCAGTGGCGACACGCCGTTCGACTACGTGACGCGCGGGGCGATTTACCTGAGCAACGCCGTGGCGTTGTCCGACTTCAACGCCCCACGGGAGGCCTCGTGGCAGGCGCGCTATGACCTGGACCTGGCGGCCCATGGCATGCCCGGCCTGAGCCTGGCGGCGTTGTATGTCCGCGGCAGTGGCATCGACGGCCGCCACATGGATCCTGGCGGTGGCTACCAATGGCTCGGCTACGGTGATGGGGGCAAACACTGGGAACGCGACCTGCAAGCACGCTACGTGGTGCAGTCCGGGGCCGCGAAAAATCTCGCCTTTACCCTGCGCCATGCCGTGCACCGGGGCAATGCGGCCCAGGCGGAGCTGGATGCCAACCAGATCCGCCTGGCGGTCGAGTACCCGTTGGGCGGGCGCTTGCACTAGGCCGGCGTTATTCCTGCAACTGCAACGCCTGCTGCTTGAGCTGGCGTTTCTGCGCGAACGGCAGCTTTTCATCGTCCCCATAGGGCGCGCTGTACCAGTTGCCGTAAGTCGGGTTGGGCAGCAAAAACCAGCGCTGCCCGAGCCAGTTCACATAGGGTTCGACGGCCTTGCGCTGGGCCTCGAGGGTGTTGCGTTCGGCCTGGACGAAATCCCCCAGGGAATCACCGGCCATCAATAGCACGCGAGCATGGCTGGCGACCCATTGGCGGCGGCAGTTCTTGCCGTAGCCGGCGCTTTCGCAGTGCCCGGTAGGCGTGCTGGCGGCGAGCACCTGTTGATGGCTCTCCACCGGAAAACCGCGCAGGCGCAGGTTGGCCACCGTGGCCGCGACCTGGCTGTGCTCGCGGTTGGTCAGGTAGTAAACCGTGATGCCTTTTTGTTGCGCCGCTTGCAGGAACGCCACGGCACCGGGGAGGGCCTGGGCCTTGGCCTGGTCGACCCAGGTGTTCCAGCGGTCGTAGCCATACACTTGGTTATTGATGACGTCGCGGGCATTGAGCGGCACGTTGTCCAGCAGGGTTTCGTCAATATCCACCACCACCGCCGGCGGCAGGCCGCTCAGGTTGCGGGGCGGGAAGGGCAGCGCGTCCCAGCTGGGATCGGCCAGCGCCACGTCGAGCTGGCGGGTGGCATGGGCGAAGACCTGGCGATAGATCAACTCGTGTTCGATGGAGGTCTGGGTCCAGAGTACGGCGTCGAGCTGGTCGTTGGCCGGCGGCGTTTGTTGGCAGCCTGCCAGCAGGCACAGGCTGGCGAAGATCAGGGGTCGCATGCAGAGGTCTCGCAGGGAAAGGGCGCGTGGGCGGCACCTTAGCCTGATTCAGCGTTGATGCACCACCGTCTTCAGCCTGGGCGCCGATGACTACTAAAACAGCCCGCCGTGGGTGATGCACGGCGGGCTGTTTTTTTACGGTGTTCTGTACTGGGGGCGCAGGGCCTCATCAATCATCCAGTGCGGTTGGCCGGGCCTGATGCACGTTCCGCCCACCCAGCGTTCGTGGCTGGCATGGTCGAGCCAGTACGCCTGTCCGTTGAGCACGCTATGGCCCAAGGGGGTCAGCGACAGCGGGCGGCGGGGCCAGTCCAGATGCGCCTCGGTTTCCGTCAGCAACGGCTGCTCGCCATCGATCAACGGCCGCAACAGCGCATGAAACATCATGTCCCCCAGGAACGGCAGCGGGTCGCGCCTGGCCGCCAGTTCGGCGAACACACGGCCAAACGGCAGCGGCCCGGCTTCGGCGAGGTAGGTCAGGGCCAGGCGCTCGGTCAGCGACAGGCCATCGCGTGTTCCCGGCAACTCCTGTAATTGACGCAACAGCGCCGGCGCCAGCAAGGGCAGGGCCGGGTGTTTGCCATGGGCAAGCTCGGCCAACGGGGTCGGTGAGCTGTCGCAATAGGCCGACCAGGCCTGTTTGGCCAGTTGCACCGCATCGTCACCGATGAGGCGCCGCTGTAGCCATAGCCACGCCAATACATCCGGCGCCAACTGGCCGATACCGATAAAGCGCTCGACACCGGGAATACGATCCACCTCGATCAGCTCCAGCTTGGGCGGTGCCTGCTCCAGGCCGGCCAGGGCACGGATCAGGAACAACTGGTCATAGGCGTCCGCCTCGCACCACAGCACGCTGTGCTCGGCACTGGCCAAGGTGTGGAGCTGATCGTATTCATCGTCGACGCGGCGCGTGACGTCCGCTAAGGGCAGGGCAAAGGCCTGGCTGATGAACTCGCTGCGCAGGGCGCGGAATTCTGCGGTGGGTATGTCGCGAACCGGCCCCATGCACAGCGGGTCGCTCAGCATGTGGAAGTGGCCCTTGAACCCGGCAATCTGAAGGCTATGGGCAATGTCATTGCCGCAGCGCCAGTGGGTGGTGCGCGCTTCGTCGCTGGCGGCAAAGTCGGGATGGCGGGCGGCGAAATCAATGGCGTCGACATGGGCCTTGAGCTTGGGCCAACTGCTGAAACCCAGTTGCCTGGCGATCTGCCATTGGGCCTGAGACAGGGTGGCGCCGGGGTCCTGGGCTTTCAGCTGGCGCAACAGTTCCTTGGCGCGCTTGCGCTGTTGCTCAAGGTTGAGACGGCCATCGGTGTTGGAGGATACAGGGCGTTGCGACATACGATCTCCTTGCACAAACCTTTTCCGCTTTAAGGTTGGGAGTCGTAGAAATGAGGTAGAGCTTCATTGTCCTGGGCGCAGCCCTTTCCGCGGAAGGTGGCGTAGAGAGCGCCAGGCGGGAAATATAGGCACTGCGGCGTTTGATTGCAAATCGGGCTTGGGATCAAACCCGTACTCTTTTTTGGGTTGCACGGGGTCAAGTGTGGGAGGGTGCTTGCTCCCGATGGCGATGGGTATCTACACAACTTTTCAGATCCTGACAAATCTCCCTGTGGCGAGCGGGCTTGTCCTGCGCTGGGCTGCGAAGCAGCCCCAAAACCAGCCTCTACAGAGTGTCTGATACACCGCGTTCTTCTTTACTGGGGCTGCTACGCAGCCCAGCGCGGGACAAGCCCGCTCGCCACAACAGCCCAATCTGCGGGGCGTTCAGCGTTGAGCCAAAGTTGTGTAGATACCTATGCCCCGATGGCGGCCTCTGGGCCGACCTTTTTTTTGGATTGGGCCGGGTACATATCCGTTGCTGCGGTAACGGCCGCTATGGGTTCCGCCCTTACGGCGGCTCACTTTTGGAAAGGCCCAAAAGTAAGCAAAAGGCCTTCGCCGTAGTGGTGGCGATAGTTTGAAATTTTTCATGAAAACTTCCCGCGCCTGCCGCACCATTGCGCCCAACAGGTTTAAGAGGAACACCGCGTCCATGAGTGCACTGATCGAAACCCGCGCCCTCACGCGCATGGACGAGCGCCGCCAGGTGCTGTTGCTCCAACCCACGAGTTTCACCTTGAACCGCGCCGACCGGGTGTCGATCACCGGTTCCTCCGGCTCTGGAAAAAGTGTGTTGCTGCGCGCATTGGCGTTGCTGGACGCCCCCACCAGCGGGCAGGTGCTGTGGAATAGCCAGCCGATTGTCGATGCGCAGATTCCGCACTACCGCAGCCATATCAGCTACCTGTCCCAACGCCCGGCGCTGCTCGAAGGCACGGTGGAGGACAACCTGCGTTTTCCCTTCAGCCTCAAGACCCTGCGCCAGCGTCGCTTCGACCCGGAAGCGGTGACCACTTTGCTGGGGCATGCCGGTAAGGCGGCGGATTTTTTGACCAAGAACGCGTTGGACCTGTCGGGTGGCGAGGCCCAGGTGGTCTCGCTGATCCGCACCCTGCAACTCAACCCCGAGGTGCTGCTGCTGGACGAACCCACCGCCGCCCTCGACCCCACCTCATCCCGCGATGTGGAAGCGTTGATCAGCGCCTGGTTTGCCGGCGACAATGCCCGCGCCTATGTCTGGGTGTCCCACGACCTCGACCAGGCCCGGCGCATGAGCGACATCCACTGGCAGATGAGTGCCGGGGTGTTGAGCGAGGCGGCCCAGCCATGAATTATCAGAATCTCACCGCCCTGGACATGGTCATCGCCGCTTCGCTGATCCTGGTCAACGGTGCGCTCTCCCTGCTGCTGCGCCTGGGCCTGGGCCGCCAGTTGCTGTGGGCGGCGGTGCGTACCGTGGTGCAACTGTCGGCCATCGGTTACCTGCTGGGCTGGGTGTTCGCGTTCGCCTACTGGTATGTGGTACTGCCGTTGATGGGCGCAATGACCCTGATCGCCGGGCTGTCGGCGGCGGGGCGTGGGCGTCGCACGTACCGGGGGCAAAGGGTCGACAGCATCCTGTCGGTGTGGGGCAGTTCGTGGCTGGTGACGGCAGTGGGCTTGTTTGCGGTGATCCGCATCCACCCGTGGTACGAGCCTCAGTACGCGATCCCGATCCTCGGCATGATCCTCGGCAACACCCTGACCGGCGTGTCCCTGGGGATCGAACGCATGACCCAGGAACTGACCTCGGGGCGCAACACCATCGAGATGATCCTGGCCCTCGGCGGCTCACGCTGGGAGGCGGCGCAGGAAGCGATCCGCCAGGCGGTACGCGCGGGGATGATCCCGACGCTGAACCAAATGACCGTGGTCGGCATTGTCAGCCTGCCCGGCATGATGACCGGCCAGGTGCTGGCGGGGGAAAGCCCGGTGGACGCGGTGCGGTATCAGATCGTGATCATGTTCCTGATTGCCGCGTCGTCGGCGTTGGGCACGGTGGGGGCGGTGTTGTTGACCTATCGGCGGTTGTTTTCCAGGAGCCACCGGTTTTTGCGTGAGCGCTTGCAAGAGCGCTAAGCGTTCAGTTAAGCGAAAGTGATTCACTGTAGGAGCGAGCTTGCTCGCGAAGAACTCAGGGCCACCGCGCTTATCGAGAATGAGCGCGTTGTCTGGGCGTTTTTCGCGAGCAAGCTCGCTCCTACAAAAAGCCTGGGGCAAGCCCGCTCGCCACAAAAGTATGGCTGACCCCGAAGGGCTCATCACAGGTTCAAGGCTGATCCACCACGCCAAAATCCAGCACCACCTTCATCGCCTGGGTCTTGTCCGCCGCCAGTTCAAACGCCTGCACCGCCTGCTCGAACGGCACCGTGTGGGAGATCACCGGGCACACGTCGATAACCTGGCGATTGAGCAAGTCCACCGCCTGGGCAAACTCACTGTGGAAGCGGAAGGTGCCGCGCAGGTCGATCTCGCGGCTGACCAGCAGGTTCAGCGGCAGCGACACCTCACCGCCCAAGCCGACCGTGACCAGCACGCCGCGTGGGGCGATGCAGTCCAGGCCGTTACGCAGGGCCTGGGCGCTGCCGGAGACTTCGAACATCACCTCGAAGTAACCCTTCTCGGCGGTGTAGCGCTTGAGCGCGTCGATGCCGTCGGCAATGTTGTGGGTGCGCGTGGCGCCCATTTTTTCCGCGCAGGCCAGGGCGCTGGCGGACAGGTCCACCGCGACGATTTCAGCCGCACCGGCGGCGCGCAGGCCGGCGATCAGTAGGTTGCCGATGGGGCCGCAACCGGTCACCAGCACGCGCTTGCCGAATACCGCGCCGGCCCGTTGGATCGCATGCAACCCCACCGACAGCGGTTCGGCCAGTGCACCTTCGGCGAGGCTGACATGATCGGCCAAAAGATGTGCCTGGTGCGTCTCGATCACCAGGCTCTGGCGAAACGCGCCCTGGACATGCGGGAAGGGCATCGCGCTGCCGTAGAAGCGCATGTCCAGGCAGTGGTTGGGCAGGCCTTGATGGCAATAACGGCAAGCACCGCACGGGCGCGAGGGCGATACGGTAATGCGCTGGCCGACCTTGAACCGGCCGGCGTCGGAGCCCACGGCATCGATCACTGCCGACACTTCATGGCCGAGCACCATCGGCTCGCGCAGGCGCACGGCGCCGAAGCCGCCGTGCTGGTAATAGTGCAAGTCCGAGCCGCAGATGCCGCCGCGGGCAATGCGCACGCGCAGTTGCTCGGGGCCCAGGCTGTGAGGTTCGTCCTGGGGGCTGACCCGCAGGTCTTTTGAGGCGTGGCAGACAATGGCGTGCATAAGGTTCTCCAGGGTTACAGCGACGCGGTGATGCCACCGTCGACATAGAGGATATGACCGTTGACGAAACTCGCGGCATCGCTGGCCAGGAACACCGCCGCACCGGCCAACTCAGCGACGTCGCCCCAGCGTCGGCTCGGCGTACGTTGCACCAGCCAGTCGCTGAACTCGGGGTTGGCCACCAGGTTGGCGTTCAACTCGGTCTTGAAGTAGCCGGGGCCGATACCATTGACCGTCAGCCCGTGAGGGCCCCAGTCGATGGCCATGCCCTTGGTGAGCATCTTCAACGCGCCTTTGCTCGCTGCATACGGCGCGATGCCCGGGCGGCCCAATTCACTTTGCACCGAACAGATATTGATGATGCGCCCACGCTTGCGCGGGATCATCGCTCGCGCCACGGCCTGGCCCACCAGAAAGGCGCTGTCGAGGTTGGTGCTGATCAGTTCGCGCCAATGCTGCTCGCTGTAGTCTTCCAGCGGCCCACGGCGCTGCATGCCGGCGTTGTTGACCAGGATTTCCAAGGGCCCGAGGCGCTCCTCGATAGCGGCCACGCCGGCCTGGATCGCCGCGCTGTCGGTCACATCGAACGCTTGGGTGTGCACCTCCAGGCCGTCAAGGGTCAGCAGCGCGGCCGCGTCGCGCAAGGTGCTGCGGTTACGCCCGTTGAGCACCACCCGCGCACCGGCCTGGGCCAGGCCTCGGGCGATGGCCAGGCCGATACCGGCACTGGAGCCGGTGACCAGCGCCAGCCGGCCATCGAGGCGAAAGGTGTCTAGAACGCTTTGCATGGGCATGTTTCTCCGGGCGCGCTTGTGATAATCAAAACAACGGCTGATTGGCTTAACTTCACTCCGGTGTAGGGCGCAGGTCCAATGTTCATTTATGATCGGCTGATCAATATCCGTGATAACCGGGGAGGATCGATGGAGCTCAAGCACTTGCGCGCCTTTGTGGTACTGGCCCAGGAGCTGCATTTCGGCCGGGCGGCGGCGCAGTTGTCGATTGTGCAACCGGCCCTGAGCATGCAGATCAAGCTGCTCGAAACTGGCCTGGGCGTACGCCTGCTGGACCGCAATCGCCACTCGGTGACCTTGACCGATGCCGGTCGGGTGTTCCTGCCCGAAGCTCAGGCGACCCTGCACCAGGCCGCGCGGGCGGCGGAGGCGGCGCGGGCGTCCAACCGGGGGGAAATCGGCCGGGTGCGCCTGGGCTTTGTGTCGTCGGTATTGCCGCACCTGTTACCCGAGTTGATCCGCACGGTGCATCAGCGCTACCCGCGTATCGAGCTGGAACTCAAGGACATGCCCGGCCCCGATCAAGCCGCCGCGCTGAAGAACGATCGCCTGGATTTCGGCCTGATGCGCCTGCCTGCCGCCTACCCTGGGGTGCAGACCCGCGTGGTGCTGCGCGAGCCGTTCTGCGTGGCCCTGCCGATGGATCATCCGCTGGCCGCGCAGGCGTCGATCCAGCCCGGCGACCTGTTCGACGTGCCGGTGTACATCCTTGCGCGGCGCTATGCGCCGGGGTTCTACGACGAATTTATCCAGGCCGTGGGCATCCCTTTGCAGATCGCGTCCGAACTGGGCGAGTTCACCACCATGCTCGCGCTGGTCTGCGCCGGGTTGGGCGTCGGCGTACTGCCGCAGCAGGCCGCGCGGGCGTTGCCGGCCAATTGTGTGTCGCGGCCACTGGCGTTGGGGGCGTTTCAGGCGCGTACGGGGTTGGCCTGGACCACGTTGGACAGTGCGGTGAAGACCACGCTGTTTGCGTTGATCGTCGAATTGTTTGGCGAGTGATTGTTTCACCGGCTGAAATGCTGGATTGTAAAAGCTGGTGATTCCAGTGGTCGGCGCAGCGGTGGAACATGCCGGTGTCAAAACCCACCCTTGGAGCCTTACATGTCCCAGCCTGCGATCAAACTCTATGGTTTCCCCTTGTCCGGCCATTCCCATCGGGCCGAGCTGATGCTGTCCCTGCTGGGATTGCCCAGCGAGTTCATCCTGGTGGACCTCAAGCAAGGCGCGCATAAAAGCGCTGACTTCACTGCGACCATCAACCGTTTCGGCCAGGTCCCGGCGATTGACGATAACGGCACCGTACTGGCGGACTCCAACGCGATCCTGGTCTACCTCGCCACGAAATACGGCAAGGGCCAATGGTTGCCAAGCGACCCGGTGGGGCAGGCGCGCGTACAGCGCTGGCTGTCGGCGGCCGCCGGCCAGCTGCACGCCGGGCCCGCCACCGCACGGCTGGCCGTGGTATTCGGTGCCGATGTGGATGCGGCGGCGGCGATCAGCCGTGCCCATGGCTTGTTGGCACTGGTGGAGCAGCAACTGAGCGAAACCCGCTTCCTGGCGGGGGAGCAAGCGAGCATCGCCGATATTGCGTTCTACACCTATGTGGCCCATGCGCCGGAAGGCAATGTGTCGCTGGCCGACTACCCTAAGGTGCGCGCCTGGCTTGCCAGTATCGAGGCCTTGCCGGGATTTGTGGGCATGCCGCGTACGGCGGTAGGGTTGCAATCACATTAACGTTGCTGAGGCGCATCGATGGACCGATTTCACGAAATGCAGGTGTTCCTGGCAGTGGCCGAGGAGGAGGGGTTTGCCGCCGCGGCGCGCCGCCTGAACACCTCGCCCCCCAGCGTGACCCGGGCCATCGCCGCCATGGAAGCGCGCATCGGCACCCAGCTGCTGGCGCGCACCACCCGCAGCCTGCACCTGACCGAGGCCGGCCAGCGTTACCTCGAAGATTGCCGGCGCATCCTCGCCGAGCTGGACGAAGCCGAAGAAGCGGCGGCGGGCAGTTATTCGATCCCCTGCGGCCACCTCACGGTGACCGCACCGGTACTGTTTGGCGAGTTGTATGTGGCGCCGGTGCTGGGCGAGTACCTTGACCGTTTTCCGCTGGTGAATATCAATGCCTTGCTGGTGGATCGGGTGGTCAACATGGTCGACGAAGGGGTGGATGTGGCGGTGCGTATCGGTCATCTGCATGAGCCGGGGCAGCAGGCGATCAAGGTCGGTGAGGTGCGCCGGGTGGTGTGTGCGGCGCCGGCTTACCTGGCGCAGCAGGGCCGGCCTCGGCACCCGTCGCAGTTACGCGAGGCGAAGCTTGCTGCCTCGTCTTCCAGCCAATTGCTGAGCGAGTGGACATTTGTCGAGGGCGGCCAGCCATTGGCGGTGCCGGTGGAGCCGCGCCTGGTGGTCACGGCGAACAACGCGGCGATCAATCTGGCGAGAGTGGGTTGGGGCATCACGCGGGTGCTGTCCTATCAGGTCGCGGCGGCGGTGGCGGCGGGTGAGCTGGAGATTGTCCTGGAGGACTTTGAACCGGCAGCGCTGCCGATCCAGGTGGTGTTCCAGAAAAGCCCACGGGTGCCGGCCAAGATCCTCACCTTTGTCGATTTCCTCAGCCATCGCCTCGGCCAGGACGCAGCTTTGAACCCGGCGATGCAGCGGCGCGGCTGATGGAACGTTATCGCGACATGCAACTGTTCGCCGCGCTGGCCGGGCAAACGAGCCTGGCGTCGGCGGCGCGCAGTGCCCAGGTATCCGGCCCGACCTTGGTGCGCGCCGTGGCCCGCCTGGAAGCGCGCCTGCGCGTGGCATTGCTGGCGCGCAGTACGCGCGGCGTCAACCTGACCGACGCCGGGCACGCGTACCTGGCCGACTGCGTGCACCTGCTGGCCGCCGTGGACGCCGCCGAAGCCTCGGCCAAGGGCTTGCATGTGCAGGCCCAGGGCAATCTGCGGGTGTTCATGCCGTTGCTGTTCAGCCGCTATGTGATGGCGCCGCTGTTGGCCAGCTACATGGATCGTTACCCTGCGGTGCAGCTCACCGCCCACTACCACGACTATTACCCCAACCTGCACGAAGAGGGGCTGGACGTGGCGATCCTGGTCGGCGAGTTGCCCAGCTCATCGCTGATCGCGCGCCCGGTCGGGCACGTGCGGCAGATCCTCTGCGCCAGTCCCGATTACCTGGCGGCGCACGGTGAACCCCGACACCCGGACGACCTCAAGCAGCATCGTCTGATCGCGAATGCCAACCCGGTGCATTGGGAATTCCAGGGTTGCCAGCTCAAGGCCCGCGCGCGGCTGAGTTGCGCCACGGTGCAAGGCGCGATCAATGCGGCGCTGCACGGCACGGGGCTGGTTCGTTGCTTGAGCTACCCGGTGCATGAGCATTTGCTCGGCGGCCAGTTATGCCGCCTTCTGCCGAGCTACGAGCCAGCGCCCTTGCCGGTGCACGTGGTGTACCGCGAGGGCCGGCATGCGCCGATGCGCGTGCGCAGCTTCGTCGACCACTGCGTGGCGGCGCTGCGTGAGCACTCGGCATTTCAGTTGGCGTAATAGTGGATTGCCTGGGGTGGGCATTCTGCATTTGACTGGTAGGGCGCAGCATGGGGGCAACCAACTTGAGGTGATCGCCATGAACCCTATCGAACAGTCCCCCTGGCATGCCGGCGAACGGCAGTTACAAGCAGCGGTCGGCGTGGCCGAGCGCATGGCGGTGGTCGGGCCCAAGGTGATACGCGATCACCTGCCGGAGCAGCATCGGGACTTCTATCCCTTGTTGCCGTACCTGATGCTCGGCGTGGTGGATGAGCAGGGGATTCCCTGGGCGACGATGGTCGAAGGCGCGCCGGGGTTTGCCCATTCTCCCGATCCTTATACTTTGCAGATTGACAGCCTGCCCTCTGCCAGCGACCCGGCTCGGGCCGCTTTGCACGAGGGTGCCGCAGTGGGCCTGCTCGGCATCGACCTAAACACCCGGCGCCGCAACCGCATGAACGGCCGTGTCGGCGGACTTGATCAGTACGGCTTGTCAATCGACGTCGTGCAGACCTTCGGGAACTGCCCCAAATACATCCAACTGCGGCCGGTCGATGGGGTTGCACGCAAACCTGGCAGCCAGGTCGAGCGCATGGGCGGCCTGGACGCTGCAGCCGAAACCATGATCCGCAACGCCGACACCTTCTTCGTCGCCAGCTACGTGGATGTCGACGGTGAACGCTCGGTGGACGTTTCCCATCGCGGCGGCCACACCGGCTTCGTGCGCGTGGAGGGCGACGTGCTGACCATCCCGGATTTTGCCGGCAACCTGTTCTTCAACACCCTGGGCAACCTGGCGGCCAATCCGGTGGCGGGGTTGTTGTTTATCGACTTTGAATCGGGGGACATGTTGCAGGTCGCCGGGCGTACCTCGTTGATTCTCGACGGGCCTGAGGTCGCCCGCTTCGAGGGCGCGCAGCGGTTATGGACAGTGACCGTGGAACACCTGGTCCGCCGCCCGGCGGCGTTGGCGTTGCGCTGGCAGTTCGCGGAGTTTTCGCCGTTCAGTTTGGGGATGGGGAGTTGGTAGCGTCAGCGTATTTATCACGACCTGTTGAAGATCAAACAGGGGAACTCCCTCTGTGGTGAGCGGGCTTGTCCCGCGTTGGGCTGCGCAGCGGCCCTAATCACTCCCACATGATGGGAGTTCGGGCTTCCACACCCGTTCTCTGAATGTGCAGCGACCCGCGAAGGGGGGCGGCGAGGTTGATCAGATACAACCCGAAAGTTGCGTAAGAGCGGTCCGATGGACCTGCTCATCTTCATCACCCAAAGCCCTCTCCTGGAGACGTAAGAATTTTAACGTTAGCCTTGCACTCCTACCGACAACAAGGACTCGTCATGCAACCCAAGGTCATCAATCCCAAGAGCGTATTCAACTCCCTGCAATACGGCTTCAGCCAAGCTATCGAAGTGCCTGATGGCCGGCGTATTCTGCTTTCCGGCCAGGTAGGTGTGGATGCCCAGGAGCTTACGGTCGGTCCAGGCATTGCCGAGCAAACCGATACGGCGTTGGACAATATCGAAAAAGTCCTGGCCGAGGTCGAGGGTGACTTGTCCCATGTGGTAATGCTGCGGCTGTATATCGTCGAGTCCGCACGTGATCAGCAGGAGCTCATCGCCCAGGCGCTGCGTGAGCGCTTCCCCCATAACCCGCCGCCGTCGTCCTGGATTATTGTCAGTGGGCTTTCGTTGCCGGAGTGGTTGATCGAAATCGAGGCGGAGGCGGTGATTTCACCGAAATAAGGCCACAACAAGCATGTTCACGCCAAAACCTGTTTGCCATGATCCCGCGGCTCACTGTCCCCCGCCCCGGCCGGTGCGGTACACGCGCACCTGATACGCAGCCATCAGCGTGACGCAGGGATAAACGCCACACTGCCCTCGTCACGCTTGTGAAACAGCCGCTCGCCATTGTCCGGCTGGGTCGTGATCACCTGATGATCCGCCCCCAGGAATGCCAACGGCGTCGGATCCTCCTTGGAAAACTGCGCGACGATGATCGTGCGCTGCGGGTCGAAAGCCTGGCTGCTGGTTTTTTCCAGCCAGGCCATGAACGCGGCGCTGTCGCCCTGGCGGGGGAAGTCCTGGGTTTCGGCGACGTAGTAGAAAGGCTTGCCGCCATTTTGCAGGTACATCGGGACCTTGTTGTCGACTTCCACCAGCACCATCTGCCATTGGTTCCAGGGCGCGCTTTTCACGGCCTCGGTTTGCACATCTTCGGCGAAGCGGGTCACGCCGCCGTTGCCGTTGGACCAGGGATAGGCCACGCCGAGGATCAACAGCATGAGTGTGGCAGCGATCCCCAGACTCTTCTGCCAGCGCGGCCAGCTGGCGGGCTTTTTCAACACGCGCTCACTCAGCCACCACGCCGCCAGCAATTGGGCGAACGGTACCAGCGGCAACACGTAGTAGCTGCGCCGGCTGCCGCTGGCGGTAAAGAACACGAACAGCAGGCCCAGGCCCCACACCAGCCAGCGCACGTTCGGCGGGGTGTTGCGCCAGTGCCGCACGGCCAGCCACAGGCCGAGCAGCCAGCACGGGGTCCAGGGCAACGTGTAGGCGGGCAGGTAGATCAGGTAGGTGTAGATCGGTCCCATATGGTCGAACGGGTCGAAGAAGCGCACCACGTTTTCCCGGAACACCAACGCCAGGCCGCTCTCGCCATAGGTCGGTGCGCCGTACAAGTGCGACAGCACGAACGGCACGGCATACACGGCGGCCGCGATCAGCACGGCCAGCAGCAGGCGCAGATTGAGGTGGCGCTTGTAGCGCTGTTCGCTGAGCAGGTGCGGCAGCAGTACCAGGCCGGGCAGCACAAAGCCGATCAGGCCCTTGAACAACGACGTCAGGGCCAGCAACAGGAAAAACACCGTATAGCGCCACAGCCGCGTGTCGTCTGGGCCGCGCCAATACCACGCGACTGCCGCCAGCACGCCGCACACGGTGAGCACATCCGCCGTAGCCACGCGGGCCCAGAACAGGAAGTAGAAGGTGGTGGCGAGCATCCAACCGGCGATCAGCCCCGTGCCCTTGCGGAACAGGCGTTCGCCAATCAGGTACACCAGCCACACACTCAGCCACGCGCCGATCACCGACGGCAGGCGCAATGACCAGGGCCCGAGGCCTCCCATCAGGTGCGCCGCGCCGGTGATCAGCCAGTAGGAGGGCAGGGGTTTGTCGTAATAGGGCACGCCCTTGAGGTACGGGTCGAAATAGTCACCGCTCTGCAGCATCTGCAAGGCGATATTCGCCCAGCGGGTTTCCGGGCCCCATAGGTCACGCGCACCCAGGCCGGTGAGCAGCAGCAGGGCCGAGACGCCCAGCAACAGCAGCAGGGCGCCGCGTTCGGTCTTGAGATAACCCGGCATCATGGCGCCTGCGGGTAGAGGATAAGTTCCAGGTAGCCCTTGTAATAGCGTTTGCCTCCGGGCGGCAATTGCCCGGCCTCGCGCATTTCACTGGTGCTGTTGACCCGCAGCAGCACGCCGACCGAGCCGTGTTGGCGGGCGTCCTTGAGCCAGGCTTGCACCTGCTCCAGATCGACTTTGCGCGGAGCCGAATCGGCATATTGCAAGCCGTAGCGCAGCTCGCCTTCGGTGTCATACAGCGTCACGTCGGGTCGTTGCAGGCGCCAGGCCAAGGCGCTGGCGCTCTCCAGTTCATTGCTCAGCAGCGCGTGGGTGTGCTGCAACTCATCCACATGCTCCAGCACAAATTGGTCGGGCATTTCGTTATCGGCGATGTAGGCCGGCATGCTCGACGGCAGCAGCACCACTAGCAGGCCGATGCCCAGGGCTGGCATTGCCCACAACGTCAGCGGCCGAAAGCTTTGCAGCAGGTTGGTGAGGATCCAGCCCAGCAGCACGATAAAGGCCAGCGACAGGCTGAACATCTCGGCATGGCTGTTGCCGTAGAGCGGCCTCGCGATTTGCAGGTAGATCAGGCCGATCATGGCGGCCATGCCGATCACGAAGTTGAACAGGCCATTGAGGCGCAGGGTTCGGGTTCTGCCTTGGCTGACCAGCTCGCTCAAGGTATGCCCCATCAGCAACGCCAGGGGCAGCAGGCACGGCATGATGTAGGTCGGCAGCTTGCCGTTGCTCAGGCTGAACAAGCCCAGGGGCAGCAGCAACCACAGGGCCAGGAAAGCGATCGCCGGTTGGCGCTTTTCTGTCCAGGCCTGGTGCAGGGTGTTGGGCAGCAGCCCGGCCCATGGCAGGCAAGCCACCGCCATGATCGGCAGGAAGAACCACCAGGGTCGCACGTGTTGCGCGTTGTCGGCGCTGAAGCGGCGGATGTGTTCATTCCAGAAAAAGAAGCGCCAGAAATCCGGTTCCTGAGTGTGGATCGCCAGCACCCAGGGCAAACACACCAGCACGGCCACGCCGATGGCCACCGGGCCATACCGCAGCAACTCGCCCAGGCGCCGCTGCCAGAGCATATAGGGCACGGCGATCAGCACCGGCAGCGCCCACGCCAGGAAACCCTTGGTCATGAACCCCATGGCACAGGCAAATCCCAACACGGCCCAGGCGCCCAGGCGGCTGCGCAGGGTGCTGCTGTCGAGGGCAAACCACAGCGCCACCAGGCTCAGGTTGACCCACAAGGTGAATGGCGGATCGAGGTTGGAATACCCCGCTTGCCCGGCCACCAGGCCAAAGCTCAGGTAGAGCAGGGCGCAGGCGAAGCTTTTGCGCGGGTCGTTCCACAGGCGACGGGCGATCAGGTAAGCGAGCAGCACACTCAAGCCGGTGGTCAGGGCCGAGGCGATGCGTACACCGAACAGGTTCTGGCCAAACACGGCCTGGCCCAGGGCGATCAGCCAGTAACCGGCGGCCGGTTTTTCGAAATAGCGGATGCCCATGAAGTGCGGTGCCACCCAGTTGCCGCTCAGGAGCATCTCCTGGCTGATCTGGGCGTAGCGGGTTTCATCCGGTATCCACAAACCGTGCAGGCCCAGTGGCAACAGATAAAACGCGACGAAGGCCAGCAAGAGTACCGGCAGGGGTTTCAGGCGAGTCATGAAAACGTCGCTCCTTGACGTCCGATGGTGTTTTTTTCAACTAATGAAGTAATGGCGAAAGTCGTCACGGCGTTCACTAAATAACAGGAAATAGTCATAACGACCTTAATTAAGGACGCAACTAAACATGCCAGAACAGGGCTGTCTTTTTGCTGAACATAAGCCTGGCGGCGGGAAGGGAATGACTTAGATTTGTTTAAGCGCGGCAGGCCAGTCCTGGTTTTTCATGATGCCCAGGGCCTTGAACTTGCCGTTGGCCAGCACCTGCACGAACAGCGCGCTGCCGTACTCGGAAAACTTGGCGTGGGGGAAGCCCAGGGCGGTTTCAAAGTCGGCGATGCAACCGCTGTGGGTGACGAATACGAGGTTGCGTCCAGCCTGTTTGTGGCTGAGCAGTTCTTCGCCCATGGCCTTGCCGCAGACGGCTTGTTCGCTGGAGGTCATGTCGGTTTTGCCGAACATGAAGCGCGAGGTCTGAGCCGTGCGAATGGCGGGGCTTGAGAGTACGTCAGTGCCGTCCATGCCCAGTGATTTAAAGGCTTTTCCCAGGTTTTCGGCGTGTTGGCTGCCATTGATCGTCACGCCTTCCACCGGGCCCAGGCACGGGTTGCTCGAACGGTCGCAGCGCTCTTCATGCCGCACCAGTACGATCAGGTCGCCGTCGCGCCACAGCGGCAGCACCTGGGACGTCAGCAGGCGGTTGCCCACGCCGAGGTCCCGTGGGGAGGTCGGCCAGAACAGCGCGCAAGTGAGCAGCACGGCAACCACCGTAAGCCCGAGCCAAAGCGGTTTGAGGCGCTTGAAAAAGGCTCGGCGCGAGCGTGGTTTAATCAGGGTAAGGTCAACCACTACATTCACCATGGTCACTATCGGCTGTGTTGTATTAATTAGGCGCAACTTGTCGGCAAGTGCCCGAAGTGAAGCGCGAGGCTGTCACAGGGTGGCTGTCTTTTCGCTGAACATGCTGCGGTTAAAAGTTGCCAGGCGTGGCAACTAATAAGTTGTCGACGAGTGACGCTTGGCCGGCAATTTAAAGTGCGGTGGGTGGGCGGCCGGTGAAAACCATGTGAAAAATTTGCGTGGCCTTGATCCTCAGCCGTTATTCTCGATTGCCAGCCATCAGATGAGTGTTCCCATGTTGCAGGTGCAAGGTGTCTTCAAAAGCTACGCCACCCCCCAAGGCCCGTTGGCGGTGTTGGCGGGGGTCGACCTGCACCTGGGCGCGCGCAGCAGCCTGGCGTTGATGGGTGAGTCCGGCAGCGGCAAGAGCACCCTGCTGCATCTGGTTGCCGGGCTTGATCGGGTGGACGGCGGCAGCATCGAGGTGGGTGAGCAGCGCCTCGACCGGATGAGCGAGGCGCAACTGGCCCACTGGCGGCGTACCGAGATTGGCCTGGTGTTCCAGCAGTTCAACCTGATCGGCAGCTTGCGCGTCGACGACAACCTGGCGTTCCAGGCCCGCCTGGCGGGGCGTTTTGATCCGCAGTGGCAGGCGCAACTGGTCGAACGCCTGGGCCTGGGGGACTTGCTCAAGCGCTATCCGGAACAACTCTCGGGCGGCCAGCAGCAACGGGTGGCGGTCGGGCGGGCGTTGGCCTCGCGCCCAGGTTTGCTGTTGGCCGACGAGCCCACCGGCAACCTCGACGAAGCCACCAGCGACGAGGTCCTGCAACTGCTGCTGGACCTGCTGCGCGACAGTCCCACCAGCCTGTTGATGGTGACCCACAGCCCACGCATCGCCGCCCGACTGGACCGGCAAGTGGTGCTGCATCATGGACAGGTCATGCCGACGTGAGGGTTTTTTACTGGACCTTGCGTGCCTTGCTCAGCCATTGGCGACGGCATCCGGTGCAGTTTTTCAGCGTACTTACCGGCCTGTGGCTGGCCACCGCGCTGCTGACCGGGGTGCAGGCCCTCAACAGCCAGGCCCGCGACAGTTACGCGCGCGCCAGCCAATTGATCGGCGGCGAACCCCAGGCCAGCCTGAGTGCGCCGGACGCCGCCAGTTTCGCGCAAACGCTGTTTGCCCAACTGCGTCGTGCCGGGTGGCCGGTGTCGCCGGTGGTGCAGGGGCGGCTGCAACTCAAGGGGCATGAGGACGTACGCCTGCAGTTGATGGGCATCGAACCATTGTCGTTGCCCGGCAGCGGCGCGGTGGCGGGGCAGCGCCTGAGCCAGGCGCAGATGCTGGCCTTCTTTGAACCGCCGGGTCTTACCTGGATTGCGCCGCACACCTTGCAGGCCCTGGGACTGCGTGAGGGCCAGCAACCGCTCACGCTGAATGGGCAGCGCCTGCCGCCGTTGCAGGTCCAGGCGGATATGGCGCCCGGCCTGTTGCTCACCGATATCGGGTTTGCCCAGGCGCTGCTGGAGATGCCCGGCCAGCTCTCGCGCCTGCTGGTGGACAAGGCCTTCGCCGCTCGCCATCCCACACCGCCCGCCGGGCTGCAGCTCAAGCAGGGCGAGGAGAATAACCTTGCACGGTTGACCGAGAGCTTTCACCTGAACCTTGATGCGCTGGGTTTCCTGTCGTTTGTGGTGGGGCTGTTTATCGTGCACGCGGCCATTGGCCTGGCCCTGGAGCAGCGGCGCGGGTTGTTGCGCACCTTGCGCGCCTGTGGGGTGAGTGCGCGGATGTTGATCCTCGGCCTGGGGGTGGAGCTGGGGGCGTTGTCGCTGTTGGGGGGCGTGCTCGGCGTCGCCAGCGGTTACCTGCTGGCCAGCCTGTTGCTGCCGGATGTGGCCGCCAGCCTGCGTGGCTTGTATGGCGCCGAGGTGCCGGGCCAATTGAGCTTGAGTCCCTGGTGGTGGGCGGCAGGGTTGGGCTTGAGCCTGCTCGGCGCCTTGCTTGCCGGCGCCAGCAGCCTATGGCGCGCGGCGCGTTTGCCGTTGCTGGCGCTGGCCAACGCCCAGGCCTGGCACGAGGCCCATGGGCGCTGGTTGCGGCGCCAGGGCTGGGTCGCGGCTACGGCCTTGCTGATCGCGTTGTTGGCGTTATGGCTGGGCGACAGCCTGGCGGCGGGCTTTGTGTTGATGGCGGCCTTGCTGCTCGGCGCCGCCCTGGGCTTGCCGGTGCTGCTCAATGGCCTGTTGGAGGCGCTGCTGGGGCGCAGCCGTTCGGTACTCGGCCAGTGGTTCCTGGCTGACTGCCGTCAACAACTGCCGGCCCTGAGCCTGGCGTTGATGGCGCTGCTGTTGGCCCTGGCCGCGAATATCGGCGCGGGCTCCATGACCTCAGGCTTTCGCCACACGTTCAACAACTGGCTGGAGCAACGCCTCACCGCCGAGCTGTACCTCAACCCGCAAACCCCGGCCCAGGCAGAGCAACTCAGCGCCTGGCTGGCGCAGCAACCGTTGGTGCATACCGTGTTGCCCACCTGGCAGGTCGCGGTGCAATTGCAGGGCTGGCCGGCGGATCTGTTTGGCGTGGTCGACGACCCGACCTATCGCCAGCACTGGCCGTTGTTGGAAGCGGCGAGCGCGCCGTGGGACCAGTTGCAGCAAGGCGAGACCCTGATGCTCAGCGAACAGCTGGCGCGGCGGCTCGGGGTGACGCTGGGTGATACGGTGAGCATTCCCACGCCCCAGGGTGTGTGGTCGCCGACCGTGGTGGGGGTGTACGCCGATTACGGCAACCCCAAGGGCCACGTGCTGGTCAATTCCCGGCACCTGCTGGCCCGCTGGCCGACACTGGCACCGGCGCGTTTCAACCTGCGGCTGTTGCCGGAAAACGTGGCGCCGCTGGTGGCTGAAGTGCAGCGCGCCTTTGCCCTGGAAGACAGCCGTATCGTCGATCAACAGCAACTCAAGGGCTGGTCGAGCCAAGTGTTCGAGCGCACCTTCGCCGCCACCGCCGCGCTCAACAGCCTGACCCTGGGCGTGGCCGGCGTGGCGCTGTTCATCAGCCTGCTGACCCAGAGCCAGAGCCGCCTCGGCCAACTCGCCCCGCTGTGGGCATTGGGGGTGACGCGCAGGCAATTGATGCTGCTGAACCTGGGGCAAACCTGGCTGCTGGCGGTGCTCACGTTGCTGCTGGCGTTGCCGTTGGGCCTGTTGCTGGCGTGGTGCCTGGACGCGGTGATCAACGTGCAGGCCTTTGGCTGGCGCCTGCCGTTGCAAGTGTTCCCGTGGCAGCTCGCACAATTGCTGGGGCTGGCGCTGCTGGCCACGTTGTTGGCGTCGGCTTGGCCGCTGTGGCAGCTGTACCGCAGCCGTCCGGCGGATTTGTTGAGGACGTTTGCCCATGAAGATTAAGCCCCTGTTCCTGGCTGTCCTCTCTGTAGGAGCGAGCTTGCTCGCGAAAAACCCGAGAGCGCCGCGTGCAGCCGGAATGCCCGCGTTATCGTTGACGTTTTTCGCGAGCAAGCTCGCTCCTACAGGGCTTCTTCTGTTGCTGTTAGGCGCGTGCGACCAACAACCTGCGCCGCCGGAAAGCTTCGCCGGCCTGGGCAGTGACGCGGCCGACTTTGCCCAGGTGCTGCCCGGCAAGGTCTTCAGCTTTCCCGAGGACCACGGCCCCCACGACGGCTTTCGGATCGAGTGGTGGTACGTCACCGCCAACCTCAAGGACGCCCAGGGCAATGTGTTCGGCGTGCAATGGACGCTGTTTCGCAACGCCCTCAAGGCCGGGCCGACGCAGGCGGGCTGGCACGACTCGACCGTATGGCTCGGCCACGCCGCCGTCACCTCTGCCACCCGCCACTATGCCGCCGAACGCTTCGCCCGCGGTGGCGTCGGCCAGGCCGGGGCGCAGGCCGCGCCGTTCAACGCCTGGATCGACGACTGGAATTTTGCCAGCCAGCCCGGCGCCGCGAGCGCCTTGGCGGACATGCAACTCAAGGCCAGCGGGGCGCAATTTGCCTACGACCTGCGCCTCACCTCCAGCCGGCCATCGGTGTTGCAAGGCGACAACGGCTACAGCCGCAAATCCGATCAGGGCCAGGCGTCGTACTACTACAGCCAGCCGTTTTTTACCGCCGAGGGCAGTGTCAGCATCGACGGCAAGACGTATCAGGTCAGCGGCCCGGCGTGGCTCGACCGCGAATGGAGCAGCCAACCGCTGACCGCCAGCCAGACCGGCTGGGACTGGTTCTCCCTGCACCTGGACCGAGGCGAGCAACTGATGCTGTTTCGGGTGCGGCAAACCGACGGCGTGTCCTACCTGACCGGCACCTGGATCGACCGTGAAGGCCACACCCAGACCCTGCACAACGCCGACATCCAACTGGCACCGCTGGACACCACGGCGATTGACGGCCGCCAGATTCCCACACGCTGGTCGCTGAAAATTCCCGGCAAGCAGCTGGATATCACCACCCAGGCCGTCAACCCCAAGGCCTGGATGAACCTGAGTATTCCGTACTGGGAAGGGCCGGTGCGGTTTGAGGGTGGGGTGGGGTACCTGGAGATGACCGGGTATTAGGGTTGTTTCTGTAGGCGCTGTTTCTTCGTGAAGTAGGCAACTTCCCAAATGCAATTCAGCCCACCTGCGCTTGTGTTCGGGGCGTAGGTGCTTGCTTATATTTCGACGCCATATTCTTTGCATCCCGGATGTAAGGCATGGCGCAGAGCTATATCAACGACCGCACAACGGACTACATCCATTTGAAATCCCGCCTCATGGGCGGCGCCCCGAGCCAGCAGCGCTCCGATCATTTTGATGTGCTCAACCGGCACCTGCGCCCCGGTCTGGTCGCGCCGGGTCAATTGGTGATTATTCCCGATCCGTACAGCGTGAGCTGTTCGAGCGAGGAAGCCTGGTTGATGCGCCATGCCGAAACAGTTCGGCGCAATCTGGAAATGGATACCTCGGCGGGCAGGGAGTTGATCGGCAACTATGACTTGCTGCAGAGCTTCATGGCCTACGGATCGATTGGTATCGGCAGTGCGACATCGGCCTGGTCGCGGCATCTGAATGAGGTGGCGCAGACCCTGGAGGACATCGAGGGGTTGCATCAGCGCTTGAAGGACGGTGCGTTGGACCGGGATGGCTTTATCAAACAGCGCCAGGCTTTGTTCCGGCGCTTGGATCTGCAACTGCAAGGCGCGGCACGGTTCGGCACGGGGTTGCAGGGCAATGAGTCGTTGAAGAAGGTGCTGGGGATTTCGACCAAAAGCTATCTGCATAAAGGCGAGATTGCGGGGTATGCACGGCGCATGCGCGAGATTGCGCAGATGTCCAAGTGGCTGGGTAACGGGACTTTCATTGGGATCGCGCTGGATGTGGGCGTGACCGGGCTGGAGATCAAGGAGGCGTGTGTGACGGGACGGGAGGCGCAGTGCAGGAGGGCTAAGTATGTGGAGACGGGGAGGTTGATGGGGGGAGTGGCTGGGGCTGCTGTCGGGGGAAAGTATGGTGCAGCCTTTGCTCTTCGTGCTTGTCACCTATTTTTGGGTATTTCGATGAAGGGACAAGGTGCGCTTGCGTGCGCAGTCATCGGCGGCGCTGCGGGTGGGCAGGCGGTAGGCTCTGGTCTAGGTGATGAAGGTGCGTTATTGGGTGGAAAGATCCTGGAGGTCAACGGTGATTTGATCTTCGAACCAGAGGGGGCTTAATCGTGTCGTTTTTTCTTGCCTTCACCATTGTGCATTTTGTGGGGGCGTTTGTCGTTTTGGGGCTGGCGCTGTTTGCCGAATATACAAAACTCGACGAGGTAGAAGGTTATTTCAGTCATAACGAAAGGGTCCGCGCCAATAAGCGATTTTGGAGACGAAACCGATGGCTCGACAGGCAATACCGCATGCTGTTGATGTTTGATTTCCTGTCTGACTCAGCACGCTATGTGAAAGCAGGCGTTGTGACCGAGGCCGAGCTGGCGTCTGTTCCATTAGGGCTGAAGCGTTGGGTGTTATGGCCCTATTACGTCGGCTTTATTTGGGTTATCGCAACAGTCGTTTGGACTGTTTGGCGTAGATGGGCCGACATTCTCATTTGAAAGAGCCTGAATTTTTCCATAAAAAATACTGTACATTCATCCAGTCTTCTCCTACATTCCATCCCAGGTGACCGGATGTCACCTGACCTTCAGTTTTTAACTATGGATGGATAAAAAATGAAATCGAAAAAAGCCTTTATGCTCGGTGCGGCCATGGCGGCCACCTGCTTTGTCTCGGCCTTTGCCCTCGCTGAACAATACCCTCACCTGGCTGCGCAAGCGGCGCCTCCTGCGGTCAAGCAAGGCTTGAAAAGCGCTGCGAAGGTCAAGGCCAACAAGGCGACGGCTGCCCTCAAACAGCAATTGCTGGCGGGTGCCCAGCAGAAGAAAACCCTGTTTGCCCCCAAGGCGAAGGCTGACTCGGTGGTGGAAGACAACACTGCGCCGGCCAGGGTGGCCAAGGTACAAAAAGCCACGGCCCAGTCGGCGCCCGCCGTGCAGGCTGCGCTGGTCCAGGGCTGTGAGCAGACGCTGGACATCAACTCGCTCTATACGATTGATGGCGTGCAAACCGGCGACCTGCTGTGCTACCACTTCAACCTGCCGCAGAAGGCGCGGATCAATGTTCTGCTGGTCAACCAGACCGCAGGCACCGACATGTCGTTGTCGCTGTTCCAGGACGACGGCCAGGGCAATCCGCTGCCCCTGGGCACCTCCAATAACCCCGGCACGGGCGATGAAAGCCTTGGCGGCGTGGTGCCGGCCGGCGATTACTACTGGTTCATGGAGGCCAACGCGGCGGTCCAGGGCTCGAGCTTTCAGTTCGGCGTCGCGGTCGATACCAACCTTGATGCGTTCGAACCCAATGACACCCCGGACACGGCCTTCCAACTGCCGGACACCCTCAACTACATCAACGGCAATGCCGACAGCCTGGATGATGTCGATTACTTCGATTTCACCGCCGTCCGTGGCCAGAGTGTGGGTATTGCGCTGACGGCCGATGCGACCAGTGGCAGCACGCGCAACAAGTGGATCCTCGAGCGTTTCGATGGCGCCCAGTGGGTCACCGTGGGGGCCAACGTCGTGTCGACCTCGATCCCGAGCCCGGGTGTCGGTGGCGTGGTCAAGGTACGTGTGCGGCCGAACCAGCACCCGAACGAGCCGTGGAGCGCGACCGGCAAGTACAACTTGTCGTTTGGTTCCAACCCGCGGGTCAACAGCCCGGATGTGAAGGGCGAGGCGAACGTGTTGCGCATTCCGTATTCGGCTTCCGACGTGGGCTACGGCTACATGACCACCCAAGCCTATCGCGACCTGACCTGGACCATGGGCCTGTCGGACAGCACCGGTGCACCGCTGGTGGGCCTGCACCCGATCGTCTATCTCGACCAGCGGATCGACCCGGCCAACGGCGATATCGTCTACAAGGCGTATTCGGCGGCGACCGACAGTGCGGGCCAAGCGGCGGGCACGATCAACGTGGGCACCTGCTTCGGTGATTTCCAGACCACCTTTGTCGACTATGCCCAGGGCTACAACAACACCTGGCGTACCGACTTCAACTACGGCGTGTGGCGCATGGAAGTACTGGAATACCCGGGTATCGGCGTCGGTGGTGACAACACCGAGTTCGTCAGCTTCGGCCACCTGTGCAAACAGACCTTGCTGAGCAGCACCAAGAGCTGAACATGAGTGACCCGTAGTACCCAGGGCATACAGGCCAGGCGCCTGTATGCCCTGTTTGCGTTATTGCGCCAACGCCAGCTTCAACGGCAAGCGCGCCATGCTCGTATTCTTCAATGAGCCCAGGTACAGCCAGTCGCCATATTCCCGGGCCGTGGTGATGGGCGAGTAATTGCCGGCGCTGCCATCCTGCAAGTTGGCGATGACCTTGCCGTCGGTGTTCAGCCCCAGCACGAAGGCTTTGCGCTCAATGGGCTTGGGCACCACCATCAGCGCGCGCACCATCACCTTGCGCAGCAATGGGTAGCCGGCAAAACTGTCCAGCAGCGGGTTGCGCGGTGAGTACAGTGCTACCCAGAAACGGTCCTGGCCGTTGAAACTGAGGTTGTCCGGCAGGCCGGGCAGGTTGTCGATAAACAAGTCGTGGTTGCCCGCACGTTCGCCCTTGAGCCAGTAGCGGCTGATGCGATACGCCCCGGTTTCATTGACCAGCAGGTAATTTTCATCGGGGCCGAGGGCCACGCCGTTGGCGAATTGCAGTTGGTCCAGCAACACCTCGGTGGTGCCGTTGCGAAAGTCATAGCGCAGCAGGCGACCATCGCCGCCATGCTCGATCACCGCCTCGCCATCCTGGCCATAACCCCAGCGGCTCGAAGCATCGCTGAAGTAGGCATAGCGCCCGCCGGCATCGATGGTCACGTCATTGGTAAAGCCAAAGGGGACGCCATTGGCGCTGGCGCTCAGGACGGTCAGTTGGCGCTGGGGATCCAGCGCGAGCAAGCCCTTGACCCCGTCGGCAATGATCAAGCGCCCGTCCGGGTGCAGTGCCATGCCCAGCGGCCGCCCACCGGTGTTGGCCAGTACTTCCAGGGTGGGGCTGTCGGGCGACGTGCGGATGATGCGGCCGTCATGCAGCCCGCTGATCAGAAGCCCCTGGGCATCGAGCAGCAAGGCCTCGGGGCCGGCGATGCCCTGGGCGCCGATTTTCTGCACAGCCTTGAGGCGCTGGTTGTCGGCATAGGCACCTTCCTTCATCGATGGCGCCTTGGGCGGAGCCCAGTTCACCGGTTGCACTTTGGTCGGCATCAACAGCAGGAAAGCGATCACCGCCAGCAGCAGCACAAACAGCAGATGACGCATTTTCTTTCGACGGGTACTCATGACGATTCCTGGTTGTCGTTGGGGTTCGGTTCCCAGTACAGGGTGCCGAACAGGTAATCCATCAGCGGGAGGACGATATTGAAATTGCGCCCCTGCATCAGCTCGCGGCGGTGATGCAGGGCGTGCAGTCGGTGCATCTGGCGAATCCACGGCAGGCGCGCCAGCGGGTGGTCGGCGGGCAAGTGCTCGCAGGCGTGGAACACTTCGTAGAGCAGGTAACCGAGGATCATGCTCCCGGCGAACAGCCCGGCGACATTGGCGTTCAGGTGCTGGAGCAACCACCAGGCGGGGAGGGTGATGACCAGGCTGTGCAGCACGATCAGCCACGCCGGGAAGAGAATGACGCGCCAGTCTCGCGGGCTGTCGTAGGTCATGTGGCCGGGGGTAAAGAAGCTGTGGTGATCACCGGTGTGGCGCGCATAGAACAGGCGGGCCAAGGCGTGCTTGTGATGGCCGAGGTGGCGATGCACCAGGTAGATACAGAGGTTGAAGAGCACCAGGGTCAGCGGCACAGTCAGCCACTCGAACGGCGTAACTCGGTGGGTGGAGGCCCCGGCCAGGCCGATGCAGCACACGCCATAGCCGAGCACAAAGCCGGCGTGCAGCCAGGGGTTGTAATGGGGGCTGACCTCGGCGCGGTAGCGGCTGCGAAACGTCTCGGTGGGATGGACCATGGCGGGCTGCTCAGGTTTTTTTGTTGGAGACTGAGCTTAGTTGGTACACGGGAATCTGCGAGTTTTGCGCGCTGCGCCGGGGAAGGGATTCAGATCAACGGGTCCCAGCGCTGCGACCAGTCACTCTCGGCCTTGACCACTTCACGCAGCAGCCCCAGGGCCTGTTGCAACACCGCCGAATCCCGTGCCCGCGAGTACACCAGGAACGTCGGGAAGCTGAACTCCGGGGCCTTGGGCACGCGCTGCATCACGCCGCTGTCCAGGTAGCTCTGTACCACCCGCGTGCGGAAATAGCCGGCGCCGCCGTTCTCGAGGATGTACTGCAATGCCAGCGGCCCGAGGTTGAAACTCACCGCCGCGCGAGCCCTGTCGGGCAGGGCCGCGTCGTGCTGCTGGCGGAAACCCGGGCCCCAATCGATGTAGACGTACGGGGCCGGTTTGCTCGTCAATTGCACCAGGATCAGTTTTTCTTCCAGCACCTGCTCCACCTGCAACCCCGGCCAGTACTGCGGCTGGAACACCAGCGCCGCATCGAGTACGCCGAGCTCCAGCTGCCGCAGCAGGTATTCACCTTCACGCACTTCGGTGCGCAGGGCATGCCCGGGGATCTGTTCGCGCAGGGCCCGGGCCCAACCGAGCATCAGCGGGTTGCACAGGCTGACTTCACCGCCGATATGCAGCACATTGCGATAGCCATCGGGCAGCGGCAGGTCACGCCGCGCGGCTTCCCAGGTTTGCAGCAACTGGTTGGCGTACACCACAAACGCCTCGCCGTCGGCGGTCAGGCGTGCACCGGCGCGGTTGCGCACGAACAGCGTACTGCCCAGCTGGCTTTCCAGGTTTTTAACGCGTGCGGTGATGGCGGTCTGGGTGACGTGCAGTTTCTCGGCTGCGGCGGCCAGGCTGCCGCAGCGGGTGATTTCCAGGAAAGTGCGTGCCAGTTCGATGTCCATGAAGCCCCCGGGGATGAATGGGGGACATTGTAGAGGCAGGGGATTGGAGTGCGCTCAGAAAATGTGGGAGGGGCAAGTCGAATCGTCGCACCGCCCCTCCCACATTTGGGTCTACGGTGTTGGGGTGATCGGTGTCTGTAAGTGCCGGGTCGGAAACGCCTTGGCATACACCCGGCACACTCGCAACACCTGCTCATCGGCAAACCGCGCCGCCACCACATGCAACCCCACCGGCAAGCCATTCGCCGCCAAGCCGCACGGCACCGACGCCGCCGGTTGCTGGGTGAGGTTGAAGGGGTAGGTGAACGGTGTCCACTCGGTCCATTCCTGCATCCCGGAACCGGGCGGTACGTTGTGTCCGGCCTCGAACGCGGTGATCGGCATCATCGGCGAGACCAGCACGTCGTAATGCTCGTGGAACGCCGCCATACGGGCCACCAGCGCGGCGCGGGCTTCGAGGGCTGCGTTGAAGTCATCCAGGCTCAACTGCTCGCCACGCTGGGCAATGCGCAGCAGCCCAGGGTCCAGCAGTTGTTTTTGTGCGTCGCTCATGGACCCGGTCAGGCGTGCCGCGCCCGCCGCCCACAAGGTGCTGAACACCTCCAGCGGGTCGCTGAAACCGGGGTCGATCTGCTCGACATGGGCACCCAGCTGCACCAGGCCCTCGACCGCCTGGGCGACCACCCTGGCCACCTGCGGGTCGACATCCACGTAGCCAAACGTGGGGCTGTAGGCCACGCGCAGGCCGTTCAAATCCGTGTGCGGCGTGAGCCATGGCATGGTCCTCGGCGCGCCGATCAGGCCATCCCGCGCATCCGGCTGTGCCACGGCCTGCAGCATCAGCACGCTGTCTTCCACGGTGCGGGTCATCGGCCCCAGGTGCGAAAGGATGGTCATCGAACTGGCCGGCCACTGCGGCACATAGCCGAACGTCGGCTTGATCCCGAAGGTGCCGGTAAACGCGCAGGGGATGCGGATCGAGCCGCCGGCATCGCTGCCCTGGTGCAGCACGCCCAGGTTCAATGCAGCTGCCGCGCCCGCGCCGCCAGACGAGCCGCCTGCGGTGGTGCGTGTGTCCCACGGGTTGCGCGTGATGCCGTACAGCGGGTTATCGGTGACGCCTTTCCAGCCGAATTCCGGGGTGGTGGTCTTGCCCAGCAGCACCGCGCCGGCCTTGCGCATAAAGGCTGGGAAGGGCGCGTCGACGTCCCACGGACCCTCGGCCGACGAGGTGCGCGAGCCCTTGCGGGTGGGCATGCCGAGCGTCAGCGTGAGGTCCTTGATCGAGGCGGGCACGCCATCCAGGGCACCGCAGGGCTCACCCTTCAACCAGCGGTGCTCCGAGGCCCGCGCGGCGCGCAGCGCGCCCTCGGGGTCCACATGGCAGTAGGCGTTGACCATCGGGTTGTAGCGTTCGATGCGCAGCAATGCATCCTCGGTGACCTCCACCGGCGACAGGGTCTTGTCGCGAAAATGCGCCAGCAGTTGTACGGCCGTCAGTTCACCTATGTCACTCATGGCTATTCCCCTGTGCCGCGTTGACCATGGCGCGCAACAACACGGCGCACCCGGCCGCCAGGTCATCCGGCGCGGCGTTTTCGATTTCGTTATGGCTGATGCCGCCTTCGCACGGCACAAAGATCATCCCGGCCGGGCCCAGTTCGGCGACGAAAATCGCGTCATGCCCGGCGCCGCTGACGATGTCCATATGGCTCAGGCCTAAGGCACTCGCCGCATCACGCACGGCGTTGACGCAGGCCGGGTGGAAGTCCAGCGGCGGGAAGTCGGCGGTGGGCGTCAGTTCGAAGGTCAACCCGTGCCGGGCTGCTGTGGCTTCGATCACGCCACGTACTTCATCGACCATGGCCTGCAGCTTGTCGGCATGCAGGTGGCGCAGGTCGAGGGTCATGTGCACCTGGCCGGGAATCACATTGCGCGACCCCGGGTGCAGGCTCAGGCAGCCGACCGTGCCGCAGGCGTGAGGTTGCTGCTGGTGGGCGATACGGTTGACCGCGCTGACCACCTCGGCGGCGCCCACCAGGGCATCCTTGCGCAGGTGCATCGGCGTCGGCCCGGCGTGGGCTTCGACGCCGGTGAGGGTCAGGTCGAACCACTTCTGGCCCAGGCAGCCCATGACCACGCCAATGGTGGTGGCCTGGTCTTCCAGCACCGGGCCTTGCTCGATATGCGCTTCGAAATACGCGCCGACCGGGTGGCCCAACACCGCGCGGGCACCGGCATAGCCGATGCGCTGCAACTCGGCGCCCACCGACAGGCCTTGCTCGTCCTGTTTGGCGAGGGTGTCCTGCAAGTCGAACTTACCGGCAAATATCCCGGAGCCCATCATGCACGGCGGGAAGCGCGAGCCTTCTTCATTGGTCCATACCACCACTTCGAGCGGCGCCTGGGTCTCGATGTTCAAATCGTTGAGGGTGCGGATCACTTCCAGCCCGGCCATCACCCCGTAGCAACCATCGAACTTGCCGCCGGTGGGTTGGGTGTCGATATGGCTGCCGGTCATCACCGGCGGCAGTGCCGGATTACGCCCAGGGCGGCGGGCGAAGATATTGCCGATGGCGTCGACACTGACGCTGCACCCGGCGGCCTCGCACCACTGCACAAACAAGTCACGGGCCTGGCGGTCCAGGTCGGTGAGGGCCAGGCGGCACACGCCGCCCTTGACCGTGGCGCCCAGTTGCGCCAGGTCCATCAGCGATTGCCACAGGCGGTCGCGGTTGATCAGCGGGGCGTTGCCCTGGAGCGGTTGCGCAAAACTGTTCATCTGCATTCTCCCGTCAGGCGCTCAGCGCCAGGTAGCGGTTCTTGATCGTCGGGTCGGCGCGGAAGGCGGCGGCACTGCCTTCGTAGACCACGCGGCCCTGTTCGAGGACGTAATGGCGGTCGGCGAGCTTGTCGCAGACCATCAGGTTCTGTTCCACCAGCAGCACCGGCAGGCCGTCGTCCTTGACCTTGCGCAGGATCTTCACCAGTTCGTCGACGATCACCGGGGCCAGGCCTTCGGTGGGTTCGTCGAGGATCAGCAGCTTCGGATCGTTGAGCAGGGCGCGGGCGATCGCGAGCATCTGTTGCTCGCCGCCGGAGAGCGCATGGCCGGCGTTCCTGCGCCGCTCCTTGAGGCGCGGGAACATGCCGTACACGTCTTCAAGCTGCCAGCGGCTGCTCTTGCGGACGGCAATGCGCAGGTTTTCCTCGACGGTCAGCAGGCGGAAGATCCCGCGATTCTCCGGCACCAGCGCCAGGCCCTGGCGCGCGATTTCAAAGATTTTCTGCCCCACCAGCGCCTGGCCGTTGAAGTGGATCTGGCCCTGGCGTGGGCAGATGATGCCGAGGATGCTGCGCAGGGTGGTGGTCTTGCCGGCACCGTTGCGCCCGAGCAGGGTCACCAGTTCGCCGGGGTTGACCCTCAGCGACACGCCTTCGAGCACGTGGCTCTTGTCATAGTAGGAATGGATATTCTCGACGATCAACATCAGGCAGCCTCCCCAAGGTAAGCACTGCGCACGCGTTCATCGGCACGCACGAACTCCGGCGTGCCTTCCACCAGGATCTGCCCGTGGCTCATCACGGTGATACGTTGGCTGATGGACATGACGATGCTCATGTTGTGTTCGATCAACAGCACCGTGTGGTCGCGGCCGAGGTCGCTGATCAACTGGGTCATGATCGGGATGTCATCGATGCCCATGCCCGAGGTGGGCTCGTCGAGCATCAACAGTTTGGGCTTGGAGCAGATCGACATGCCCACCTCCAGCACCCGTTGCTGGCCGTGGGACAACTCGCCGGCCAGGGTCTCGGCGCGGGCGCTGAGTTGCAGGCGTTCGAGCACCTGGTCGGCCATCTCCAGGTGTTCGCGCTTGCTGTCCACGCGGCGCCAGAAATTCAACGCACGTGCACCGTCGCGGCCCTGGGCGGCGAGGCGCAGGTTTTCGCGCACGCTGAGGTTCTGGAACAGGCTGGTGAGCTGGAACGAGCGCGCCATGCCCAGGCCGACGCGCGTGTGGGCGGGCTTGCGCATCAGGTTCTTGCCGTTGAAATGAATCGCCCCGGCCGTGGCCTGGCGTTCACCGGTCAGGCAGTGGAACAGGCTGGTCTTGCCCGCACCGTTGGGGCCGATGATGGTGTGGATGGTGCCGGCTTCGACCTTGAGGTTCACGCCGTTCACCGCACGGAACGCGCCATAGGCCAGTTCCAGGTCCTGGGTTTCCAACAAGATGCTCATAGCCCTTCCTCCTTGGCGACGACGACGGCCTTGCGACGGCCGCGCACGCGCTCGAACAACGCGGCCAGGCCGCCCCACAAACCGCCGCGCATGAAGATCACCACCAGGATCAGGATCACCCCCAGCAGCATCAGCCAACGGGGCCACAGGTCGGAGAGAAAATCCCCCAGCAGCACGATGGACCCGGCGCCCAGCAACGAACCGAACAGCGAGCCGGTGCCGCCGATAATGGTCATGATCAGGATGTTTTCGGACATCGCCAGGTCGATATTCGACAGCGGCACAAAGTGCAGCAGCATGGCGTAGAGCGCCCCGGCAATTCCGGTGACTGCGCCGGACAGCACGAACACCAGGATCTTGAAGTGCCGCGTGTCGTAGCCGATGGCCGAGGCGCGGGTTTCGTTTTCGCGGATCGCCATCAGCGTGCTGCCGAACGGCGAGGCGATCACCCGGCGTGCGCCGATAAAGATCAACAGGAACAGCACCGCGACAAAACCATAGAACGCGCGGGCGTCGGCCAGGGACAACAGTACGGCGTCGCCGATGCGGATTTCCGGGCGTGGCACGCTGAGCAGGCCGTTATCGCCGCCGGTCCAGTCGCTCAAGGTGTAGGCGACAAAGTACGCCATCTGGCTGAAGGCCAATGTGAGCATCACGAAGTAGATGCCGGTGCGCCGGATCGCCAGGGCACCCACCAGCAAGGCCAGGAAACCACCGGCGATGGCGGCGCCCAGCAGCGCGGTGAACAGGCCCAGTTGCAGGTGAATCATCAGCAGCGCCGCGCAGTAGGCACCGGCACCAAAGAAGATGCCTTGGCCGAATGACAGCAGCCCGGTGTAGCCCAGCAACAGGTTGCAGGCCAGGGCCGCCATGGCAAAGATCAGGATCTCGCTGGCCAGGGTCGCCGAGGGCAATAGCACGGGCAGGCCGATCAGCACCGCCACGACCCACAGCAACATGGCGCGTGATTGGGTTTTGGCAAACGGCAGGGGATTTTTCTCGCTCATGTCAGGCTCTCCCAAACAGGCCGTAAGGCCGCACCAGAATCACCACGGCCATGGCGCCGTAGATCATCAGGCTCGCGCCTTGGGGCCAGAGTGTGGTCATCAGGCTTTGCACCACGCCCACCAGCAAACCGCCGACCAGCGCACCGCTGAACGAGCCCATGCCGCCGATCACCACCACCACGAAGGCGATGCCGAGAATCTCCGGGCCAACGAACGGCTGCGCACCGCGCAACGGCGCGAACAGCACCCCGGCCATGCCGGCCAGGCCCACGCCGAGGGCGAAGGTCATGGAGAACAGGCGGAAGATATTCGTGCCGAGCAGCGACACGGTCTCGGTGCTTTCACTGCCGGCGCGCACCAGGGCGCCGAAGCGTGTGCGTTCCAGCAGCAGCCACAGGCCCAGGCCCACCAGCCCGGAAAACACGATGAGGAACAGGCGGTAGTAGGGGTAGACGAAATCACCCACCACCAGCACGCCGCGCAGCAGTTCCGGCACGGCGACGCTTTTGCCCACCGGGCCCCAGATCATTACGCTGGCTTCCTGGATGATCAGTGCGATGCCCAGGGTGACCAGGATCTGGAACATGTGCGGCAAGTGATAGATCCGCTGGATCAACAGCCGCTCGATCACCCAGGCCAACGCGGCCACCACCAGCGGCGCAATCAACAGCGCCAGCCAGAAGTTGCCGGTGAGGCTCACGGCGGTGTAGCAGATGTAGGCGCCCAGCAGGAAGAACGCGCCGTGGGCGAAGTTGACGAAGTTGAGCAGGCCGAAAATGATCGTCAGCCCGACCGCGATCAGGAAGTAGATCATTCCCAATCCAAGGCCGTTGAGTATCTGGAACAGGTAAAGATTAAGCATGCAGAAACCCTCGAACAGGTGGCCGCCCGGGCGGCCCTGCCGTGTACAACGGTGGTGTTTTAGCGGATCAGGCGAGCGTGCAGCCCGTGGCTTCCACCGGCGGGAAGGACTGGCCGGCGCTGAGTACCTTGGCCAGGTCATCCTTGTCGGCCATCTCGCCGGCGGCCTTGCCGACCAGCAGGTAGTAGTCCTTGATCACCTGGTGGTCGCCGGCGCGGATCGACTCCTTGCCGGTGGGGCCTTCGAAACTCAGGCCCTGCATGGCCTTGGCCACGGTCGGCCCGTCGAAGCTGGCGGTGGCGATGATGGTGTCGAGCATGACTTTGGTGCTGATGTAGTCGGCGGCCAACGGGTAGGTGGGGTTGATGCCGTACTTGGCCTGGGTCAGCTTGACCAGTTCGCGGTTGAGCGGGGTGTCGACCTGATGCCAGTACTGCGCGCCGAGGTACACGCCGTCGAGGATATCGCTGCCCAGTTCCTGGAACTGGTCGAGGCCGGCGGACCACACCAGCAGCACTTTCATGCGCTCCTTGATGCCGAAGTTCACCGCCTGGCGCAGGGTGTTGGACGATTGGCTGCCGAAATTCAGCAACACCAGCACGTCGGGTTTGGTGGAGATGGCGTTGGTCAGGTAGCCGGAGAATTCCTGCTCCTGCAGCGAGTGGTAGCTGTTGCCGACATGCTCCAGGCCATGTTCCTTGAGTACGTTTCTGGCGCCTTCGAGCAGCGCTTCGCCGAACACATATTGCGGCGTGATGGTGTACCAGCGCTTGGCATCCGGCAGCAGCTTGATCAGCGGCACCATGGTTTCGCGGATCGCGCCGTAGGTAGGTACCGACCAGCGGAACGTGGCGTGGTTGCAGTCTTTGCCGGTGACTTCATCGGCACCGACCGGGGTCATGAATACACCGCCGACCTTGTCGACTTCCTTGGCCACCGCGAGTGCCGACGACGACAGCGTGCAGCCCTGGAAGAAGCGCGCGCCGTCCTGCTGGATCGCCTCCTGCACCTTGCGCACGGCCTTGCCGGCGTTGCCCTCGGTGTCGATGACCTTGTAGTTCAAGGGGCGGCCCAGTAGCTCGGTGTGTTGTGCCACCGCCAGGCGCGAACCCATGTCGGCAAACTTGCCATAGCTGGCAAAGGCGCCGGACATGGACTTGAGGCCGTAAAAGGTAAAGGGCTCGGCGGCGAATGCCGAACGCACGCTCAGTGGAAGACTGAGGGCGGCGGCGGCGGTAAGACTGGCTTTCAATAACGTACGACGCTGCATGGGGTGACTCCCTGGTTTAGTTATTGGCAGGAGTAGCAAGGGCGATACGGTGGAGCAGGGCCTGTGGGCAGGCCTGTTATTGGGATAACGCAGTGAATGCAGTCAACTGTGGGAGGGGTGTTTTCAGTGGTTGTGGTCGAACTCCAGTAGAAAGTGCGGGCTGACCTGGCCTTCCAGCGCGGTCATATGGTGTTCGGCGTCGCACATATGTTCATGCATCAGGCTGCGTACCGCGCCTTCATCCCCGGCGCGAAAGGCGTTCAGCAGCTGTTTGTGATAGTCGAGGTTGGCCGCGTCGAACTGCTTGCGCTTGGGCTTGTAGGCTTTTTTCAGTACCACCAGGTCGCGCAGCAGGTCGTTGAGAAATTGCGCCATAAAGCTCAGCAACGGGTTGGGGCAGGCCTTGGCCAGCAAATTGTGGAACTCCAGTTCCGCCAGGCGTTGCTCACGCTGGCCGGCTTCGCTGTCTTCGGGGGCGCTGCAGAAATCCACGTTGTCCTGCAATGCCCGGTAGTCGTCCTCACTCAGGCGCCCGAGCACCGACACCGCCAGTTCCACTTCGATGACCTTGCGCAACTGGTACACCTGCTCGCCGTCCAGGTGCTGGAAGTGCAGGTAGTTACGCAGCGCGCGGCTGGCGGGTTCAGTGCCGGCCTGGTTCAGGTACGCACCGCCGCTGGGGCCGGTGCGCGTACTCACCAGCCCCTCGACCTCCAGGGCCTTGAGCGCTTCACGGGCCGAGCCCTTGGAGCACTGGAAGCTCTCCATCAGCTCACGCTCGGTGGGCAGGCGGTCGCCGGGCTTCAAGGCGTCGGTGACGATAGAGCGCTTGACCGACTCGACAATCACGTCGGACAGCTTCTGGCGTTTGCGGCGTAGCGGGCGACTCAGCATGGGTTCGATTTATCGTATTAATGCGGATAAATAGCACTTAATAACGATTGCGACGGAGCGTCAACGCAGGGTGTCGTTTTCGGCGGCAACAGGTCGTAAACGACGCGCTACTGCCTGCCTGCCACGTCAAGGCAGCGACTCGACGGTGGCGGCTGTTTGCCATAGGCGAGGAAGTCACCCACCCATCGGTTGATACAGCCGCCGGCGTCCGGTTTGGCGGGCTCCTTGAGGCGCAGTTGTTCGACCCCAAGCCTACCCGCCATGGTGTGTTCGGCGTTGACCAGCACCATGCGTGCGACGCGCTCGGGAAACACTGCGGCATAGCGGCTGCCCAGGCGCGTGGCGATGGTGTCCCCCAGGTAATGCAGTTGGGCGTCGCCCAACTGGGCGCGGACGTACTCCATGTCCCGTACGGCCTGTTCGACGCCATGCTCCTGAGTGAGGTCGCGGGGGCTGAGTTCGATCATGTCGTAGCGGTTGAGCAGCGTGCGATAGGCTTGTGTGGAATACGTGTCCCAGCGGCTGGCGAGGTGAATGGCGAAGGTGCTTCCGTAGTTTTTTTGCGCGGTGTCGCCGGCCTGGGTGAAGACCACGCCCTTGCGGTTCAGGGGATCGCGGGCGCCGACACGGGTCAGGTAGAGGCGCTGGTGGCCTTGCCAGGGGGCGGCATGGTTGCGCGGTACGGTGACGATGCCGCACTGGGTGCGCGACAGCACCTCGGGGTCAAGCCGTTCGGTGGTGGGGAGGGGGCAATCGAGCAGCCAATCAATGGCGGTGGGTTTGATCAGTGGCTCTGCCTGGCCAAGGTTTGCCATCAACCAGAGACAGCCGCACGCGAGGTATTTTGCAACATTCATCCAGTGTTCCCTGGCAGCCGTGTGATAGCGGCATTTTTTACCAAGGAACCTGAGTCGAAGAATGTAGGGGCGGTAGACGACTTATGTACGAAACTGGAGTTTCGTTTATCAGATGCTGGTTTTCCAACCGCCGCCCAATGCCTTGTACAGCGCAATGCTGGCCTGCAGGCGTGACAGTCGCAATTGCACGTTCAAGTCCTGGGCGGCATACAGGGTGCGCTGGGTTTCCAGTACCGTCAGCAAGTCCTCGGCACCCGCCTGGTAGCGGCTTTCGGCGATCTGGAAGGCGGTTTGGGCCTGTTGCAGTTCTTCCGTTTGCCAGTGGCGCTGCTGGTCCAGGCGCGTGATGCTGCTGAGGGCTTTTTCCACATCGGCAAAGCCGTTGATGATCGCGCCGCGGTAGGTTTGCAACAGCTCATCCTGGCGCGCGCGCGCCTTGTCGCGCTCGGCGCTTAAACGGCCGTTGTTGAAGATCGGCCCGACCAGGCCGGCCGTCAGCGTGTAGTAGGGGCTGCGCAGGACGTCCACGGCCTTGTAGGCATCGGAGCCGAGCGTGGCGCCGAGGGTCAGGGCCGGCAGCATGGCGGCGCGGGCCACGGTGACGTCCGCCTGGGCTGCCGCCAGTTCGGCCTCGGCCTTGGCAATGTCCGGCCGGCGGCTGAGCAGCTGGCTGGGCATGCCGGCGCCGATGGTTGGCCAGGTCAGCTCCTGGAAGGGTTCGGCGCCCAGGTCCAAGGCCTGGACCGGTTGGCCGAGGAGGGCGGCAAGGGTGATCTGGGATTCTTCGGCCAGTTGTTGAATCAACGGCAGCTGGCGTTGCTGGCTGGCCACCAGGCTTTTCTGCTGGGCCAGTTCCAGGGCCGTAGCGGAGCCTGCGTCGTAACGGGTCTGCACCAGGTCGAGGACGTTACGCGCATTGGTCAGGTTCAACTCGGCGATCTGCTGGCGCTGGCGCGCCGCGAGGGTTTGCGCGTAGCGGTCGGCGACGTTGCTGAGCAAGGTCAGTTCCACGGTGGCCTGGTCGAACTCGCTGGCGCGCAGACTGTGCAGGGCACTGTCACGGGCAGCGGCGCGGCCACCCCAGAAATCCACTTCGTAGCTGGCGGTGAAGTTGGCGCCGAAATTATCGACGGCGTCATCGCTTTGTGAGGCGTCAAGGTCCGGCCCGCCCGTGCCGTGCAACAACTTCTGGTGGCTGGCGGCAAGGTTGAACTTCACCTCGGGCAACAGTGGCGCCCCGGCAATCACCGCCGTGGCCTGGGCCTGGCGCACGCGGGCCATGGCGGCGGCCACGTCGAAGCTGTCACGCCGGGCCTGGTCGACCAGGCGGTTCAACTGCGGGCTGCCGAACTGCGTCCACCAGCGCTGGTTAGTGGCCTGGGCGGCGTCGCGTTCAGCGAACTGCCAGGCAGCCGGCGGCGCAATAGCGCTGTCCACGGCGGGCGGGTCACCGGCGCAGGCCGTGAGCAGCAGGCACAGGCCAAGTGCGGGCAGGTACGGGGGAATGGATCGTTTATTCACTGGTCAACGCCTTAACCGGATCGAGCCGGGCAGCTTTACGGGCCGGCATGAAGCCGAATACGACGCCGGTGACCAGTGCGCAAGCGAATGCGCCAAACACCGCCACCAGGGAGAACTGCACCGCCACCTTGGCCAGCACCAGCACGCCACCCACCAGCAGGGCCAGGGCAATGCCACACAGGCCGCCGACCACCGACAGCATCACCGCCTCGGTCAGGAACTGGCGCAGGATGTCGCGCTGGCGCGCGCCGGTGGCCATGCGAATGCCGATCTCGCGGGTGCGTTCGCGCACGGTCATCAGCATGATGTTCATCACGCCAATGCCGCCTACCAGCAGGGAAATCGCGGCAATCGAGCCGAGCATCAGCGACAGGGTATTCTGGGTGCGCGCCTCGGCCTGGATCATCGCCGCGTTGTTGGTCAGCTCGTAGTCGCGCTTGCCGTTGTGCAGCTTTTGCATCAACTGATCGATGGCCACTTCGGCCTCGTGGACTTTGCGCGCATCGGCGGCGGCAATCACCACGTATTCGGGGTTGTAGCTGCCGAACAGGCGCACGCTGGCGGCGGTGTAGGGGATGGCGATACGGTCATCACTGTCTTTGTTGCCCGAGCTGGCGCCTTTCTCCGCCAGCACGCCGATCACCTGGAACGGTACGTTTTCGATCAGGATGTACTGGCCGATGGGGTCGACCTCTCCCTTGAACAGCTTTTCCCGCACGCGATGGCCGATCACCGCCACGGTGGCGGCCGCATGCTCGTCGGCCGCCGTGAAGTAACTGCCCTCGACCACCGGCCAGTTGAAAATGTCCGGGAAATTGGTGTCATTGCCGCCCACATAGGCCATGTAGTCGACGTTGCCATAGCGCACGCCGGCTTCGGTGCCGTTGACCGGCATGATGCGCTTGATCTGGGGCAGCGCCGCCAGCGCCGCGACGTCATTGAGGGTGACGATACCCAGCGGCGTGCGTGGGTTGGGCGATGAGCCGCTGAGGTAGAGGATGTTGGAACCGAACGCGCCCATCTGCGCCATGACCTGGCGTTTGCTGCCTTCGCCCACGGCCAGCATCACCACCACCGAGGCTACGCCGATGATGATCCCCAGCAGGGTCAGCGCGGTGCGAAAACGGTTGATCCACATCACCCGCCAGGCGGCCTGGACCGCGTCCAGCAGTTCGGCCTTCCAGGCGCCATTGTGTTCGGCGCCGTCGGCCAGGCGCTGGCGCAGGTCCACGGCTTGCAGCGCGCCGCGGGTGGCGGGTGGGGGCGCTGCTTCGTCATCGGCCGAGTCACTGATGATCAGGCCATCGCGAATCTCGATGATGCGGTTGGCCCGCGCCGCGACTTCACGGTCGTGGGTGATCAGGATCACCACATGGCCCTGGCTGGCCAGTTCGTCCAGCAGGGTCATTACCTCGGCGCCGCTGTGGCTGTCGAGGGCGCCGGTGGGTTCATCGGCAAGGATGATGTGGCCGCCGTTCATCAGCGCCCGAGCGATCGAGACACGCTGTTGTTGACCGCCGGACAGCTGGTGCGGACGGTTACCGGTGCGCTCGGCCAGGCCCAGGCGTGTGAGCAGCGCGTGGGCGCGGGCATGGCGTTCGGCGGCGCTGATGCCGGCGTAGATCGCCGGCATCTCGACGTTCTCCTGGGCCGAGCCCGAGGGGATCAAATGGTAGCCCTGGAACACAAAGCCGAACGCCTCGCGGCGCAGCCAGGCCAGTTCGTCGCTGTCCAGGTGGGCGACGTTTTCCCCCGCGAACAGGTACTCGCCCAGGCTTGGGCGGTCGAGGCAACCGAGGATATTCATCAACGTGGACTTGCCGGAACCGGAAGCCCCGACGATGGCGACGAATTCCCCGGCGTGGATCGACAGGTCGATGCCGCGCAACACGTCGACCTGCGGGCTGTCGCCACCGCCGTAGGATTTGCGGATGTTCTTGAGTTCGATCAGGGGCGTGGTCACCTCAACCCCCGTTGCCGTCGGCCGGGCCGATCAGCAGGTGATCGCCTTCGTGCAGGCCGTCGAGCACTTCGACCCGCAGGCGATCGCTGATGCCCAGGTGCACTTCACGTTCTTCGATGCGGCCGTTGGTGGCGACCACGCGGGCGATCTGCTTGTCGGCACTTGAGGTGCCCAGCAGCGCGGCCACCGGTGCGGTGAGGACATCCTTGACCTGGCTGGCGACGAAAAATACCTGGGCGGTCATTTCGGCCATCAGCGCGTTGTCGCTGTTGTCCACGTCCAGCAGCACGGTGTACAGCACCACGCGACCGCTGCCGCTCTTGCTGGAACTGTTGGGGCTGCCGCTGCCCTGGGTTTCATTCAGCGGCTTGGGCGGGATCGGCAGGATCTGCCGCACGGTACTGGTCCAGCGCCGGTTGCCGCCGCTGAGGGTGGTGAAGTAGGCGGTCATGCCCGGTTTGACGTGGCCGATGTCGGCTTCCGAGACTTCCGCCCACACGGTCATCGGCGACAACTTGGCGATCCGCAGGATCAGCGGCGTCTGCTGCTGGGCATTGAGGGTCTGGCCGACGCGCGCGTCCACCGCGACCACGGTGCCGGTCATCGGTGCGTAGATGCGCGTATAGCCCAGTTCCGCTTCATCGCTGCGCAGGCTGGCCTGGGCCTGGAGAATCTGCGCCTGGAACATGTCCATCCGGGCCTGGGTGGCACTCAGTTCGGCCTTGGCGGTTTGCACGTCTTCCTCGCGGGTGGCGTTGCCGGCGGCCAGGCGCTGCTGGCGCTGGTACTTCTGGCGGGCCAGGGCGTGCTGGGCCTTTTGCTCCTGCAACTGGGCCTTGAGGTTTTCGATGGCGTAGCGGCTGGCATCGAGCTTGGCTTTTTGCGTCGAGGGGTCGATCTCCACCAGCAATTGGCCCTCCTGCACCCGGTCGCCGGCTTCAACGTGGATCTTGCGAATCTGCCCGGACGCCTGGGCGCCCACGTCGACATACCGGCGCGGTTGCAGGGTGCCCAGGGCCGTGACGCTGTTTTCGATAGTGCCGCGGGTGACGGTGACGGTGGTCAGGTTGTCACGCCCCGGCGGCAACACCTGCCAGGCGGCGACGGCGATGATGGGAATCAGGCACGCGATAGCGAGCAAGGCGCGTCGGGCAGGTCGAGGGCGTTTCATGCTTAGGTTCCAGCCGGGAAAGTTCGGAGCGCAGTTGCGCAGAGCTGACAGTTAAACGAGAGAATTGGCCGAGGATTTAGGTTGTTACATAAGTGGTTACAGGTCTTGTGGAGAAAAAAAACGGCCTGTAGGTGCAAGTCTTGTTTAAAAGTAGATGAGAATTACTATAAATTGCACCTACCCAAACTGCCATTACTGAATGGCCTGTATTTGTGTAGGAGCGAGCTTGCTCGCGAAGAGCTCAATGACGCCGCGTTCACTCTGGTTTCCCGCGTTATCGTTGACGTACTTCGCGAGCAAGCTCGCTCCTACAGGACCTAATGCCGCCACCCGGTGGCCGGGAGTCATGTTGGAAAACTACTATCGCGAGCTGGTGTGTTTCCTCAACGCCAAGCTGGGCAACCGTCAGGTGGCCGAGGATGTGGTGCATGACGCTTATGTCCGGGTGCTGGAACGTTCCAGCGAGACGCCCATCGAACAGCCGCGTGCCTTTTTGTATCGCACCGCGCTGAACCTGGTGATCGATGGCCACCGGCGTAATGCCCTGCGCCAGGTCGAACCCCTGGAGGTGCTCGACAGCGAGGAGCGCTTTGCCGCCTGTTCGCCCCATGCCACCCACGACTACGGCCAACGCCTGGCCTTGCTCGAACGCGCCCTGGCCGAGCTGCCGGCGGCCTGTCGCGACAGCTTCCTGCTGCGCAAACTCGAGGGCCTGAGCCACCTGCAAATCGCCGAGCGCCTGGGTATTTCCCGCACCCTGGTGGAAAAACACATCGTCAACGCCATGAAGCACTGCCGGGTGCGGATGCGCGAGTGGGACGCGCACTGATCACTGATCGGTTAAATTTTTTTTCACTGTCCTCGTTTCCTATCAACACATGACCTGTTGTGCAGGTCTCGAAGGTATTCCCGCCCCACCGCCAAGGGGCTTATCCAGAGGACACTGGAATGACACAGGCAATTGCTTCGCCCGCGGTTCATGACCTGATCGGTATCGGTTTCGGCCCTTCGAACCTGGCGCTGGCCATCGCCCTGCAGGAGCGTGAAAAGGCGCAGGGCAAACTGGACGTACTGTTTCTTGACAAACAGGCCGATTACCGCTGGCACGGCAATACCCTGGTGACCCAGAGCGAATTGCAGATTTCGTTCCTCAAGGACTTGGTGACCCTGCGCAACCCCACCAGCCCGTACTCCTTCGTCAATTACCTGAAAGCCCACGACCGCCTGGTGGACTTCATCAATCTGGGCACCTTCTACCCGTGCCGCATGGAGTACAACGACTACCTGCGCTGGGTCGCGGGGCAGTTCCAGGCCCAGGCCCGCTACGGCGAGGAAGTGCTGGCCATCGAGCCGATCCTGCACCAGCAACAGGTCGAGGCATTGCGCGTGATCTCTCGCGATGCCCTGGGCGAGCAGCATGTGCGCACCACCCGTTCGGTGGTGGTCAGCGCCGGCGGCACCCCGCGCATTCCCGAAACATTCAAGGCCCTCAAGGGCGACAGCCGGGTGTTCCACCATTCCCAGTACCTGGAGCGCATGGCCACCCAGCCTTGCGTGGACGGCAAGGCGATGCGCATCGCCATCATCGGTGGTGGCCAGAGCGCGGCCGAAGCCTTTATCGACCTGAACGACAGCTTCCCATCGGTACAGGTCGACATGATCCTGCGCGGTTCGGCGCTCAAGCCCGCCGATGACAGCCCGTTCGTCAACGAAGTGTTCTCGCCGGCTTTCACCGACCTGGTGTTCCAGCAAGTCGGTGCCGAGCGCGAGCGCCTGGTCGCCGAGTACCAGAACACCAACTATTCGGTGGTCGACCTCGACCTGATCGAGCGCATCTACGGGATTTTCTACCGCCAGAAAGTCTCCGGCATCGCCCGCCAGGCCTTCCGCACCATGACCGTGGTCGAGAAGGCCACCCCCGGCCCCCTGGGCATCGAACTGGCCCTGCGCAACAACGCCAGCGGCGAAACCAGCGTCAACCATTACGACGCGGTGATCCTCGCCACCGGCTACGAGCGCGAGACCCACCGCGCATTGCTGGCGCCGCTGGAGGAGTATCTGGGTGATTTTGAAGTGGCGCGCGACTACCGCATCGTCACCGATGAGCGCTGCAAGGCCGGCATCTACATCCAGGGCTTCAGCCAGGCCAGCCATGGCTTGAGCGATACGTTGCTGTCGGTACTGCCGATTCGCGCGGATGAGATTGCGGCGTCGCTGTTCGAGCATGATCGTCACCGTGGCCAGGGCCGCTCGGTGCAGGATTTGCTGCTCGCCACTGCCAGCTGACCGCCCTTGTAGGAGCGAGCTTGCTCGCGAAAATCGTCAACGATACGCGGGCATTCTGGATTAACGCGTTGTTCTTGCGTTCTTCGCGAGCAAGAACTAGGCGTCCCCCTCGCTCCTACAGGTGGTACTAGCAACACTGTTGGGCTACTGGTACTGTACAAAAAACCAGTATCGGTAGCCTTCCATGCAGTTGATCGAAAAACTCAGCATCCTCGCCGACGCCGCCAAGTACGACGCCTCCTGCGCCAGCAGCGGCGCGCCCAAGCGCAGTTCCGAAGGCAAGGCGGGGCTGGGCTCCACCGATGGCATGGGCATCTGCCACAGCTACACGCCGGACGGTCGCTGCGTATCCTTGCTCAAGGTGTTGCTCACCAACTTCTGCCTCTACGACTGCCAATACTGCGTCAACCGCCGCTCCAGCGACGTGCCCCGTGCACGCTTCAGCCCGGAGGAGGTGGTCACCCTGACCCTGGATTTCTACAAGCGCAACTGCGTCAGCGGGCTGTTCCTCAGCTCCGGCATCATTCGTTCGGCCGACTACACCATGGAGCAGTTGGTGCGGGTGGCCAAACTGCTGCGCGAAGAGCATGACTTTCGCGGTTACATCCACCTCAAGACCATCCCCGAAGCCGACCCGGCGCTGATTGCCGAGGCTGGGCGCTACGCCGATCGCCTCAGCGTGAATATCGAACTGCCCACCGATGCCAGCCTGCAAACCCTGGCGCCGGAAAAGCAGATCGTCTCGATCAAGCAGGCCATGCAGACCATCTACACCGGCGAGCAGACAGTCCTGAACGAACCCCGCGCACCGCGTTTCGCCCCGGCCGGGCAGAGCACCCAGATGATCGTCGGCGCCGACGAGACCGACGACAGCACCATCCTCCACAGTGCCGAGGCGCTGTATGGCAACTTCAAGCTGCGCCGCGTGTATTACTCGGCCTTCAGCCCCATCCCCAACAGCCCGAAAAGCGTGCCACTGGCCGCGCCGCCGTTGATGCGCGAGCATCGCTTGTACCAGGCGGATTTCCTGCTGCGCAGCTACGGCTTCAGTGCCAACGAACTGTTCGAAGGCCCCGGCCACCTGGCCCTGGACATTGATCCCAAGCTGGCCTGGGCCCTGGAGCACCGCGAGGTATTCCCCCTGGACCTGAATCGCGCCGAGCCGACCTTGATCGCCCGCATCCCAGGGATCGGCCTGCGCACCACCCAGCGCCTGGTGGACCTGCGCCGCGAACGCAAGATCCGCTTTGAAGACCTGGCGCGCATGCGCTGTGTGCTGGCCAAGGCCAAGCCGTTTTTCATCACCAGTGACTACCACCCGCAACAGGCGGACAGCACCAGCGTGCTGCTGCGCGAGCAACTGCGCGACCGCCCGCAGCCGCAGCAGATGGGGTTGTGGGGATGATCAGCCTGGAATGCGACAACCTTTTCAGCACCTGGCGCGAACAGGCGCGCTGGCTGCTCAGCCATCAGGTCGACCCCAGCCAGGTCAGCTGGGGCGAGATGCAGGCGGCGGATCTGTTTGCGACCGATGAGCCGATCCCCGCAGGCTTGGGGCCGTTCCAGGCGCGCATTCCCAAGGCGCTGCTGGAGTTGCTGGAGTCGGCCGCCTGCTACCACGGCGACCAGCGTTGGAGCCTGTTGTACGAAGTGCTCTGGCGCGTCAGCCATGGCGACCGCACCGCGATGCTGGCGGGGGATAAACTCGGCACTGAGCTGCAGCGGCGCATCAAGCAGGTCAGCCGCGAGGCCCATCATCTGCATGCGTTTGTGCGCTTTATCGCCTTGCCGGCAGGGGCAGGGCCCGAGTTGCCGGAGTACGTGGCCTGGCATGAGCCGGCCCATGACATTCTCAAGAGCGCCAGCCAGCATTTTGTCGGGCGCATGGGGCGCCATCGCTGGATGATCGCCACGCCGTTGGATGGGGTTTATTACGATGGCGAACAGTTGATTCATCAACGCCAATGCCCTGAGGCCTGGCAGCAGCTGGCGCAGAATGTCGAAGATCCCCACAGTGCGATGTGGCTGACGTACTACAGCCATATCTTCAACCCGGCGCGGTTGAACCCCAAGGTGATGGAAGGGCACTTGCCGAGCCGGTTCTGGAAGAATCTGCCGGAGGGCAAGTTGATCCCGGGGTTGATCAGCGAGGCACGTACGGGGAAACAGAAGGATGGGCAGGCGAAGATGATTGGCACCAAGCTCGGCAAGCGTATCTCAAGCGGGCGCGGTTAAAAATCTGGGAGGGGCAAACCCCTCCCACATTGGATTTCCAGTGTTTGAGGATCTAGGCCAGTTCGATGGCGGTATTTTTCACCACCGCCAACTCCGGATGTGCCACCAACTTATCGATGTGCAACTCATCATTGTTCAGCCAGATCTCCGATACCACCCGGTAGTGCTCCATGTCCCGGCAGCGCATGCGCAGGCTGTAGTCGAACGGCCCGCTGATCAGCTGGCATTCGAACACCTGGGGGCACGCCTTCATACAGGCTTCGAAGGCCTTTTGCGCCGAGCGCCCGCTCTGGTTGGACAAGGCCACCAGCACCAGCAGCGACAGTCCGGGCGAGACCATCTGTACATCGATGATCGCGCCGTACCCGCGAATCACCCCGCGTCGCTCCAGCTTGCGCACCCGCTCCAGGCAGGGCCTGGGGGTGAGGTGCACCAGTGACGAGAGCTTTTCATAGGTGATACGCCCCTGGTGGCGCAGCACTTCGATGATCGCCTCATCGATGCGATCCAGCGCAGGGGAGGTATGGGGTCCGTTGGCCTTGGTATCCATGGGTTTCACTTCAAACGGTTGGAAAGAAATTGCTGCAAGCGCTCGCTGTTGGGGTGGTCGAGGATCTCGGCGCCGCCTTGTTCCTCGACTCGGCCCTGATGCAGGAACAGCACTTGGCTGGACACCTGGCGGGCAAAGCCCATTTCGTGGGTGACCATCAGCATGGTACGACCTTCCTCAGCCAACGTCTGTATGACTTTGAGGACTTCTCCTACAAGTTCGGGGTCGAGGGCGGAGGTGGGTTCATCGAACAGAATGATTTCCGGCTCCATCGCCAGGGCCCGCGCGATGGCCACGCGCTGTTGCTGGCCGCCGGACAGGAACGCCGGGTACTGATCGGCCACGCGGCCCGGCAGGCCGACCTTGTCGAGGTACATGCGCGCGCGTTTTTCCGCTTCGGCGGCACTTACCCCCAGCACCCGGCGCGGGGCTATGGTGATGTTTTCCAGCACGGTCATGTGGCTCCACAGGTTGAAGTGCTGGAACACCATGGCCAGGCGCGTACGCAGGTTCTGCAATTGTTCCTGGTGCGGCGCACGGGCGCCGGCGCGGCCCTGGCGCATTTCGATGCTGATGCCGTCCAGGGTGATGACGCCGGCGTCCGGCTGTTCGAGAAAGTTGATGCAGCGCAGCATCGTGCTTTTGCCCGAGCCGCTGGCGCCGATCAGGCTGATCACGTCGCCATTGCGGGCGTTGAGGGACACGCCCTTGAGCACTTCGTGTTCGCCGTAGCGTTTATGGATGCCTTCGACCTGCAGCTTGACGGCAGCAGTTGTCGCCTGGGTAACGGGTACATCGACAGGATAAGTGGCCAGGGCCTGCGCGGACTGATTCATGGGTTAGCCTCGGGTAGGAACAAGAAAACGCATCCAGCGACGTTCGGCCAGTCGGAACAGGCCCACCAGTGCAAAGGACAGCAGCATGTAGAGCAGGGCGGCGATGCCGAAGGCCTGGAACGTCAGGAACGTCTCGGCATTGGCATCGCGCGCCACCTTGAGGATGTCGGCGACGGTGGCGGTAAACGCCAGCGACGTGGCGTGCAGCATCAGGATCATTTCATTGCTGTAGGCCGGCAGCGCGCGGCGCAGTGCGGCAGGCACCACCACAAACAGGTTGAGGCGCCAGCCGTGCAGGCCATAGGCGCGGGCCGCTTCGAGTTCGCCGTGGGGAATGTTGCGGATCGCCCCGGCGAAGATTTCCACGGTGTAGGCGCAGGTGTTGAGCACAAAGGCCAGCAAGGTGCAGTTGAGGGCATTGCGGAAAAACTGGTTGAGCAGGGCGTTGTCTTGCACCACCTCCAGGCTGTACAGCCCGGTGTAGCAGATCAACAGTTGGATATACAACGGCGTGCCGCGGAACAGGTAGGTGTAGACCTCCACCGGCCAGCGCAGCCAGAAGTGTTCCGACACGCGGGCCAGCGCCAGGGGGATCGAGAGGAAAAACCCCAGCACCACCGAGATAATGAACAGCCACAAGGTCATGGCAACGCCGGACAACCCGGTGCCATCGCTGAACAGGTAGGCCAGGCCGTATTGCTGGAACAGTTCGATCATCGCGCCATCCCCTTGATGCCGAGGTTGTAGCGCCGTTCGAGGCGCTTGAAGATGCGGTTGGAGAGGGTGGTGATCACCAGGTACACCAGGCCCGCGAGGATCAGGAAGTACAACGGCTCGTTGGTGGTCTTGCCGGCGTTCTGCGCGGCCTTGACCAGGTCCGACAGGCCGATGATCGACACCAGCGCCGTGGACTTGAGCAGCACCAGCCAGTTATTGCCCAGGCCCGGCAGGGCAAAGCGCATCAGCTGCGGGAACAGCACCAGGTGAAAACGCTGCCAGCGGCTCAGGCCGTAGGCGGTGGCGGCTTCGAGTTGGCCGACCGGCACACTGAGGATCGCGCCACGGAAGTTCTCGGTGAAATACGCGCCGTAGATAAACCCCAGGGTGATGACCCCAGCGGTAAACGGGTCGATTTCAAAGTAGTCCCAGCCGAACACTTCGCTCAGGTCGTTGAGCCACAGTTGCAGGCTGTAGAAAATCAGCAGGATCAGCACCAGGTCCGGCACGCTGCGGATCAGCGTGGTGTACAGCGTGGCCGGCACCCGCAGCCATTGGGCGCTGGAAAGTTTGGCGCCGGCGGCGATCAGGCCCAGGGCGAGGCTCAGGGCCAGCGCCAGGAGCGCCAGCTTGACCGTCATCCAGGCACCCTGGGCGAGCATCGGGCCGTAGCCTTGCAGGTTGAGGAGTTCGTTCATGGGGAGATCTCTAAAGGGCGCAGACATACCCCTGTGGGAGGGGGCTTGCTCCCGATGAGGGCGTGCCAGTCGACACCTGTATTGACTGACCCACCGCTATCGGGAGCAAGCCCCTTCCCACAAGGGATTGTGTTGGCTTATTCGTTGTAGATGTCTTGATCGCCGAAGTATTTCTTCTGGATCTGTGCGTAGGTGCCATCGGCCTGGACGGCGGCGATGCCCTTGTTGATCAGCGCACGCAAGTCCTGGTCGTTCTTGCGCAGGCCCATGGCGATGTCCAGGGGCAGGGTCGGGTCCTTGAAGGCCGGGCCGGTCTTGAAGTCGGCGCCTTCAGGCTTGGACAGGAAGTTGAGCTGGGCTTCGAGCTTGTCGGTCAGGGTAGCGTCGAGACGGCCGTTCTGCAGGTCGGCGTAGTTCTGTTCCTGGGACTGGTACGCCTTGATCTGCGCGCCCAGCCTGGCCAGGTGTGCACGGGCATAAGCTTCCTGCAACGAACCTTGCAGCACGCCGACCTGTTTGCCTTTCAACGATTCCGGGGTGCCGCCGAAGTCGGCGTTTTTGCGCGTGATCACCGACGTGGGGCTGAGGAACAGGCGGTCGGTGAAGTCGATGACTTTCTCGCGCGCCGGGGTTACAGCCATGGACGACATGATCGCGTCGAACTTGCGCGCGCGCAGGGCCGGGATCATGCCGTCGAATTCGTTGTGCACCCAGGTGCATTTGACCTCGAGCTTGGCGCAGATCGCGTTGCCCAACTCGATATCGAAGCCTTGCAGGCTGCCGTCGGCGGCCACGGATTCAAACGGGGGGTACTCGGGGAATACGCCGAAGCGGATTTCTTTCCAATCCTGGGCGTGGGCGGCGCTGGCGCACAGTGGCAACAGCAACGCAGCGAAGAGTGATCGCAGTGGAGTCATGTGTCGGTCCCTATATTTTGTAATTGATGTCAGGGCAGTAAAAAGGGTGCAGCGGGCATTCATTCTGTGACGCTTTGGTCGGGCTCAGAATGCTTCATGATGGTGCGTTTTTTGTGTCGTTTACCCGGTGCTCAAAGCGCAAATTGCGCTGTTAAAACACGCAATGCAGCGGAATCGGCTGTAGCACCCTATGAATCGGCTTTTCAGTCCTGGAAATCCGGCCTGCCCTTGGCGCAAAGGGGCAGGCCAGAGCGGTCTCAGGCGCGCTTTTTGTGCTGTGCACGAGGCTGTTGGGCCAGGCGTGCGAACAAGTCCTTGGGGTCGGCCAGGTCCGGCACCAGTTCCAGCTCGCTGCCGACATCCAGGGCCTTGGCCACGTCCAGCACATAGCGCAGGGCCGAGTAGTCTTCGATGGCAAAGCCCACCGAGTCGAACAGGGTGACCTGGCGCTCATGCTCGCGGCCGGCGACCTGGCCGTTGATGACCTGCCACAACTCGATCACCGGCGAGTCTTCCGGCATGTGCTGGATTTCACCTTCGATGCGGCTTTGCGGTTCGTACTCGACGATCACACGGGCGCGCTCGACGATGCGGCGGTCCAGTTCGGTCTTGCCCGGGCAGTCGCCGCCCACGGCGTTGAGGTGCATGCCGGGCTCGATCATGTCGTCGGTGAGGATGGTCGCGTAGGCCTTGTCGGCGGTGACAGTGGTGACGATGTCCGCGCCTTTGACCGCTTCGGCCACGCTGCCGGCCAGGATCACCTTGATTGCCGGGAACGCCTTGAGATTGGCTGCCAGCTTGGCGGTGGCCTTGGCGTCGATGTCGAACAGGCGGATCTCGTTGATGCCGAGCATGGCGTGGAAGGCCAGGGCCTGGAATTCGCTCTGGGAGCCGTTGCCGATCAACGCCATGCTGCGGCTGTTGGCGCGGGCCAGGTAGCGGGCCACCAGGGCCGACGTGGCGGCGGTACGAATGGCAGTGGTCAGGGTCATTTCCGCCAGCAGCACCGGTTTGCCGGTGTCGACGTCACCGAGGGCACCAAAGGCCATTACGGTGAGCATGCCGGCCAAGGTGTTCTTCGGGTGGCCGTTGACGTACTTGAAGGCGTACAGCGAGGCGTCGGACACCGGCATCAACTCGATCACGCCATCCGGCGAGTGGTTGGCCAGGCGTGCGCATTTCTCAAAGTCCTGCCAGCGCAGGTAGTCGGCGCGGATGTACTCGGCCATCTCGGTGATGCAGGTGTGCAGGCCTTTTTGCGAAACCAGATAGCTGAGGTCGTTGACGTCGATATAGCGGGTCATGGCAAGACTCCTTATTGAAATGAGGGACGGGCGGGCAGATGCACTTCTGCCAGCATGCAGCGGGCACTGCCGCCGCCGATGCGTTCGATGTTGTCGATGTTCACCACCACCGGCCGGGTGTGGCGCTCCACATGCCGGCGCTGGGCCGGTTGCAGCGCGCCCCAGGCACTGGCAGACATCACCAGCAGCGGCTGGCCGTCGCGGTCGTGGACTTCGAGCATGTTGCCGGCGAAGGCTTCGAGCTGGTCGAAGTCGAGGCCGAGGATGTCTTTGCCGGTGTCGCGCAGCGAGCGTTCCAGGGCCTGGCGTTCGTCGGCGTCGGGCAGCGCTTGCAGGCACACCACCGAGAGGTCGCGGCCGACGCTCATCATCACGTTGCTGTGGTAGATCGGTGCGTGGTGGCGGTCGACGGCGTGGAAGACGCAGAGCCGGTAGTCGAGGCGTTCGGCAAACTGGCGCAGCGCGTCGTGGTGGGTGCGCCCGGAGTGACAGGCGTAGCTGATGCGGTGCTGGCGGTCGAGCACCATGCTGCCGGTGCCTTCGAGGAAGATGTTCTGTTGTTCGAGGTGGCTGAGGTCGATGGTGTCCTTGATCGCAAAGCGCTGCTCCAGCACTTGCAGCACGCCTTTGTTACGTTCCAGTCGGCGGTTCTGGCCTTCCATCGGGTACAGCACCAGGCTGCCGTCGGCGTGGCTGCTCCACCAGTTGTTGGGGAAGATCGAGTCGGGTGTGTGGGGCGCCGGAGTGTCTTGCACCACCAGCACTTCCACGCCGTGCCGGCGCAGGGTGTCGACATAGCCGTCGAACTCTTCCAGCGCTTTCTGCTGTGCACTGAGCGGGTCGAGGGGTGGGCGTTGGAAACGGTTGTTGATCGCGGTATCCGGGTTGAAGGCAAAGCGCGCCGGGCGAATCATCAGGACGGTGTTGGTGGTTTGCATGGGTGCACGAATCCATGGGGTTGAGCAGTGGGGCTATTTTGTTCGCTGTGGCAGGGGAATCCCGGCTGAAACCAAGGGGCGGCTCAGCCGGGAAAGCTGAAAAGGGGGGTGAGGCAGCCGAATCGGCGGTGGGAGCTGGAGCGCGGTCAAAATGTGGGAGGGTGGCTTGCCCCCGATTGCGGTATATCAGTCACTCAATCCATCAACTGGCGCACCGCCATCGGGAGCAAGCCCCCTCCCACATTGGTACAGTGGCCACTGTAATAACGCCGTCAGCCAGGAGGAATCATGTCTACCGTCGTACGTCTTGCCCAATCCGACGATGCCGAAGGGATCAGCCAGGTCATCCTGGCGGCCTTGCACAGCAGCAATGCGCGGGACTATCCGGCGGATGTGATTGCCCGGGTGGCCAGCAACTTCACCCCGGACGCGGTGCTCGACCTGCTCAAGCGCCGTGTGGTGCTGGTGGCGGTCCAGGACCGGGTGATCGTCGCCACGGCGGCCCTGGATGCCAATGTGGTGCGTTCGGTGTTCGTCAACCCGACGCTGCAAGGGCAGGGCATTGGCCGGTTGCTGATGATTGAAATCGAACTGCGGGCGCGGGAAGCGGGGGTGACGACGCTGAGTGTGCCGTCCTCGCTGACCGCCGAGCCGTTCTACACCAAGCTGGGTTTTCACACGGTACGTGACGTCTACCACGGCAATGAGCGCACGTTGGTGATGGAGAAAGCGCTGTTGTCGCGCCATCCCATCGGTCCGTATCGCGACCGCCAGCACCGTGGGCAAGTGGTGGCGTTATGGCAGGAGGCGTTTGGGTATGACACGGCGCATAACCTGCCGACCCTGACGATCGATAAGAAACTGGCGGTCAATGACGGGCTGTTTTTTGTGGCGACGGACAAAAAGACTGTTATCGGGACGGTGCTTGCCGGCTACGACGGTCATCGCGGCTGGTTGTACTCGGTGGCCGTGCACCCGGGCTATCGGCGTCATGGCCTCGGTTCCTCGCTGGTGCGGCATGCGGAACAGGTACTGACGGCCCTGGGCTGCATGAAGATCAACCTGCAGATCACCGGTGGCAATGAGGCGGTGGTGGGGTTCTATGAGGCGCTGGGGTATGGGGTGGAGCCGAGGATCAGCATGGGCAAGAAGATTGACGAGAATATCCCGAAAGAATCTTGAATACACCGGAGAGCAAATGTGGGAGGGGGCTTGCCCTAATGCCAGTCAGTTAAGGCTTTTTGTAGGAGCGAGCTTGCTCGCGAAAAACTCACAGGCGCCGCGTTCATTCAGGAAGCACGCGTTATCGTTGACGTTTTTCGCGAGCAAGCTCGCTCCTACAGGAGGCGATGTACGCTTAACTGACTGGCATTAGGGCTTGCCCCCTCCCACAGGGTTTTGCGGTGCTACTGGCTTAGACTTTTACGATCCAACCCGCTGGCGCTTCGACGTCGCCGGTCTGCACGCCGGTCAGCTCTTTGTAGAGCTTCTGGGTGATCGGGCCGACTTCGGTCTCGCTGTGGAACACATGCAACTGGCCGTTGTACTGGATACCGCCGATCGGCGAGATCACTGCCGCAGTCCCGCAGGCACCGGCTTCCTTGAACTGATCCAGCTTGTCGATAAATACCTCGCCTTCGACCACTTCCAGGCCCAGGCGGGTCTGGGCCAGTTCGATCAGCGACAGGCGGGTGATGCCTGGCAGCACCGAAGGTGACTTCGGTGTGATGAACTGGTTGTCGTGGGTGATCCCGAAGAAGTTGGCCGAGCCGACTTCTTCGATTTTCGAGTGGGTCATCGGGTCCAGGTAGATCGCATCGGCGAAACCGGATTTCTTCGCTTCCGAGCCCGGCATCAGGCTGGCGGCGTAGTTGCCACCGACCTTGGCGGCACCGGTGCCCTGTGGCGCGGCGCGGTCAAAGGTGGAGATCTGGAAGTTGTGGGGCACCAGGCCGCCCTTGAAGTAGGCGCCGACCGGAATGCAGAACACCGAGAAGATGAACTCCGGCGCGGTGCGCACGCCGATGTTGTCACCGGTGCCGATCACGAACGGGCGCAGGTACAGCGCGCCGCCGCTGCCGTACGGCGGGATGAATCGCTCGTTGGCCTTGACCACTTGCTTGCACGCGTCGATGAACGCGTCGGTCGGGACGTGCGGCATCAGCAGGCGGGCGCAGCTGCGCTGCATGCGCGCGGCGTTCTGGTCCGGGCGGAACAGGTTGATCGAGCCGTCCTTGCAGCGGTAGGCCTTGAGGCCTTCGAAGCACTGTTGGCCGTAGTGCAGGGCGGTAGAGCCCTCGCTGATGTGCAGCACGTTGTCGTCGGTCAGGGTGCCGGTTTGCCATTCGCCGTTTTTCCAGACCTGGAGAAACCGCTTGTCGGTCTTGATGTAGTCAAAACCCAGCTTGTCCCAATTGATGCTTTCGTTACCCATGACACCCTCTATCTTTGGTCAAGTCGGTTTTTTTCTGAATGGGCGCAACAATACTTCATTCCCGGGCCCGTTCGCATCCCCCGCGTCCCTTGTAGGAGCGAGCTTGCTCGCGAAAATCGTCAACGATAACGCGTCAAACCAGAATGAACGCGGCGCCCTCAGGTTCTTCGCGAGCAAGCTCGCTCCTACAGGGGGTGTTTATTTACAGGTGCAACGCGTGGCCCAGGGCCCGCAGCGCAGCTTCCTGCACCGCCTCGCCGAGCGTCGGATGGGCGTGGATGGTGCCGGCCACGTCTTCCAGGCGCGCGCCCATTTCCAGGCTCAGGCCGAAGGCGGTGGACAGCTCGGACACGCCGGCGCCGACTGCTTGCCAGCCAACAATCAGGTGATTGTCCCGTCGCGCCACCACCCGCACGAAGCCGGTTTTCGACTCCAGGGTCATCGCGCGGCCGTTGGCGGCAAACGGGAAGCTCGACACGATGCAGTCCAGGCCGGCGGCCTTGGCTTCATCGGGCGTCTTGCCGACCACCACCAGTTCCGGGTCGGTGAAGCACACCGCCGGGATCGCCGCCGGGTTGAATTCGCGGTGTTGACCGCTGATCAGTTCGGCAACCATTTCACCCTGGGCCATCGCTCGGTGGGCGAGCATCGGCTCGCCGCTCAGGTCGCCGATGGCATACACATTGCGCATGCTGGTCTGGCAGCGGCTGTCGATCCTGATCGCCGCGCCGTTCATCTCCAGGTTCAGCGCCTCAAGGTTCCAACCCTGGGTGTTGGGTTTGCGACCAACGGCCACCAACACCTGGTCCGTCGCCAGCGACAACGTGTCGCCATTCGGATCGCGCACTTGCAGGCTGTTGTGCTCGAAACCCATCACGCTGTGCTTGAGGTACAGCTTCACGCCCAACTGCTTGAGCGATTCGTGCACCGGTTGCGTCAGCTCGGCGTCGTAGGCCGGCAGGATACGATCCTGAGCTTCGACCACACTCACGTCGGCGCCGAGCTTGCGATACGCAATCCCCAGCTCCAGGCCTATGTAGCCTCCGCCCACCACAATCAGGCGCTTGGGCAGGCGGGTTGGCGCCAGGGCTTCGGTGGAGGAGATGATCGGCCCGCCGATCGGCAGCATCGGCAGGTTGACGCTTTTCGATCCGGTGGCCAGCAACAGGTGTTCGCACTGGATGCGCTGGTCGCCGACGTCGACGGTCTTGCCGTCTACCACCTTGGCCCAGCCATGGATCACCTGCACTTTGTGCTTTTTAAGCAGCGCAGCGACACCGGTGGTCAGGCGGTCGACGATGCTGTCTTTCCATTCCACGCTTTTGCGGATGTCCAGGGTCGGCACATCCACCTCGATTCCCAGCCGGGAACCCTGGCTGTGGTGCACGGTTTGCTGGAACTGCTCGGCCACGTGAATCAAGGCCTTGGACGGAATGCAGCCGATGTTCAGGCAGGTGCCGCCCAACGCCTGGCCTTCCACCAGGATGGTCGGGATGCCCAGCTGGCCGGCACGAATGGCGGCCACATAACCGCCAGGGCCGCCGCCGATAATCAGCAGCGTGGTATGCAATGTCTGGGTCATGCCCTTACTCCAGGAACAGGCTGGCGGGTTGTTCGAGCAGGCCGCGAATGGCCTGGATGAATTGCGCCGCGTCCATGCCATCGACCACGCGGTGATCGAAGGAGCTGGAGAGGTTCATCATCTTGCGGATCACGATCTGGCCCTTGATCACCATCGGCCGCTCGACGATGCGGTTGACGCCGACGATGGCCACCTCCGGCAGGTTCAGCACCGGGGTGCTGACGATGCCGCCCAGGGCGCCAAGGCTGGTCAGGGTAATGCTCGAACCGGACAGTTCATCGCGACTGGCCTTGCCATTGCGTGCGGCGCTGGCCAAGCGCGCGATTTCCTCGGCGTTGCCCCACAGGCTGCGGGCTTCGGCGTGACGCACCACCGGCACCATCAGGCCGACGTCGCTTTGGGTGGCGACGCCCACATGCACCGCGCCGAGGCGGGTGATGACCTGGGCTTCGTCGTCGTAGCGCGCGTTGATCTGCGGGAACTCCCGCAGCGCCACGACCATGGCGCGCACGATAAACGGCAGCAACGTCAGCTTGCCGCGCGTGGCGCCGTGCTTCTCGTTGAGGTGCACGCGCAGCTCGTCGAGGGCGGTGACGTCGATCTCTTCCACATAGCTGAAATGCGCGGCGCGCCGGGTGGCGTCCTGCATGCGCTGGGCGATCTTGCGGCGCATGCCGATCACCGGGATCTGTTCTTCGTCGTTGCGTTCGGCGTAAGGATTGGCGGCCGTCGAAGGCTTTGAAGCCCCTTGTTGCAGATAGGCCTCGAGGTCTTCGTGCAGGATCCGCCCGGCGGGGCCGGAGCCCTGTACCAGACGCAGTTGAATCCCGGCATCCAGCGCATGCTTGCGCACGGCGGGGGAAGCCAGGGGGCGTTCGTCGGCATCGCGGGCCACGGGGGCCTGTGCGGCTGCCACCGGTGCGGGCTTGTTTTCGACCACCGGTGCCGGCTTGGCCTCGACAACGGCAGCCGCTTTCACCGGCTCCGCCACCACGGGCACGTCCTTGGCATTGCCCGCACCTTCTACTTCAATGCTGATCAGGATACTGCCCACCGCCATGACTTCACCCGGCTCGCCGCCGAGGGCAATCACCTTGCCATGGACCGGCGAGGGAATATCCACCATCGCCTTGTCGGTCATCACATCCGCCAGCACCTGGTCTTCGACGACCATGTCGCCGACCTTCACATGCCACTGCGACAATTCAACTTCCGCGATGCCTTCGCCAATGTCCGGCATCTTGATAACGTGCGTGCCCATTCAGACCTCCATGACCCGTTTCAACGCCGCGCCCACTCGGGACGGGCCTGGGAAATACGCCCACTCCTGCGCGTGCGGGTAGGGGGTGTCCCAACCGGTGACGCGTTCGATCGGCGCTTCCAGGTGGTGGAAGCAATGCTCCTGCACCAGTGCCACCAACTCGGCACCAAAGCCGCAGGTACGGGTGGCTTCGTGCACCACCACGCAACGGCCGGTCTTCTTCACGGACTTGACGATGGTGTCCAGGTCCAGCGGCCACAGGCTGCGCAGGTCGATGACTTCGGCGTCGATGCCGGTTTCTTCGGCGGCGACCTGCGACACATACACAGTGGTGCCGTAGGTCAGCACAGTGACAGCCGAGCCAGGGCGCACGATGGCGGCCACGTCCAGCGGCACCGTGTAGTAACCGTCCGGCACCTGGGCTTGCGGGTGTTTCGACCACGGTGTTACCGGGCGGTCGTGGTGGCCGTCGAACGGGCCGTTGTACAGGCGTTTAGGTTCAAGGAAGATCACCGGGTCATCGTTTTCGATGGAGGCGATCAGCAGGCCCTTGGCGTCATAGGGATTGGACGGCATCACCGTGCGCAGGCCGCAGACCTGGGTGAACACCGCTTCGATGCTCTGGCTGTGGGTCTGGCCGCCGTAGATGCCGCCGCCGCAGGGCATGCGCATGGTCAAGGGCGCGGTGAACTGGCCGGCCGAGCGATAACGCAGGCGCGCCGCTTCGGAGATGATCTGGTCAGTGGCGGGGTAGACGTAGTCGGCGAACTGGATTTCGGCCACCGGGCGCAGGCCATAGGCACCCATGCCCACGGCCACGCCGATGATGCCGCTTTCGGAGATCGGTGCGTCGAACACCCGCGAGCTGCCGTATTTGGTCTGCAAGCCTTCGGTGCAGCGGAATACACCGCCGAAGTAACCGACGTCCTGGCCGAACACCACCACGTTGTCATCACGTTCAAGCATCACATCCATGGCCGAGCGCAGGGCCTGGATCATGGTCATGGTGGTGGTGGTCATGGCGGTTTCCAATTCGATGCTGTTGTTGTGATCGTTCATGTCAGATCCCCAACTCCTGACGCTGGCGCTTCAAGTGCTCCGGCATCTCTTTATAGACGTCTTCGAACATGGTCGCGGCGCTTGGGATCTGGCCACCGGCCAGGGTGCCGTACTGTTCGGCCTGTTTCTGCGCGGCGATCACCTCGGCTTCCAGTTCGGCACTGACTGCCGCGTGTTCCTCTTCGGACCACTCGCCAATCCTGATCAGGTGCTGCTTGAGGCGGGCAATCGGGTCGCCCAGCGGGAAGTGGCTCCAGTCGTCGGCGGGGCGGTATTTGGACGGATCATCCGAAGTGGAGTGCGGACCGGCACGGTAGGTGACCCATTCGATCAGGGTTGGGCCGAGGTTGCGGCGCGCACGCTCGGCGGCCCAGGCGGAGGCGGCGTACACCGCGATAAAGTCGTTGCCGTCCACGCGCAGGGAGGCGATGCCGCAGCCGACGCCGCGTCCGGCGAAGGTGGTGGCTTCACCACCGGCGATGGCCTGGAAGGTGGAGATGGCCCATTGGTTGTTGACCACGTTGAGAATCACCGGGGCGCGGTACACGTGGGCGAAGGTGAGGGCGGTGTGGAAGTCGGATTCGGCGGTGGCGCCGTCGCCGATCCAGGCCGAGGCGATCTTGGTATCGCCCTTGATCGCCGAGGCCATGCCCCAGCCCACACCCTGTACGAATTGGGTGGCGAGGTTGCCGGAGATGGTGAAGAAGCCTGCATCCTTGACCGAGTACATGATCGGCAACTGGCGGCCCTTGAGCGGGTCGCGCTCGTTGGACAGCAGCTGGCAGATCAGGTCCACCAGCGGCACGTCGCGGGCCATCAGGATGCTTTGCTGGCGGTAGGTGGGGAAGCACATGTCGTCGATGTTCAAGGCCAGGGCCTGGGCGCTGCCGATGGCTTCTTCGCCAAGGCTTTGCATGTAGAACGACATTTTTTTCTGACGCTGGGCGACCACCATGCGGTTGTCGAAGATCCGCGTCTTGAGCATGGCGCGCATGCCTTTGCGCAGGACTTCAACGGGAACCCCTTCGGCCCATGGCCCCAAGGCCTGGCCCTGGTCGTCGAGCACGCGGATCAGGCCCTTGGCCAGGTCGGCGGTGTCGGCGGGTTCTACGTCGATGGCGGGTTTGCGCACGGTGCCTGCGTCGGTCAGGCGCAGGTAGGTAAAGTCGGTCTTGCAGCCTGGGCGGCCCGAGGGTTCGGGAACGTGCAGGCGCAGTGGGGCATACGGCTGATTCATGGCTTTCTACGCTCGATCTTGTGAATTTCTTGTAGTGGGCGCGCTAGCTGACAGTCAGTCTCCGGGTAAGAGAAATCTTGTCCTACAACAATCATAGGCGTGGCGTAGAAGAATATTTATCTGTGTTTTATTGCGCCCGCGATCATTTGCGGATAAAAAACCTGCATAAACATAATAAACAGGTGATTTTGTCTCATGCGCAAACTGGACCGTACCGATATCGGCATTCTCAACGCCCTGCAGGAGAATGCGCGGATTACCAACGCCGACCTGGCCCGCTCGGTCAACCTGTCGCCCACACCCTGTTTCAACCGGGTCAAGGCGATGGAGGAACTGGGCCTGATTCGCGAGCAAGTCACCCTGCTCGACGCCGATTTGCTGGGGCTGCACGTCAACGTGTTTATCCATGTGAGCCTGGAAAAGCAGAACGAGCTGGCGTTGCAGCAGTTCGAAGGCGCGATTTCCGACCGGCCCGAGGTGATGGAGTGCTACTTGATGGCCGGCGACCCGGACTATTTGATCCGGGTATTGGTGCCGACGATCCAGTCGCTGGAGCGTTTCATGATGGACTTTCTGACCAAGGTGCCGGGTGTCGCCAACATCCGCTCGAGCTTTGCCCTCAAGCAAGTGCGCTACAAGACGGCGCTGCCATTGCCGCCGGGTGGATTAATGGTTTGATCTCAATAGGGGGCTGCACCGCTGATCCTGATAGTTAGCCAAGTAATAATCAGGGCGGGCTTTTTATTTTTGGTTAATGAAAAATTGCATCAGCGGTCACGTATTTTTCACAAGCATTTCAACACATTGGCCTCCATCAGGCCGTGAAGTTCGCGGCCCAGGAAAGGGGTAAGCCGCGATGTCCATGAGAGCCTTGAAGTTGAACTTCCGTACCACACTGTGTTTTGGCCTGGTGTGCCTTTTGCTGCTGATACAAGGCGCAATGACCCTGATAAAAGTCGATAAGGTCTATTCGTCGACGGTTGAAATCGAAACTAACTGGCTCCCCAGTATTCGTTTGGCGGGTGAAATAGATTCGGCGTTTTATAAACTTCGTCTCGATCTACGTCGTTATGTCATGGATATCAGCCGCCAGGATCCGGCCTCCCTGGAAAAACTCAAGGCGACCCGTACGGAAGCCCTCGATGTTGCCGAGCGTTATGGGCCTTTAGTCTCGAGCCCCGAAGAACAGGCCAAGTACAACGACGCCTTAACCGGCATAAAGAACTACAGCCAGAAGATGGACGAATTTCTTGCGCAAGCCTCCACCCTGTCCGCTGAACAGATGTCGACCTACCTGCGCGAAGTCAACGGGCCGATTGCCCTGGATGTGCAGCGTTCCATCAGCGAGTTGATCGCGTTGAATGAACGGGGCTCCAAGGCGGCGGTGCAGGTGGCTTCCAGCGAATATGACGCGGCGCGTCTGTTCACCTGGATATTGATGGCCGCCTCCTTGCTGATCACCGTCGTGGTAGCAAGCCTGTTTACTCGCAGCATCATTACTCCGGTGCGTGAATTGCTGGTATCGACCGGCAAGATCGCCGACGGCGATCTGCGCGTGGCGATTGCCATCAATGGCAATGACGAGTTGACCGCGTTGCAACGGTCCACGGCGTCCATGCAAATGAACCTGAAAAGTACCTTGCAGCACATCTCCGAGGCGTCCGGGCAATTGGCGGCGGCGGCGGAGGAGATGAGCGCCATCACCCGCGAGTCCAGTGCCGGTATTGAACGCCAAAGCATGGAAACCGATCAGGCCGCCACGGCGGTTAACCAAATGACGGCAGCAGTTGAAGAAGTGGCGCGCAATGCGGTGTCAGCGTCCCAGTCCACCCAGGACTCCCAACGCTCGGCCAAAGTGGGCCAGGAGCGTGTGACGCAAACCATCGCCTCCATCGAGAAACTCAGCGCCACGGTGCAGCAGACCGGCGTCGAAGTCGAAGGGCTGGCCAGGCAGGCCCAGGATATTGCCCGGGTGGTTGAAGTGATCCGCTCGATTGCCGAGCAAACCAACCTGCTGGCCTTGAACGCCGCCATTGAAGCCGCCAGGGCAGGGGAGCAGGGCCGGGGCTTTGCGGTGGTGGCCGACGAGGTGCGGGCCCTGGCCCACAGAACGCAGACCTCGACCCAGGAAATCGAGCAGATGATCGCGAAAATCCAGACGTGCTCCAGCGAAGCGGTGTCTTCCATGGCCCTCAACCGCAACGAAGCGGTGGACTCCTTGAAGATTGCCCATGAAGCGGGCCTGGCGATTACTCAGATCACCGAAGCCATTACCGATATCAATGACCGCAACCTGTTGATCGCCACGGCCTCCGAGGAACAGGCCCACGTGGCCCGTTCGGTGGACCAGAACCTGATCAGCATCCGTGATCTTTCCATCCAGAGTTCTTCGGCGGCCGGCCAGACCTCGATCGCCAGCCAGGAACTGTCGAGGCTGGCGGTGGACCTCAAGCAGATCGTGTCGAAATTTGCCGTAGCCTGATCGCACCTGCGCAGCACCCCCGGAGCATGGAATGGCATGGACGCCAGGCAGGACGGCTTTAGAGCTGGTTCAACGGAATCTTCAAGTACACCACCCCGTTCTCCTCCGCTGGCGGCATATGACCGGCCCGCACATTCACCTGGATCGCCGGCAACAACAGCGTGGGCATCCCCAGCCCGGCATCGCGCTGGGTGCGCATCGCCACGAACGCCGCTTCATCCACTCCGTCATGCACATGGATATTGCCCGCGCGCTGCTCCGCCACAGTGGTCAGGCATTTGGCCTCGCGGCCTTCGGGCGGGTAGTCGTGGCACACGTACAGTTGGGTATCGGGGGCAAAGGCCAAGAGCTTGCGCATCGACGCATACAGCTGGCGCGCATCGCCGCCGGGGAAGTCGCAGCGGGCGGTGCCGACATCGGGCATGAACAGGGTGTCGCCCACCAGGATCAAGCGGTCGTCGATCAGGTAGGCCATGTCCGCCGGGGTATGCCCGGGCACGTGCAGGGCCTGGGCCTTGATGGTGCCGATGTGGAAGATTTCATCCGGCGCGAACAGGTGGTCGAACTGCGAGCCATCGACGCGAAACTCCGGCTCCAGGTGGAAAAGATGCTTGAACACGTCCTGCACCTTGCTGATGCTTTGGCCGATGGCGATCTTGCCGCCCAGGGTGCGGCGCAGGTACGGCGCGGCCGACAGGTGGTCGGCATGGGCGTGGGTTTCCAGCAGCCATTGCACCTGCAAGCCGTGCTCACGCACAAAGGCAATGACCTTGTCGGCCTGAACGGTGTCGGTGCGCCCGGAGGCCGGGTCGTAGTTGAGCACCGAATCGACGATGGCACACGGGCCGCCGTGCGTTTCATAGACGACGTAGGTGTAGGTCGACGACGCCTCGTCCAGAAAGGAATGAATCAACGCTGACATGACGGCTGCCCCTGATGTTGAAAAAAGTGATTACAATCACTTTACATTTACACATAATGTTTTGAGCTTAAGTGACGCAAAGGACCCGAGGCAAATGGAATCTACTCTGAGTGAAGGCGAAGTCGCCCAATTGCGCGCGTCGGCGTCCAAGGCCTGTGCCTTGCTCAAGGCCCTGGCCAATGAGGATCGTTTGTTGATCCTGTGCCAGTTGACCCAGGGCGAGCGCAACGTCGGCGAGCTGGAAACCATGACCGGCGTACGCCAGCCAACGCTGTCACAGCAGTTGGGCATCCTGCGTGACGAAGGGCTGGTCGCCACCCGTCGCGAAGGCAAGTACATCTTCTACGGGCTGGCCAGCCATGAAGTGATCCAAGTGATGAAGACACTGTCCGGTCTTTACTGCGGCGCGGTGATAAAAAGCTGGGCGTGACGCCATACGGCAGCGACCCTTGTGTGCATTGACGATAAAAGGCAATAGACCATGACCGACCAACACTGGGGGCCAACCATCAGTGGCGATATCGTCGTCATCGGCGGCGGTTCGGCAGGCATCGGCCTGCTGGCCAGCCTGCTCAAGCGCGACCCCGACCTCAACATCACCCTTATCGAACCCAGCGATCATCACTGCTACCAGCCGGCCTGGACCCTGGTCGGCGGCGGCGCCTACGACCTGGAAAAGACCCGGCGTCCCCTGGCCGACGTGCTGCCCAATGGCGTCACCTGGGTGCAGGCTGCCGTTACCGAGTTGCTGCCGGATGAGCACACCCTGGTGCTCGACAGCGGCCAGCGGGTGACCTGGAACCACCTGATCGTCTGCCCCGGCCTGCGCCTGGCCTGGGAGAAGGTCGAAGGCCTGGAAGAGACCCTGGGCCAGCACGGCGTCACCTCCAATTACAGTTACGAAAGCGCCGCCTACACCTGGCAACGGGTGCAGCAACTCAAGGGCGGCAAGGCGATCTTTACCCAGCCGGCCATGCCGATCAAATGTGCGGGTGCACCGCAAAAGGCCATGTACCTGTCCTGCGATCACTGGCTCAGGCAGGGCGACCTCAAGCACATCGACGTCGAATTCAACCTGGCCGGCGCGGCGCTGTTCGGCGTGGCGACCTTTGTGCCGCCGTTGATGAAGTACGTGGAGAAATACCATGCGCGCCTGGCGTTCAACGCCAATCTGGTCAAGGTCGATGGCCCGGCGCGCAAGGCCTGGTTCGAGGTGAAGGACGCCGAGGGCAACGTCACGCTGGAGGAAAAAACCTTTGACCTGCTGCACGTGGTGCCGCCGCAAGTCGCGCCGGATTTCATCCGCCACAGCCCGTTGGCCGACGCTGCCGGCTGGTGCGAGGTAAACCCCCACAGCCTGCAACACCTGCGCTACCCGCACATCTTCGGCCTGGGCGATGTGTGCGGCACCCCCAACGCCAAGACCGCCGCCGCCGTGCGCAAGCAAATCGTGGTGGTCGCCGAAAACCTGCTCGCCCTGCGCAAACAGGCGCCGCTGCCGCTCAAGTACGACGGCTACGGTTCGTGCCCGCTGACGGTGGAGAAGGGCAAGGTGGTGCTGGCCGAGTTCGGTTACGGCGGCAAGCTGCTGCCGACCTTTCCCCTCGACCCGACCCGGGCACGGCGTTCTATGTGGTTCCTCAAAGCCACATTGCTGCCGTGGTTCTACTGGAACGGCATGCTCAAGGGCCGCGAGTGGCTGACCCGTCTGAGCAAGGTGGACTGAATGCTGCTGGCAAGCGTTTTAGGCGTGTTGATGGGCCTGGTCATGGGCCTGACCGGCGCGGGCGGCGGCATCCTCGGGGTGCCGGCGCTGGTGCTGGGGCTGGGCTTGACGATGACCCAGGCCGCGCCGGTGTCGTTGCTGGCGGTGGGGGCGGCAGCGGCCGTCGGGGCGATTGACGGGTTACGTCACGGCCTGGTGCGTTACCGCGCCGCGCTGTTGATCGCGTTGCTCGGCGCACTGTTTTCGCCGCTGGGGGTGTTTCTCGCCCACCAGTTGCCGGAGCCGGTGCTGATGGGCCTGTTCAGTGCGCTGATGGTGCTGGTGGCCTGGCGCATGTTGCAGCGCGAAAAGCTTGAGGCCGGGCCGAGTGACCATGGCGCGGCGTCCTGGGGCCAGAAGAACTGCATGCTCAATCAACAGACCGGGCGTCTGGCCTGGACCGCCAAATGCAGTGCCACCCTGGCCGCACTGGGCGCCGTGACGGGGGCCGTCTCGGGGTTGCTCGGGGTGGGCGGCGGCTTTCTGATCGTACCGGCGTTCAAGCAACTCACCGACGTGCAGATGCGCGGCATCGTCGCCACGTCGCTGATGGTGATCAGCCTGATTTCGCTGATCGGCGTGGCCGGCGCGTTCCATGCCGGTGTGCGCATCGAACCCGTGGGCTGGGTGTTTATCGTGGCGAGCATCGTCGGCATGCTGATCGGCCGGCGCCTGTGCTCGGTGATTGCCGCACGCACCTTGCAGGTGGGGTTTGCCAGCCTGTGTGTAGTGGTTGCAGCTGGAATGCTTGTGAACGCTTTGCTGTGAATTTGAAATGTAGTCCAACATTTGAGTCTCCCTTGTTTTTAAGCGATTCATCCCATCGCATCCCCCCACCCAGTACCCAAGTAGCATAGGTCCCACCCTCCGCCCTTCGTACACTCATGCCTCAGAGGGGGAGGCAACGATGCATAACAGCGAAGGCGTAGTCAGCGCGATGTCCCAGGCGAGCGATGCCGGGCAGGCCGCCGAGGAGTTGGCGCAGCAACTGTTGCATCCATACCTGGGCTTCGTGCTGTTTTTCTGCTCGGCGTCCTACGATTTGCAGGCCCTGGGCCAAGCGTTGCAAGAGTGCCTGGGCAATGTGCGCGTGGTGGGCTGCACCAGCGCCGGCGAGATCACGCCCCAAGGCTATGGCCGCAATTGCATTACGGCGATGGGCTTCAACCACGCGCACTTTTCCATCGCCACGGAGCTGATCGACCAGGTGGAACACTTCAGCCTGATCGACGCCCAGCAGATGGTCGAACGTCTGGTCGGCGGTTGCCGCAGCAATACCCTGGCACCGATCAAGGGCAACACCTTCGCCCTGACCCTGCTCGATGGCCTGTCCAGCCGCGAAGAAGTGGTGCTCGCCGCCCTCAGCGCGGCGCTCGGCGACATTCCGCATTTCGGCGGTTCGGCCGGCGACGACAACTTCCTCACCCACACCCACGTGTACTTCAACGGCGCCTTCCACAGCGGCGCGGCGGTGGTGGTGCTGGTCAATACCTGGCTGGATTTCGAGGTGTTCACCACCCACCACATCCTGCCGCGCAGTGAAAAGCTGGTGGTGACCGGCGCCGACAGTCCGTCACGCCGGGTCTTCGAGCTTAACGCCGAACCCGCCGCCGAAGAGTACGCGCGGCATATCGGCGTGGCCGTGGCCGACCTCGACCACCGCGTCTTCGCGGCGCACCCGTTGGCGGTGCGCATCCACGACCAGTACTACGTGCGCGCGATCCAGCAAGTGCACGACGACCTCAGCCTGAGTTTCTACTGCGCGGTGGAAAACGGCATCGTCCTCACCGTGATGAAGCCCGGACCGATCCTGCCCAACCTGCAAACCCTGTTCGACGGCCTGCAAGCGCGCCTTGGCGACCTGCTGTTGACCATCGGCTGCGACTGCTTCCTGCGCCGCCTGGAGTTGGAAGACTCAGGCAATCTGGAACAGATCGGCGGTTTCCTGCGCGACCAACGGGTGATGGGTTTCAACACCTACGGAGAACAGTTCAATGGCATGCATATCAACCAGACCTTCACCGGGGTCGCCATTGCCCGAGGCCGGCGCTGAACTGCTCGCCCAGGTTGCCCAGCTGCAACAGGACAACCACAAGCTGGCACGGATCAACGCGGCGCTGATCGAGCGCATCGAGTCCGGCATGGCCCAGGGCAATAACCCTTACACCACCTTCCAGCATTCGGTGGTGCTGGCCGAGCAAGTCCGCGAACGCACCGACGCGCTGAACCAGGCGATGGCCGAACTCAAGGCCAGCAACCACTTGCTGATCAACGCCCGGCTGCGCGCCGAAACCCTGCGCGGCGAACAGGCGGCGGCGCAAAAGGCCCAGGAAAGCGAACGCTGGATTCGCCTGATCACCGATAACGTCCCGGCCCTGATCGGCTACCTGAATGCTGACCTGGTCTATGAGTTCACCAACAAAGTCTATGAAGAATGGTATTGCTGGCCGCGCGGCATGATGCTCGGCCAGAGCCTGCGCGAGGTTCACAGCGAGCAGCATTGCCAGCGCCTGGACGCCTACGTCGCCCGCGCCCTGGCCGGGGAGAGCGTGACCTTCGAGTTCGCCGAGACCAACATCAATAACCAGGAGCGCTACATGCTGCGCTCCTATGTGCCGAATATGCTGGCCAGCGGCGAAGTGGTGGGGATCTTCGTGCTGATCCGCGACATCACCGAACGCCGCCGTACCGCCGAAGCCCTGCACCAGGCCTATCAGCACCTGGAGCAGCGCGTGGCCCAGCGCACCTCGGAACTCACCGCGCTTAACGACCAGTTATTGCAGGAGATCGACGAGCGCCGGCGCATGGAGGCGCGCCTGCGTGAAGCCAAACTGGAGGCGGAACAGGCCAACCTGTCGAAAACCAAATTCCTCGCCGCCGTCAGCCATGACCTGTTGCAGCCGCTGAACGCGGCGCGCCTGTTTACCAGCGCACTGCTGGAGCGGCCCAGCGAAACGTTGGTGCGCAACGTGAGCAACTCCCTGGAAGACGTGGAAAACCTGCTGGGTACCCTGGTGGATATCTCCAAGCTGGATGCCGGGGTGATCAAGGCCGACATCGCGCCGTTTGCCCTGAGTGAGTTGCTCGACAACCTGGCCGCCGAGTACACCGAATTGGCCCGCAGCGAGGGCCTGGAATTGCATTTTGTCGGCTGTTCGGCACTGGTGCGCAGCGATATTCAGTTGCTGGCGCGGATTCTGCGCAACCTGCTGAGCAATGCGATTCGCTACACCTACAAGGGGCGTGTGGTGCTGGGCTGTCGCCGCCAGCATCAGCGTTTGTCGATCCAGGTGTGGGACAGCGGCATGGGCATCGCCGAGGAGCGGTTGGAGGAAATTTTCCAGGAATTCAAGCGCGGCGATGTGCAGCGGCCCGACCAGGACCGGGGGTTGGGCCTGGGGCTGGCGATCGTGGAAAAGATCGCCGGGATCCTGGGGCATCGCGTCAGCGTCAGATCCTGGCCGGGCAAGGGCTCGATGTTCTCGGTGGAGGTGCCGTTGAGCGCCACCGCGCCCAAGTCGCTGCCAATGCTGGCCATGAGCGAGCCGATGCTCGAACGCCTGCAAGGCGCGCGGGTGTGGGTGCTGGATAACGACGCGGCGATCTGCGCGGGCATGCGCACCTTACTGGAAGGCTGGGGCTGCCAGGTGATCACCGCGTTGTCGGAGCAGGACCTGGCGCGGCAGGTGGACAACTACCATGCCGAAGCCGATTTGCTGATCGCCGACTACCACCTCGACGACGACCAGAACGGCGTCGACGCCGTCGCCCGCATCAATGGGCGCCGCGGCCGCGCGATACCGGCGCTGATGATCACCGCCAACTACAGCAATGAACTCAAGCTGCAAATTCGCGAGTTGGGGCACACGCTGATGCACAAGCCGGTACGCCCGATGAAACTCAAGACCGCCATGAGCCACCTGCTCGGCAAATGAACGGCGAAATACCCACAAGTGGAGATCAAAATGTGGGAGGGGGCTTGCCCCCTCCCACATTTGAGCAGTGTTTTGCCTGGAAGATTGGCGGCGCAGGTACGTCCGATGAAGCTCAAGACTGCCATGAGCCACCTGCTCGGCCGGCCCTGACAAACGGAGAACCAATGTGGGAGGGGGCTTGCCCTCGATAGCAGAGTGTCAGTCGACATCTAATTGAATGATGCACCGCCATCGGGAGCAAGCCCCCTCCCACCTTTGATTTGTGTTGTGTCAGACGGGTCAGCGGCGCAGGTACGAGCCGAAATCGATATCCCCGGCACTGAGGATCGCCTGCACCCGGTTATGCACATTCAATTTGCGCAGGATCGCCGACACATGGGCCTTCACCGTGGTCTCGGCAATCTCCAGGGTGTAGGCGATCTGCTTGTTCGACTCGCCCTTGGTCATGCGCTCCAGCACCAGCAACTGCTTGCGCGTGAGGGCTTGCAGCAGTTCGGGGGCGAAGCCGGGGGTTTCGTTGAGGCGCCGGTGGGTGCCGGGCTTCTGGGTGCGGATGATGTCCGGCGGCAGGTACACGTTGCCGTTGAGAATCTGCTGGATCGCCTCGGTCATTTGCAGGCGGGGCGAGGACTTGGTGATAAAGCCCACGGCGCCGTAAGTGATGGCTTGCAGCACGACCTGCTTGTCCTGCTCGGCCGAGACGATCACCACCGGAATGGTCGGCGCCTCGTTGCGCAGGTTGATCAGGCCATTGAGGCCGTGCATGCCAGGCATGTTCAGGTCGAGCAGGATCAGGTCGAGGTCGTCGTGTTCCTGGGTCAACGCCAGGGCGCTGTCGAGGTCGGCGGTTTCCATCACTTCGCTGCCGGGGAAGCCGTCGCTGATGACGTTATGGATCGCTTCGCGAAACAGTGGGTGATCGTCGGCAATCAGGATTTTGTACATGGCCGTTCACCTTTCTTATTGTGAGGTTTGAAATGGCTCGGGTTGGGCGACCGTCACCGGCAGCTTCGCCGCTTCCCAGGCATCCAGGCCGTCGCGATACCAGTACACAGAGGTATAGCCGAGGTTGGCGGCACGTTTTACCGCGTTCCAACTCAGCCAGCAATCGGAGCGGCAATAGAAGACCAACGGTCGCTTGAGGTCGCCGCCGCTGTAGGCATACAAGTGGCGCACGAAATAGCTTTGCCACTCCGGCGTCAGGTCGCCGTCGCCGGTATTGGCCAGCCAGTGGCTGCCGGGCAGGTTGGCGTGGGGCTGGTCTTCGATGAAGCGGCCTTGCAGCCACTGGCGGCGGTACACATCGATCAGCACTGGCGCCGGGCTTTGATTGAGCAGGGTTTGCAGGGCCGCGGTGTCGACAATCGTGGCGCCTGGCAGGTGGTCGGGCGTGGGGCTGCGGTACAGGCTGATGCGGTAGCCGTCGGCGGAAAACAGCGGGGTGTCGGCCTGGACGTGGGCGACGAACAGGCACAGCAGTGCCAACAGAGGCAGTCGAGCGTACAGCATGGCAGGGCAATCCTTATCGTTATGCGCGCATTACACGTGAGTCCCGAGCCCTTGGGAATGCGACGATAGACAGGAAAACCAGTACCAAAGTAGTAGTTTTGCCGCCTTCAGCCCTTTTTGCGCAACGCCGCATGCTGGGGATTGAAGGTCAGCACCGCCAACACCGCGAACAGCACGGTCAAGCCCAGGCACACCGCCAGGGCCAGGCCGGCGAAGCGTTCGTACAGGGCAAAGCGCACCAGCTCCACGGCGTGGGTAAACGGGTTGATCGCGCACAGCCAGTACAGCCATTCACTGGAGTCGCGCATCTTCCACAGCGGGTACAGCGCCGATGACAGGAAAAACAGCGGGAAGATCACGAAGTTCATCACCCCGGCAAAGTTCTCCAGCTGGCGAATCGCATTCGACAGCAGCAGGCCCAGGGCACTCAACATCAAGGCCACCAGCAGCAACGCCGGCAGGGCGACGACCAGCCCCATGGCCGGCGGTTGCACGCCGTACACCCAGGCGATCGCCAGGAACCCATACACCTGCAACAGCGAAATCAGCGCGGTGGCCAACAACTTGCTGCACAGCAAGAATGTGCGCGGCAGCGGGCTGGTCAGCAGCACGCGCATGCTGCCCATCTCGCGGTCGTAGACCATCGACAGCGAGCCTTGCATGCCGTTGAACAGCAGGATCATGCAGGCCAGCCCCGGGACGATGTACACCTCGTAGGGGATGTAGGTGTCGTAGGGTTCGATTACCGAGATGCCCAACGCGGCGCGGAACCCGGCGGCGAACACCAGCAGCCACAGCAATGGGCGCACCAGCGCACTGAGAAACCGCGTGCGCTGCAACACAAAGCGCAGCCACTCGCGCAGGACGATGCCGCGCAGGCATTGCCAGTAAGCGTTCATGCCGCCGCTCCCGTCGTGGTGGGGCGAGTCAAGTGCGCGAACACGCTGCCCAGATCGCCGCCTTGCTGCGCGATCAAGGCAGCGACTTGCCCACTGGCCACCAGGCGGCCCTGATGCAGGATCATCAACCCATCGTCGGCCTGTACTTCGTCGAGCAGGTGGGTGGTCCACAGCACGCTGATGCCCTGTTCGATGCACAGGCTGCGCACGTGCTGGTTCAGCGCCAGGCGGCTGGCCGGGTCGAGGCCGACGCTGGCCTCATCCAACAGCAGCAGGCGCGGCTCATGCAGCAACGCCCGGGCGATTTCCACGCGGCGGCGATGCCCGCCGTTCAGTTCGCGGACTTTTTCGCGGCGCCGTTCGGTGAGGGCCTGGCGGGCCAGTTCGGCGGCGACGCGCAGGTCGGTCTGGCGCCGCGATAAACCATGCAGCGCGGCGTGGTAGCGCAGGTTCTGTTCCACGCTTAAATCCAGGTCCAGGGTGCTTTGCTGGAACACCACACCCAGTTGCGTAAGGGCCGCACGCGGCGCCTCACGCAGGGAATGACCGCCCACGCGAATGTCGCCGCTTTGCAGGTCATACAGCCGCGTGAGCAGGGCGATCAAGGTGGATTTGCCGGCGCCATTGGGCCCCAGCAGCGCCGCAAAACGCCCTGGCGCCAGGCTGAAACTCATCTCGCACAAGGCCTGCCGTGCGCCGTAGGCGAAGCTCAGGTCGCGCACCTCCAGGGCGTTCATGGCGTGACCACCACGCCCCACGGATAACGCCCGACCTTCACCGACTTGATCACCTTGAGACTGTCCACATCGATCACCGACACATCACCGCTTACGCCGTTGGTGGCCAGCAACTGTTTCTCGTCCGGGGTAAATGCCATCTGCCACACGCGGCGGCCCACCAACAGGTAGTCGATGACCTCGAAGGTCTTGGCGTCGATCACGGCCACATGGTTGGCCGGGCCGAGGGCGACAAAGCCGTACTTGCCGTCGGCGCTGAGCTTGATGCCGACCGGCTGGACTTTGTCCGGGTGCACGCCCTTGATCTTGAAGGTCAAGGTCTTGAGGATCGCGCGGCTGGCCACGTCGAGGATGGTCACGGTGCCGCCGATTTCCGCCGAGGCCCACAGTTGCGAGCCATCGTGGTTGAACTCGACGAAGCGCGGGCGCTGGTCCACCAGGGTGCTGTCGGCCAGGGTCTGGGTGCTGGTGTCGATCCAGTGCAGCATGTTGGTGGTTTCGCTGGTGTTCACCGCCCACTTGCCATCCGGGCTCACGGCCATGCCTTCGGGTTCGACGCCGACGTTGATCTGGCCGAGCACCTTGGCGGTCTCGGTGTCGATCACGGTGACCAGCGCATCGTCTTCGTTGGACACGTACAGCCAGCGGTTATTGGGGTGCAGGGCGAACTGCTCGGGGTCTTTGCCGGAGGGCAGTTCCTTGATGATCCTGCGCGTGGCCACGTCCATCACCTGGACGCGGTCCGAGTCGCTGGCGCAGATGTACAGCAGCTTGTTGTCATGGGACAGCAGCAGGCCCCGTGGGCGCTGGCCGACCTTGAGGGTGTCGGTGACTTGCAGGGTCTGCATGTCGATCAGGCTCAGGCTGTTGTCTTTCTCGTTGGAGACCCAGGCGGTACTGGCCACGGCGTGCCCGGCGGCAAGCAGCAGGGCGCATGGGAGCAGGGTGCGGCGCATGGCGGATTCCTTATTATTGTGGGTAGGCGATCAAGGGAAGCGGCAGGTCACCTCGGGTTTGTCATAGCCCAGGCTGTCCATTTCGTTGGTGGGGTGCAGGAAGCCGTCCTGGGGCGAGGTGCTGACCAGCGCGCGGGGCTGCACGATGGGAATCGGCTGGCGCAGTTGGCCGTTCCAGGGGCGGTAACTGAGCTTGCGGCCCTTGAACCCGTCCAGGGGCAGTTGCTCGCTGATTTCCACTTGGCGGATCGCCATGGGCTCGACCTGGCGCAACTTGCTCACTGCACTGGCGACGCTGCGCACGGCCATCCAGGCGGCGAAGTCGCGGTCGTTCATCCAGCGCCCCGCCAGGGCCTCGAAGCGTTTCTGCAATTGGGCGGCGCCGTAGGTCTCGACGGTTTTGTGCCAGCCGGTGGGCGTCAGGCCCTGGGTGCCGGCGACGGGGCGCGGGTACCAGGTCTGGTAGGGCACGTACTCGCCGAAGTCGCCGCGCTCGTCGGCCACCAGCACCACGTCGTATTCGGCGGTCTGGGTGAACAGCGGCATATCCGCCTGGGCGCTGCGGCGTTGGTCGTTATCGAAGCGCCAGGCCTTTTCCGCCACCAGCTGCACGCCGAAGCGTTTGGCGGCGCGACGCAGGGCGGCGGCGTAGGCCTGGTCATCCTCGGTGGGGCCGACGATCAGCAGCGCTTTCTGCCATTTGCGCACTACCAGGAACTGCGCCAGGGCATCGGCGAGCATCGCGCGGCTGGGCAGGGTATGCAGCACGTTGCCCAGGCAGTCGCTGCTGCGCAGTCGGTCATCCGGGCTGCCGGCATTGAACAGCAGGCTGTCGGGCAGGGCTGCGCTGAGTTGGCGCAGGCTGGCGGCGGGTGCGTTTATCACGAACAGGCGCAGGCCCTGGGCATGCTGGGCCTGGGCGGCGGCGAGCAGGGCGTCCGGGGTGTCCACCGTGGCGGTCGTCAGGCTGTAGCGCTGGTTGAGAAAGGCGCCAGTGCTGTTGCTGTCGATGATCGCCAGTTCAGCGCCGCGCTGCCCGGCATCGGCGGGCTCGGGAATCACATTCGACAGCAGCGGGCCCGGATCGGGCCGATAACCCAGGTAGCCGATCTGCACCTGCAAGGGCGCTTCAGCGGTCTGGCCGGTGGCGGCCCAGGCGATCGCCAGCAGGCAGATCACGGCGTAGGGGGCGAGCTGGCGCATAAGGCACTCCATGACAGGTAGCGCCAGCATAGGAACCCTGAACGTCGCTGCAAATATGCAGAAAGTAGCGCTGGGGCAGTACCAAGGTAGTAGCCCCGGGCGCGCCGTGGGGTTTTAGCATGGAGCACCACGGGCTCTATCCACAGGAGTGACACCAGCATGCGCGTCTTGTCGGCCTTGTGGCGCATCAACCTATGGGTGTGCGGCTTCTTCATCCTGGTGACCTGCGCCTGCACCGCGCTGTTGCTGCACCAGGCCCTGGCCGACGTGGAGCGCGAGCTGCAATCGGCCGAAGCGGTGGTGCACTACCTGAGCGAAACCGCCGCGCGCGACCCGGCCAGCCTGCAACCCCACCTCACCGCGAGTTTGCGCCATGTCCGCGTGCACTGGCTGGCGAGCGGCGACACCGTGCAAGCGCCGGACGCGGACGGGCTGGACGCCTGGCTCGGGCAGCTATTGTTTGCCGAGGCGCGGCGCAGTGCCCAGGTGTTGGACTTGCCGGACGGCCGGCGCGTGTCCATCGCTGTCGACCCGCGGGATGAAATCGACGAGGTCTGGGACTCCCTGCAACAACTGCTGGGCCTGTGCGCCCTGGCCCTGGCCCTGAGCCTGTTGACCATCCGCTGGGCGGTGCGCCGGGGCATGGGCGTGCTGGATGAATTGCTGCGCGCGCTGCAACAGGTGTGCGCCGGCCAGCTCAATGTGCGCCTGCGCAGCCAAGGCGCGCCGGAAGCACGCCAACTGGCGCTGCACTTCAACCGCATGACCGACGCCCTGGAGCAGGCGCGCACCGATAACACCCGGCTTACCCAAACCCTGCTGGCGGTGCAGGAGCAGGAACGCACCCACCTGGCCCAGACCCTGCACGATGACCTCGGCCAATACCTGGCCGGCATTCGCGCCCAGGCCTGCCTGTTGCGCCTGGCCACCGACCAGCCACACCTGCTGGCGCCCACGGTGGCGCAACTTGAGGATCACTGCGAGCACTTGCAGCAAGGCTTCCGGGCACTGGTCCACGACCTTTATCCGGTGGCCCTGCAACACCTGCCGATGGCCGAGGCGTTTGCGCTGCTGGTCACCCAGTGGCAGGCCAGCCACGGCATTCCCTGCCACCTGCAGGTCAGCACCGACCTGCCGCTGTTGCCCGGCGCCAGCAAGACCCATCTGTACCGCCTGCTCCAGGAAGCCCTGACCAACATCCTGCGGCATGCCGACGCCAGCCAGGTGCACGTGCGCCTGCAACATCGCGGTTCGCGCCTGCGCCTGTGGGTGCGCGATAACGGTCGCGGTGCAGACACGCCCCAGCGGCCCGGCGTGGGCCTGTATTCGATGGCCGAACGCGCCCGCTGCCTGGGCGGCGAATTGAAGATCATCAGCCACCCCGGCGCCGGCTGGGCGTTGGCGTTGAACATGCCGTTGGAGGCCTCATGAATATTCTGTTGGTGGATGACCACGCCGTGGTACGCCAGGGCTATGCCAGCCTGTTGCGTGCGCTGCTGCCGGCTGTTGAAGTGCGCGAGGCGGCCAGTGGCGAAGAGGCGTTGAGCCGGGTCCAGGAAGCGCTGCCGCACCTGGTGATCATGGACTTCGGCCTGCCGGGCATCAGCGGCCTGGAAACCACCCGGCGCCTGCGCCAGCGCCTGCCGCACCTGCGCGTGCTGTTTTTCAGCATGCACGACGAGTTGCCCCTGGTGCGCCAGGCCCTGGAGGCGGGCGCCTCGGGCTACCTGACCAAAACCTCGGCACCCGAGGTGTTGATCGAAGCGGTGCGGCGCATCCTCGACGGCCACGCCTATATCGAACAGGCCCTGGCCACCGAACTGGCCTATACGCCCGGTGATCAACGTTTGCAGGGCATGACCCCGCGCGAGCTGGAAATCTTCCTGATGCTGGCCAGGGGCACGCCGACCCGAGCGATTGCCGACCAGTTGAATATCAGCAGCAAGACCGTGTCCAATCACCTGACCTTGCTCAAGAGCAAATTGCAGGTGAGTTCCCATGCCGAGCTGGTGCACCTGGGGATCGACATGGGGGTGGTGCGGGTGGTTGGATAACAGCGTATGCGCGGGGGGGCTAGCGATCCCAGGTGGTGGGGCAGTCGATGCAGCCTTCCATATTGGCATCCTGGAAGTTCGCATAGTGCTGGCGGCTGCCGGTGAGGGTGGCCTGTTCCAGGTTGCTCTCGCCGAACTTGGCTTCCTGCAGATTGGCATCGCTGAGGTCGGCACCTTGCAGGTCGGCCTTGCTCAGCCAGGTCATTTCCAGGTCGGCCGCACGCAGGTTGGCCTTGTGCATTTTCGCCCCCGACAGCCGCGCAAATTGCAGGTAGGCCGCGCTGAGGTTGGCGTTTTCGAACTGCGCACCCTGGGCGAACAGGCCCCAACCCTGGATCGCCATCAACGTGGCGCCGCTGAAGTCGGCCAGGCGCAGGTTGGCCTGTTGCAGGCTGGCGCGGGTCAGGTTGGCGCCTTGCAGTCGGGCTTTTTCCAGGTTGGCCAGGTCGAGGTTGGCATGGCGCAGATCCGCCTCGCGCAGGTCGGCGCCGGCCAGGTTCATCTTGCTCAAGTCCTGGTTGCGCAGGTTGGCGCCCTTGAGGTTGGCGCCAGGGCATTGGCTGTGTTCGGCGATGGTGCAGCCGTTGATGATCAGCGGCGCATCGTCGCCATCCTCGGCGTGGGCCACGGGCAGGCAGAGCAGGAGTAACAAGGGCAGGTAGTTCATCGTGCGACCTCTGGGGATCCTGTGGTAAGCGGGCTTGTTGTGGTGAGGGGCTTGCTGTGGTGAGTGGGCTTGCTGTGGTGAGCGGGCTTGCCCCGCGCTGGGCTGCGAAGCGGCCCCGGCATTCCTCCAGCACCACCGTGCGCTCAGGTTCTACGACTGCTGCGCAGCCGAGCGCGGGGCAAGCCCGCTCACCACAAGGGAAGAAGCCGCCTGCTACAAAAGGCGGCCCGGCATTCTCGCGGGGGTTATTTTTGCGCGGTCTTTTGATCCCAGCTCGGGATCTTGAACACCCAGAACGACCCGCCTTGTGCCACTGGCTTGGTCAGCTCCGCCATGTCGCCGCCCCACAATGGCACCGCGCCGCCGTAGCCGACGGTGACGCCGACATACTGCTCGCCATCCTGCTCCCAGGTGATCGGCGGCGAGACGATGCCGCTGCCGGTCTGGAACTTCCACAGCTCCTTGCCGGTTTTCGCGTCGAAGGCCTTGAAGAAACCGTCGCCTGTACCGGTAAACACCAGGTTGCCCTTGGTCGCCAACACGCCGGCCCACAGCGGCAAGGCTTCCTTGTGCTCCCACACCACCTTGCCGGTGGTCGGGTTCATTGCCCGCAGGGTGCCGACGTGGTCGTCATACATGCGCTTGATGCGAAAACCCATGCCCAGGTACGCCGAGCCCTTCTTGTAGTTGACCTCTTCGGTCCAGTATTCCTCTTTCCACTGGTTGCCCGGAATGTAGAACAGGCCGGTGTCCTGGCTGTAGGCCATGGGGTTCCAGTTCTTGCCACCCAGGAACGGCGGCGAGACTTCCACCGGTTTGCCTTTGGTTTCACCCGGCAATGGCTTGGCCGGGCGCTGGCCTTCGTTCTCCACCGGACGTCCGGTCTTCAGGTCGATATGGCTGGCCCAGGTGATGTTGTCGACAAACGGGAAGGCGTTCTGCAGCTTGCCTTTGTTGCGGTCTACCACATAGAAAAAGCCGTTGCGGTCGGCGTGACCGGTGGCCTTGACCACTTTGCCGTCCTTGTCCTTGTAGTCGAACAGCACCAGCTCGTTGTTGCCGGAGAAGTCCCAGGCGTCGTTCGGGGTGTGCTGGTAGAACCACTTCACTTCGCCGGTGCTCGGGTCGACGCCGACCTGACCCGAGGTGTAGAGGCTGTCGAAGTCGTGGGGGTTGCCGTCCTTGGCGGTGCGCGCCCAGGTGTTCCACGGGCCGGGGTTGCCGGCGCCGACGATGATCGTGTTGGTCTCGGCATCGAAGCTTGCGCTCTGCCAAGGGGCGCCGCCGCCGTGGCTCCAGGCCTCGACCTTGCCGGTTGCGGTGGTCGGGTCATCCGGCCACGAAGGCGCCTTGACGTCGCCGGTGGTGGTGCTGTCCTTGCCGTTGAGGCGGCCCATATGGCCTTCCACGAACGGGCGCATCCACACTTCTTCACCGGTGTCCGGGTCGCGGGCAAACAGCTGGCCGACCACGCCGAACTCATCGCCGGAGCTGCCGTGGATCAGCAGCACCTTGCCGCTGACCTTGTCTTTGATCAGCACCGGGGCGCCGGTCATGGTGTAGCCGGCGGCGTGGTCGCCGAACTTCTTGTTCCACACCACTTTGCCGGTGTGCTTGTCGAGGGCGATCAGGCGCGCGTCGAGGGTGCCGAAGTAGATCTTGTCGCCGAAGATCGCCGCACCACGGTTGACCACGTCGCAGCATGGGCGAATGTTGTCGGGCAGGCGGTGGTTGTAGGTCCACAGGCGCTTGCCGGTCTTGGCGTCGAGGGCGAACACGCGGGAATAGGAGCCGGTGACGTAGACCACGCCGTCGCTGACGATGGCCTGGGATTCCTGGCCGCGTTGCTTCTCATCGCCAAAGGAATAGGACCAGGCCGGGGTGAGCTTGAACACGTTCTTGTCGTTGACCTGGGCCAGCGGGCTCCAGCGCTGGGCGTTGGTGCCCATGCCGTATTGCAGCACGTCCTGGGTGGTCAGGTGGTCGTTGGCGATGTCTTCCCAGGTGACGTTGTGCGTCGGCTTGGCGGGTTCGGCGGCCGCGAACGTTACGGCACTGAGGGACAGGCTGCCCACCAGCACGAAGGCTTGCACGGCAAGACTTAAAGGTGAGCGGGCGGGTAGCGATCTTATTGTCATGGTTGCAGTTCCCAGTGGAGGTTTTGGCCTGCACAGGGTGGAACGCCGGGGCGCCGGGCGGATACGGAAAAACTCCCGCCGTGGCCGGGAAGACTTCCCGAGGCGCCGCTGTTTTAGGCGTGCCCCACAAGCCCTACTACCAAGGGAGGAGAGGGCGGCCACCAAAGCAGCATACGGCCTATGCCCCGGGGTTTCTAAGATGGTTGCCATAGCCTCTGCAATGAGGTTTTGCGTGCAATCCTGAGGGCAAAAATAATGACAACAAAACACAATGCCTTGCTCGTCGCCGGGCTGTTGGTCGGTGTGATCGCCGGGGGCTCCGCCTGGGCCCATGGCAACGTGGTCCCGCAAGCGGTGGAAACCAAGGGCCTGACCTCGATCAAGGACGCCGGCGTACCGGTCAACGAAGACGGCTGGGCGGCGGTCAACCCGTACCGCACCTCGCCTGAACACGACCGCGCCGTGGAAATCGGCTCGTCCGCCTATAACCAGAACTGCGCCGCCTGCCACGGCCTGGAAGCCAAGTCCGGCGGCATCGCCCCCGACCTGCGCATGCTCGATGTGGGCGAAGCCGGTGATGAGTGGTTCGTCGAGCGCGTGCGCCATGGCGCGGTGCGTGACGGTCGCGTGTACATGCCGAAAATGGCCGACTATCTGAGCCAGGAAGCCTTGTGGGCCGTGCGCACCTACCTGGACAGCGTGCACGTCGAGGAGTAAGCCATGCGCCTGTTCGCTTATGTGCTTGGCCTGGCCCTGCTGTGTTGCCAGCCGGCACAGGCGCAGGTGCGCAGCTATGACCAGATGATCGCCGCCGGCGAAATCAACGTGGCGGTGTACAAGGACTTTGCCCCCTACAGTTTCGAAGACGGCGCCACCGCGCGCGGGGTCGACGTGGAACTGGCCCAGGCCCTGGCCACGGCGCTGGGGGTACGGCTCACGTTGATCTGGGCGCCGGCCGGCGAGAAGCTCGACGACGACCTGCGCGACTACATCTGGCGCGGCAGCCCGTTGCACAACCAGCAACTGGCCGACCTGATGATGCGCGCGCCCTACGACCGCGATTACGCACAAAAGCGCAACGACCAGGGCGAACTGGAAAACGGCCATGTGGTGATGTTCGGGCCGTACCAGAACGAACAATGGCAGGTGGCTTATGACCGTCGGCGCCTGGACACGGTTGCCAGCGTGGCGGTGTTCGAGCAGCACCCGATTGGCGTCGAAGTCGACAGCGTGCCGTCGTTCTACCTCACCTCGGTGTTCAACGGCATGCTCGCCGCCAAGACCCATCACTACCCCGACGTACCCCAGGCCTTTGCGGCGATGAAAGCCGGTGAGGTCGATGCGGTGATGGCGATGCGCGGCGAAGTCGATTGGCAGGTGCACGAGGCCCATGACCCGCAACTGGCCCTGGCCGAAAACGCCTACCCGAACATGGGCAAGCAACGCTGGGAGATCGGCATGGCGGTGCACGAGAGCAATCGCCAGTTGGCCTACGCGGTGGAAGAGGCGCTGGAAGGCCTGATCCGCGACGGCGCGGTGCAAGCCATCTATGCCCGTTACGGCCTGCAGTACGAAGTGCCCGAGATGTATCAATAGGAGCAGGCGATGAACTGGCGATTGAGCTGCATCCTGGCCTGCTGGCTGCCGCTGGCGGCGCACGCCGTGGAGGTCGATCCGGTGCCGTCGGTGATGTGGGACTTCTATCACAAGCAGTTCCTGGCGCTGGCGCCGTTCGTGTTCGACGACCGAGTCAAGCTGCTTGCGCCGCCGTTTGCCGAAGATGCGCGTCAGGTGCCCCTGGAAATCGATGCACGGGCCTTCAGTGGCCATGTGGTGAAGATCCTCGCCTGGGCTGAGCTCAACCCGTTGCCGAAAATCGTCGACTTCCAGCCCAAGGCCGGGGTGCTGCCGTGGCTGTCGCTGCGGATTCGTATCGAGCAGGCCACGCCGTTGCGGGCGGCGGTGCTCACCGATGACGGCCTGTGGCACGTGGGCTCGACCCTGATCGACGCGGCCGGTGGCGGCTGCACTGCGCCCAGCGTGGTACGCACCCAGCCGGGCTGGGAAGAGCACATCGGCGAAGTGCTCGGCGGCCGGTACCCGCGTGGCGAGTTCAGCCGGGTGCGTGTACAGGTGGCGCACCCGATGGACAACGGCATGGTCAGCGGCATCCCCGAGTTTTTTATCAACCATGCACAACTGCGCGGCCAGGACGGCCAGGTGCTGGCTGACCTTGAGTTGTTCCCGGCGGTCAGCGAAAACCCCAACCTGGCCTTCGACATCGACGCGCCGGGGCCCACCCGCCTGGTGTTGCGCGACAACAGCGGCAATGAGTTCGACGCGGCCATCCCCTGACCAGAAGGAGCGCGGCATGCGCTGGATTCTATTGTTATGCCTGGGCCTGAGCCTGCCCGCCCTGGCGGACCTCGACTACGCCCTCAAGCCCCGGCTGATCGCCGACGACACCTGGCTGCTCGAAGGCAGCACCGACAATTTTGCCAAGGCCAATGGCGGCAATATCGTCAACACCGCCTTCATCGTCACCGAGGCCGGTGTGGTGGTGATCGACACCGGACCGTCGCGGCGCTACGGCGAAGCCATGCGCGAGGCCATCGCCCGTGTCACCCCCAAACCGGTGATCCAGGTGCTGATTACCCATCATCACCCCGACCATGCGCTCGGCAACCAGGCCTTCAAGGACATGCCCATCGGCGCCCTGGCCGAGACCACGCGGCTGCTGCACGAGCAGGGCGACGGCATGGCGGAAAACCTCTATCGCATGGTTGGCGACTGGATGCGCGGCACCGAGGTGGTGTTGCCCACCCAGGTGCTGGAACCCGGTGTGCTGAGCGTCGGCCGCCACGACTTGCGCCTGCTTGCGCTCAGCGGTCACACCGGCGCCGACCTGGCGATCTTCGACCAGAGCACCGGCGTGCTGTTTGCCGGCGACCTGGTGTTTTACCAGCGCGCCCTCACCACCCCCAACAGCCCGGGGCTGGCGGTGTGGCTGGCTGACCTCGGCACCCTGCAAGCCTTGCCCTGGACCCTGATCGTGCCCGGCCATGGCCCGGTGGCCAGCGACGCGCAACCCTTTACGCAGATGCGCGACTACCTGACCTGGCTTGACCAACTGCTGCGTGACGGCGCGGCCCAGGGCAGCGACATGGCCGAGATGATCCGCAGCCCCATCCCCGCACGCTTCGCGGCGATCAGCCTGAGCCGCTATGAACTGATCCGCAGCGTCAGCCACCTGTACCCGCGTTACGAGCGCGAACAGATGCAACGCGTGGATTCGGCGCGCTGACCCGCTACTAAGGAACTAGCAAACTCGATACTGCGGTCAATTGTGACAACGGCCCCTGCGCCCAAGAATCTGCACCAGACCGGGAAAATTTCCCGGGTATAACAAAAAACCGCAGAGGTAGCCGTCATGACCCAACCCGCACGTCGCCAACCCTTCGCCTTGAGTGTGTTGCTCGGTGCCATCCTGTTGTCTGGCCAGGCCATGGCCTCGGTCACCGATGAGGACATCCTCCAGGACCCTAAAAACCCCGGGCAGATCGTCACCAACGGCCTCGGCGTGCAGGGCCAGCGCTACAGCCCCCTCGATACCCTGAACGTCGACAACGTCAAGGACCTGCGCCCGGTCTGGGCGTTTTCCTTTGGCGGCGAGAAGCAGCGTGGGCAACAGGCGCAGCCGATGATCAAGGATGGGGTGATGTACCTCACCGGTTCCTACTCGCGGGTGTTCGCGGTGGATGCGCGTACCGGCAAGAAGCTCTGGCAGTACGATGCGCGTCTGCCCGATGACATCCGCCCGTGCTGTGATGTGATCAACCGTGGCGTGGCGTTGTACGGCGACCTGGTGTTCTTCGGCACCCTCGACGCCAAGCTGGTGGCGCTGAACAAAGACACCGGCAAAGTGGTGTGGAGCAAGCAGGTCGCCGACCACAAGGAAGGCTACTCGATCAGCGCCGCGCCCCTGGTGGTCAACGGCAAGCTGATCACCGGCGTGGCCGGTGGCGAATTCGGCGTGGTCGGCAAGATCCAGGCCTATGACCCGAAAAACGGCGAGCTGCTGTGGAGCCGCCCGACGGTCGAAGGTCATATGGGTTATGTCTACAAGGACGGCAAAGCCGTGGAAAACGGCATCTCCGGTGGCGAGGCGGGCAAGACCTGGCCGGGCGACCTGTGGAAAACCGGCGGCGCCGCACCGTGGCTGGGCGGCTACTACGACCCGGAAACCAACCTGCTGCTGTTCGGCACCGGCAACCCGGCGCCGTGGAACTCGCACCTGCGCCCCGGCGACAACCTCTACTCGTCCTCGCGCCTGGCGCTGAACCCGGACGACGGCACCATCAAGTGGCACTTCCAGAGCACGCCCCACGACGGCTGGGACTATGACGGCGTCAACGAGCTGATCTCCTTCAACTACACCGAAGGCGGCAAGGAAATCAAAGCGGCAGCCACCGCTGACCGCAACGGCTTCTTCTATGTACTCGACCGCACCAACGGCAAGTTCATCCGTGGCTTCCCGTTTGTCGACAAGATCACCTGGGCCAGCGGCCTGGATAAGGACGGTCGACCGATCTACAACGAAGCCAGCCGCCCAGGCGCGCCGGGCAGCGAAACCAAGGGCACCTCGGTGTTTGTCGCGCCGGCGTTCCTCGGTGCGAAGAACTGGATGCCGATGGCCTATAACCGCGACACCGGGCTGTTCTATGTGCCGTCCAACGAGTGGGGCATGGACATCTGGAACGAAGGCATCGCCTACAAGAAGGGCGCGGCGTTCCTTGGCGCCGGCTTCACCATCAAGCCGCTGAACGAAGACTACATCGGCGTACTGCGCGCCATCGACCCGAAGACCGGCAAGGAAGTCTGGCGCCACAAGAACTTCGCGCCGCTGTGGGGCGGGGTGCTGACCACCAAGGGCAACCTGGTGTTCACCGGCACGCCGGAAGGCTTCCTGCAGGCGTTCAACGCCAAGACCGGCGAGAAGGTCTGGGAATTCCAGACCGGCTCCGGCGTGCTCGGCTCGCCTGTGACCTGGGAAATGGACGGCGAACAGTACGTCTCGGTGCTCTCCGGCTGGGGCGGCGCCGTGCCGTTGTGGGGCGGTGAAGTGGCCAAGCGCATCAAGGACTTCAACCAGGGCGGCATGCTCTGGACCTTCAAGCTGCCCAAAGACCTGGTCGCCAAGCACTGAATCTACGACCAAATGACAAGTGCCCCCCTGCCAACGGCGCATTCGCCCGCCAGCGGGGGCTCTTTACTATCGGGTCATCGCCTGTTGACCGACAGGCCCGGACCCAGACAGAGGCTTTAACATGATCTACGCACAACCTGGCACCCCTGGCGCCATCGTCAGCTTCAAGCAGCGCTACGGCAATTACATCGGCGGCGAGTTCGTCGCCCCGCTCAGTGGTGAGTACTTCACCAACACCTCGCCGGTGACCGGTGAAGTGATCGCCGAATTCCCGCGCTCCAACGCCGCCGATATCGACAAGGCCCTTGACGCTGCCCATGCCGCCGCCGACGCCTGGGGCAAGACTTCGCCCCAGGATCGCTCCCTGGTGCTGCTGAAAATCGCCGACCGTATCGAGCAGCACCTCGAAGTGCTGGCCGTGACCGAAAGCTGGGACAACGGCAAGGCCGTGCGTGAAACCCTCAACGCCGACGTGCCCCTGGCCGCCGACCACTTCCGCTACTTCGCCGGCTGCATCCGCGCCCAGGAAGGCGGCGCCGCCGAGATCAACGAACACACCGCGGCCTATCACTTCCATGAGCCATTGGGCGTGGTCGGGCAGATCATTCCGTGGAACTTCCCGCTGCTGATGGCCGCCTGGAAACTCGCCCCGGCCCTGGCCGCCGGTAACTGCATCGTGCTCAAGCCGGCCGAGCAGACGCCGCTGTCGATCATGGTGTTTGCCGAGTTGATCAATGACCTGCTGCCACCGGGCGTGCTGAATATCGTCCAGGGCTTTGGCCGCGAAGCCGGGGAGGCGCTGGCCACCAGCAAGCGCATTGCCAAGATCGCGTTCACCGGCTCGACCCCCATCGGTGCGCACATCATGCATGCGGCCGCCGAGAACCTCATTCCCTCCACCGTGGAACTGGGCGGCAAGTCGCCGAACATCTTCTTCGAAGACATCATGCAGGCTGAGCCGCAGTTCATCGAAAAAGCCGCCGAAGGCCTGGTGCTGGCGTTCTTCAACCAGGGCGAAGTGTGCACCTGCCCGTCGCGGGCGCTGGTGCAGGAGTCGATCTACGACGACTTCATGAAAGTGGTGATGAAGAAGATCGTCAAGATCAAGCGCGGCAACCCGCTGGACACCGAGACCATGGTCGGCGCCCAGGCGTCCGAACAGCAATACGACAAGATCCTCTCCTACCTCAAGATCGCCCAGGAAGAGGGCGCCGAGCTGCTCACCGGCGGCGCGGCCGAGCGCCTGGAGGGCGACCTGTCCAGCGGTTACTACATCCAGCCGACCCTGCTCAAGGGCCACAACAAGATGCGTGTGTTCCAGGAAGAAATCTTCGGCCCGGTGGTGGGTATCACCACCTTCAAGGACGAAGCCGAAGCCCTGGCGATTGCCAACGACAGCGAATTCGGCCTCGGCGCCGGGCTGTGGACCCGCGACATCAACCGCGCCTACCGCATGGGCCGGGCGATCAAGGCCGGCCGCGTGTGGACCAACTGTTATCACCTGTACCCGGCGCATGCGGCGTTTGGCGGCTACAAGAAGTCGGGCGTGGGGCGTGAGAACCACAAGATGATGCTCGATCACTACCAGCAGACCAAGAATTTGCTGGTGAGCTACGACATCAATCCATTGGGTTTCTTCTGATTCCAACTTGAAATGCAATCAAGTGTGGGAGGGGGCTTGCTCCCGATGGCGGTGTGTCAGCCAGCATTTATGGCACTGACATGCCGCTATCGGGAGCAAGTCGAATCGTCGCACCGCCCCTCCCACATTTTGCTCCCTGTACATTCGCGACTAATGCAGTGCGGCATTTACTTCGAAAGTAGCATTCGCACCCCCAATCCCCCCATGCATTAATGCCTTTACCGGAATCTTCCGGCACAACAAGAGGACTCTGCCCATGTGGACCAAACCCGCCTTCACCGACCTGCGTATCGGCTTCGAAGTGACCATGTACTTCGCCAGCCGCTGATCCATCTCCGGCCAGCCTCGCGCTGGCCGGCGCTTAACTGGTCTTTGGGATCCGTCCTACAATTCACTCGGAAAGTTTCACCTGAGCAAGGACACAATCGCGTGATTTGATCCTGATCTTTTCAGACACGGATCGTTACGCATGACCGACACGCTGTGGGCCGCCCGCGAGGGCGATGCGCTTTTGCACAGTTCAATGCTCGCGGATGTGCTGGGCGGCGTCCTGGAGATTGCCGCCAACGTGGCCGTGACGGCCTTGGCGACAGCCGCTGTTGTTGCCGCAGCGGGCTTCACCGTGGCAACGGGCGGCCTCGGCTGCGTGGTACTGGGCGCCGTCGTCGGTGTGGTGGTCGGCGTCGGCATGAGCCAGACCGGCGCGGATAAAGGCCTCTCACGATTATGTGAGTACTTTGCCAATGCGCTGTTCCCACCCATCATCGACGCCTTCATCAGCAGCGGTTCGCCCAACGTTTTTATCAATGGAAAACCTGCTGCGCGGGCGGCCGGCAAACTCTCGGGGGGCATTGCGGCGCCAGGGGGTGAGCCGTCTTATCTGGATATCGCTGAAGGCTTTTTCTCTCAACTATGGCGCCCTACGGTGGCCGCCCCGGTGGCAGGCGCTGTGCCTTGTCCTGCCGATAAAGTCGACTGCAATAAACATCCGCCGATGCCGGAGCAATACCTGGCGGAAGGCTCCAGCCGGGTCTTTATAAATGGTCAGCCAGCGGTGCGCAGTGGGGATCGGAGCACCTGCGAGGCCAAGGTCGGGGCGGTCGAGGGGCTGATTTCGCCGAATGTGATCATCGGTGGTGCGCCGGTGGTGGTGCGTGAGATCCGCAGCGGCAAGACGCCGGGTGTGGGGCTGGCGGTGACGACGTTGCTGACGTTGCGCGGCGGGGGTGCGAAGTTCTTCAGCAAGTTGCCGTGCATGGCGGTGGGCGGGCTGGTGTCGTGGGGCAGCAGCCAGGTAAGTCATGCGGTGACCGCTGCGGTCGCGGGTTCGCCCAACCCGGTGCACAGCGCCACGGGCGCGAAGATCCTCGACGGTGAAGACGACCTGGACTTTGCTTTGCCAGGACTGCTGCCGATCGAGTGGCAGCGCTATTACTGCAGTCGAAATGAACGTCGTGACGGTCTGTTCGGCGCCAGTTGGAGCGTGGTTTATGAAGCCCGCGTCGACATTGGCGTGCATCCCGAAGGTGGTGAACGACTGATCTACACCGATGAGCAGGCTCGCCAGATCGACATGGGCATGATTCCACTGGGCGGCGCGGTGTTCAGCGTGGGCGAAGGTTTGAGCGTACGGCGCCATACCGACGGGCAACTGCTGATTGAAAGCGTCGATGGGCGCTATCGGCTGTTTGAACCCGCACCGGGTAACCCCTCGCACCTGCGTCTGAGCCAGTTGGGGGATCGCAATGACAACCGTATCCTCCTCGACTATGACGCCCAAGACCGCCTGAGCCAGTTACGCGATCCCTTCAACGATGTGCGAATCGAACTGGGTTACAGCCAGCAATGGTCCGGTCGGGTCGAGCAGATTGAACGCCTGTTCCCTGATCACAGCCGCGAAATCCTTGCCAGCTATGGCTATGACGCTGATGGCAACCTGGCTGAAGTTCGCGACGCTGCCGGGCATGTACAGCGCCGTTTCGCCTACGACAACGGCCAGCGCATGGTCGAGCACCAACGGCCCACCGGGCTACGTTGTTTTTACCAATGGGCGTGTGTGGAGGGCGCGGAATGGCGCGTGGTCCGACACTGGACCGACGAGGGCGACGACTACCAATTCGACTATGACCTGCAAGCCGGAACCACGCGGATTACCGATGGCTTGCACCGGGTCAGCACCCGCCATTGGAATCCGCAGTACCAGATCACCGCGTATACCGACAGCCTCGACCAAACATGGCAATTTGAATGGAATGACGAGCGTCAGTTGCTTGGTGCCACCGATCCCCAGGGCGGTCAGTGGAGGTTCGGTTACGACGCCTCCGGCAACCTGTGCGAGACGCAAGATCCGTTGGGGCGCGCCGAATCCACAGTGTGGCTGGAGCATTGGTCGCTGCCATTGGTGGAGACCGATGCCGCCGGCCAAGCCTGGCAGTATCAATACGACCCGCGTGGCAACTGCATCAGCCAAACCGATCCACTGGGGCAGGTCACGCGCTACCGCCATGATGCGTTTGGCCAGGTAGTCGAAATCACCGACGCCACCGGAAAACACAACCGCCTGCGTTGGAATGAGGTCGGGCAGCTGACCGAGCATGTGGATTGTTCGGGGTATCCCACACGCTTCGAGTACGACCGTCGGGGCCACTTGTACGTCGTGATCGACGCGGCGGGCGAACGGCTGCGCTATCAACACGACAACCGAGGACGATTGCTGCAAACCGAAAGACCCTACGGGCATATCGAACGTTATCTGCGCGACACCAGCGGCCAGTTAATCGCCTACACCGATGCTGCCGGCCATATCACCCGCTACCAATACGACCGCCGCGGGCAGGTTCGCCAGCGCGTCGATGCCCACGGCCGACAGATCGAATTCCGCCACGACGCCTACGGCCGCCTGCAAACCCTGACCAATGAAAACGGCGAGCGCTACCGCTTCGCCTGGGACCAGGGTGACCGCCTTGCGCAGCAGCAAGACCTCGATGGTAGTGGCCGACGTTATGCCTACGATGCGCTGGATAACCTGGCTGCCGTCGAATATGTGCCGTCGAATGATGCGCCTTCTATCGTCCATCGCCTGGAGCGCGACGCCGTCGGCCGTCTGCTGGCGAAAGAGACTGACGATGGTCGCACCGAATACGCCTACGACCCGCTGGACCGACTCACCGGCGTCACGTTCACCGATCTGCAAGGCAACACGCAAACGTTGGGGGTTGCCTATGACGCCTTGGGTCAACTGCTTAGCGAACAGAGTTCAGCCGGCAACCTGAGCCACCATTACGACGAACTCGGCAACCTGACCCAGACGCAACTCCCCGACGGCCGCTGGCTCAATCGCCTGTACTACGGCAGCGGCCACCTGCATCAGATCAACCTTGACGGCCAGGTCATCAGCGACTTCGAACGCGACCGCCTGCACCGCGAAGTGCTGCGCACCCAAGGGCTGATCACCACCCGCAGCGAATACGACCGTTGCGGCCGATTGCGCTCGCGTAAACGCAGCCCAACAGGCCAGCCCTGGCAACTGCCGCCCACCCAACAAAAAACCTTCGAATACGACCCGGCCGACAACCTGATCGGCCGCCACGAAGACGAACAACGCGAACTGCTGCACTACGACGCAACCGGTCGGATTATGGCAACCCAGGACACCACTCAAGGTCAGCGAGAAACCTTCGCCTACGATGCCGCCGCCAACTTGCTGGAGGGTCCGCAAGGGCCGGGCGGTCTGGTCAGGCACAACAAACTGCTGACCTACCAGGACAAACGTTACCGCTATGACGGCTTCGGTCGAATGATCGAAAAACGTAGCGCCGTGCGTGGCGTGCAACATTTTGCCTACGACGCCGAACACCGCCTGATCGAAGTGCGCAGCCAGAAAAACGGGCGAGAAACGCTCGTGAAAATGACCTACGACCCGCTCGGCCGACGCATCGGTAAAACCGAACACGACAACCACGGTTACCCGCTGAGCGAAACCCGCTTCGACTGGGATGGCCTGCGCCTGTTGCAGGAGCATCGGCATGGTCAGACGAGCCTTTACCTCTATGAAGACGACGGCTATGCGCCGTTGGCCCGAGTCGATGGGACGGGCGAATACCAGCGCGTGCGCTACTACCACAACGATCTGAACGGGCTGCCGGAACAGCTGACGGAAGCCGACGGGCACAACGTCTGGCGCACGACTTATCGGGTGTGGGGCAACACGCTGGAGGAGGTGTGCGAGCCTTACTGCACTGCAGAACAGAACCTGCGGTTTCAGGGGCAGTATCTGGATCGGGAGACGGGGCTGCACTTCAATACGTTCAGGTTTTATGACCCGGATGTGGGGCGGTTTACGACGCCGGATCCGGTTGGGTTGGCGGGTGGAATTAATCTATACCTGTACGCAACTAATCCATACGGCTGGATTGACCCTCTGGGACTTTCATGCCGTCTAAACTCTGTCGGTAGAACGCCAGGAAAAAATAGTAAAACGGGGAAAGCGGTCATTGCACGAATGCGTACTGAGGATCGTATTAAGGGTGAAGGCAAGAATATGCAGTTCAAGAATAGGCTAGATAATGAGTGGTACCCGATAAAGGATGCCGATATGGCGCACCGAACGGATGCTGTCAGATACTGGAATCAGAGAGGCGGCTATCACGGTGCCAAGGCCAAAGAGGTACGAGGTTGGATGCGCGATCCTAACAACTATGAGTTGGAGCATTACAGCTACAACCGATCTCGAGGTGCACGCTTGAAAGACCGATACAAGGACCCAGATGTATTCATAGGGCCTGCCGAAAAGCCTGAATATAGATACTGAGGACGTTACCTATGAAAGACCTATCTGAAGAAAGTCCAGATCTGGATGCGAAAATTTCTTCCATTGTAGAAGATGGAAATAAGCTGGACGAAGAGGGTAAAAAAACTCAGGCGCTTGCTGCTTATATTCAAGCGTGGGAGCTACTCCCAGAGCCAAAATTGGGCTGGAAGCTATTGACCGGATGGATTGCAGGCTCGCTTTACAATTTCTACTTTGACAACGGTGATTTCAAAAAATCTAAGTGTTGGGCTCAAGCTGCACTCGCTGGCAGAAGCTCCCAACGGAATACCGGGCCATTGATGGATTTGGGTATGGTTTGTCTCGAGCTTTATGAGGAGGACGAGGCTTTTCGATATTTTGATGAGGCTTATTCCATCGGAAAAGAAAGAGCTTTCAAAGAAAGACCAAAAAAATACCTGGATTATTATTTGAGAAAAAGAAGAAATGAATAGACGATTCAAATGGTTTCAACTCTGACGCGACTGCTTTTCAAAAAAACAGCGGGTTTATTACAGCTAACGTGCGTCATTTGGAGCGCGAATGGCTTTTATAATGAATGGCATGGGGCCATAAACAGCCAATAGGCCAAGTCTATTTGAAAAAAGGCGAAGTGTGGAAAGTCGTCGAAACAGTCAATCCCAACCGACGATACACACAACGGTGGCTTAAAGTTAACAATCTAGCCTACCAACGCATTATGGCAGCCCCAACGAAGGGCAACATGCAGATATGGGAAAGGTTAAAAATCGGAAAATATTTCAAGCGCCGAGGAAAGTTGCCACCAGGCAATAAATGCAGACACTGATATGAGGATTCCTTTATGCGAGTCGATTCAACATCGGATTCCCCGAGCTGGACGAAAGTCTTTGAAATCACTGACGAGACTGAATAGTCTGAGTGAGATTCTTGAAAAGAAGTATCCCTCCCTTGACTGGGATCTTGCGGTCTGCATGCGATGCGTGCCCAAGAAGCTGGAGCGAAAAACACGTTGTCGCTATTACGCCAAAGATAAAATGCTCGGTCTGGATATTGCCATGGACGAGGAAGATTTCGTCCCACTGAAAAAAGACAAGGCTGCTCAACGCAGATTGATTGGTGCCGCCTTCATCGCTTTCTTTTTAGAGAGCATTAGAAAATACGAGAAAAAACTTCCCAATCTTCAACCGTTTTCAGCACAACTGATTGCAGATGTGCAGCAATGGTGTACCGAAAAGGAATGGACCGCCTAAATTCAACGATTGAGCAGAATCACCCCAGCACCCGCTCCCAAAAAGTGGCCCCCCAACTAAGTCTGCACGCCTCTGCAGAAAACAACACAGCGGTTCGCGCCGTGCTGGCGCTTTACAGTACGGCATCCCTAGATGCGACCAACCGGCCCCGGGGCCATATTGGGAATGACCCTTTGGTCTGATTGCATTCGCCCCGGAATGGGTTAGTGTGAAGCGCATCTCCCAAAAATAATAACAACAGGCTTTCCAATGAGCCCCAATCTGAGCCTCCTGCGTAAATTCGTCTCGCCTGAAATCATCTTCGGTGCCGGCTGTCGGCACAACGTCGGTAACTACGCCAAGACCTTTGGTGCGCGCAAGGTCCTGGTGGTCAGCGACCCCGGTGTGATCGCCGCCGGATGGGTCGCCGATGTGGAAGCCAGCCTGCAGGCCATCGGCATCGACTACTGCCTGTACAGCGCCGTGTCGCCCAACCCGCGCGTCGAGGAAGTGATGCTCGGTGCCGAGGTGTACCGGGAAAACCATTGCGACGTGATCGTGGCCATCGGCGGCGGCAGCCCCATGGACTGCGGCAAGGCCATCGGCATTGTGGTCGCCCATGGGCGCTGCATCCTCGAGTTCGAAGGCGTGGACACCATCCGCGTGCCGAGCCCGCCACTGATCCTGATCCCCACCACCGCCGGCACCTCGGCGGATGTCTCGCAGTTCGTGATCATTTCCAACCAGCAGGAACGCATGAAGTTCTCCATCGTCAGCAAGGCGGTGGTGCCGGATGTGTCGCTGATCGACCCGGAAACCACGGCGAGCATGGACCCGTTCCTGTCCGCCTGTACCGGCATCGATGCGCTGGTGCATGCCATCGAGGCGTTCGTGTCCACCGGCCATGGCCCGCTGACCGACCCCCATGCGCTGGAAGCCATGCGCCTGATCAACGGCAACCTGGTGCAGATGATCGCCAACCCCGGTGACATTGCCCTGCGCGAGAAGATCATGCTCGGCAGCATGCAGGCGGGGTTGGCGTTCTCCAATGCGATCCTCGGCGCGGTGCATGCCATGTCCCACAGCCTCGGCGGGTTTCTCGACCTGCCCCATGGCTTGTGCAACGCGGTGCTGGTGGAACACGTGGTGGCGTTCAACTACAACTCGGCGCCGGAGCGCTTCAAGGTGATTGCCGAGACCTTCGGCATCGATTGCCGTGGCCTCAACCACCGACAGATCTGTGGGCGCCTGGTGGAACACCTGATTGCCCTGAAACACGCCATCGGCTTCCATGAAACCCTCGGCCTGCATGGCGTGCGCGTGGCGGACATTCCGTTCCTGTCCCAGCATGCGATGCACGACCCGTGCATCCTCACCAACCCGCGCGAGTCCAGCCAGCGTGATGTCGAGGTGGTGTATGGCGAAGCGCTCTGACGACCAGCAACAGGCCCTCGCCGGTCTGTTGGGCCTGGGTAATCACTCGGCGCGCAAGAGCCACTACCCGGAACTCACCGCGCGTCTCGACGAGTTGGAGGCCGAGCGCAACCGCTATATCCGTCTCAACGATGAGCTGGAGCAGCGCGTGGCGGCGCGCACCGATGAACTGCTGGAAGCCAACCGCAACCTGCAACAGCAGATCGCCCAGCGCGAGCAGGTCGAGCAGGAGCTGCGTGACGCCCGCGATGCCGCCGAGGCCGCCAACCGCAGCAAGGACAAATACCTCGCCGCCGCCAGCCATGACCTGTTGCAGCCACTCAACGCCGCGCGACTGCTGATCTCCACCCTGCGCGAGCGCAAGCTGCCCAGCGTCGAACAAGTGCTGGTGGAACGTACGCACCAGGCCCTGGAAGGCGCCGAGGATTTGCTCACCGACCTGCTGGATATTTCGCGGCTCGACCAGGCGGCGGTCAAGCCCGATGTGGCGCTGTATCGCCTGGATGAGCTGTTTGCGCCTCTGGTCTCGGAGTTCCAGTCGGTGGCGCTGGCGGCCGGGCTGAACCTGCGCGCGCGTACCGGCCATTATGCGATTCGCACCGACCTGCGCCTGGTGACGCGGATCCTGCGTAACTTCCTCAGCAACGCCTGTCGCTACACCGACGAGGGCTGCATCCTGCTCGGCGCGCGCCGCCGTGGCGATCGCCTGCGCCTGGAAGTGTGGGACACCGGGCGCGGCATCGCGGCCGACCGCCTCGACGCGATCTTCCTCGAGTTCAACCAGCTCGACGTCGGCCGTGCCTCGGACCGCAAAGGCGTAGGGCTGGGCCTGGCGATTGTCGAGCGCATCGCCGAGATCCTCGGCTACCCGGTGGCGGTCCGTTCGTGGCCGGGGCGCGGCTCGATGTTCAGCATCGAGGTGCCCATCAGCGAAGAGATGCCCCTGGCGATCAGCCAACTGCCGGTGCTGCCGACCACGGGTAACCCGCTGCCGGGGCGGCGTTTGCTGGTAATCGACAACGAGGTGAGCATCCTCGACAGCATGCGCGCGCTGCTGGGGCAGTGGGGCTGCGAGGTAATTACCGCCACCGACCAGGCCGGGGCGTTGCTGGCTTTGCAGGGCAGGGCGCCGGAGCTGATCCTCGCCGACTACCACCTTGACCATGGGGTGGTGGGTTGTGCGGTGGTCAAGCACCTGCGCGAGCATTTCGCGCAGAACATCCCCGCCGTGATCATCACCGCCGACCGCACTGACCAGTGCCGCCGCGCGCTGCGCCGCCTGGACGCGCCGTTGCTGAACAAACCGCTCAAGCCCGGCAAGTTGCGGGCGGTATTGAGCCAGTTATTGACCTAGGGTGTTGATACCCGTCAACACCTGTTGCGGCGCTTTGCCCCATGCTGCCTCCCTGATTCAGAGCCCGACGGAGCCCGCCATGAACGCCCCCGCAACAACCGCAGCCTCTTTCAAGTTGCCCCTGGGCCTGGTGATCGGCGTACTGGTGATGGTCGGCGTGCTGCTGTTGCCGCTGCCCGCCGACCTGCCGGTGGCCGGGCAGCGCATGCTGGCGATCCTCGCGTTTGCGGTGGTGGTGTGGATCACCGAGGCGGTGTCCTATGAAGCCAGCGCGATCATGATCACCTCGCTCATGGCGTTTTTGCTCGGCACCGCGCCGTCGCTGCAAGACCCCACGCACCTGATCGGCTCCAGCCCGGCCATCAGCATGGCGCTTACCGGCTTTTCCAACCCGGCATTGGCCCTGGTGGCGGGCGCGTTGTTCATTGCGGCGGCCATGACCCACACCGGCCTGGACCGGCGCATCGCCCTGGTGACCCTGACCCGCGTCGGCACCAGCACGCGGGGCATTCTGCTCGGGGCGATTGCGGTGACGATCCTGCTCAGCCTCGTGGTGCCAAGCGCCACTGCGCGCAGCGCCTGTGTGGTGCCGATCATGATGGGCGTGGTCGCCGCGTTTGGCGTGGACAAGCGCTCCAACATCGCCGCCGGCCTGATGATCGTGGTGGCCCAGGGCACCAGCATCTGGAACGTCGGCATCCAGACCGCCGCCGCGCAAAACCTGCTGACCGTGGGCTTTATGGACAAGATGCTCGGCCAGCGCGTGTCGTGGATCGACTGGCTGATCGCCGGCGCGCCGTGGGCGGTGATCATGTCGGCGGTGTTGCTGTTCCTGGTGATCAAGCTGCTGCCGCCGGAAACCGACAGCATCCCCGGTGGCAAGGAGGCCGTGGCCCAGTCCCTGGTGGACATTGGCCCGATGACCGGCCCGCAGAAACGTTTGCTGACGGTGTCGGTGCTGCTGCTGTTGGCATGGGCCACGGAAGGGCGCCTGCACCCGTTCGACACCACCTCGACCACCTACGCCGGGTTGGTGTTCCTGCTGCTGCCGGGCATCGGGGTGATGACCTGGAAAGATGTGCAATCGCGCATTCCGTGGGGCACGGTGATCGTGTTTGGCGTGGGCATCAGCCTCGGTACCGCATTGCTGACCACCCAGGCCGGGCAATGGCTGGGGTCTCAGGTGGTGGCACACACCGGCCTGGATCAGGTCGGGCCGCTGGGGGTGTTTGCGATCCTGGGGGCGTTTCTGATTGTGATCCACCTGGGCTTTGCCAGCGCCACGGCGCTGACTTCGGCGTTGTTGCCGATATTGATTGCGGTGCTGCAGACCTTGCCGGGGGAGTTCAACCGCTTGGGCATGACCATGCTGTTGGGGTTTGTGATGAGCTACGGGTTTATCCTGCCGATCAATGCGCCGCAGAACATGGTGTGCCTGGGGACGGGGACGTTTACGGCGCGGCAGTTTGCCAAGGTGGGGATCCTGGTGACGTTGATCGGGTATGGGTTGATGTTGGTGTTTGCGGCGACTTACTGGAGCTGGCTCGGTTGGATCTGATTTGAAATGCGCTTGTGGATGCCCATGAGATCCACTGTGGCAGGCCGCTGATGTGGTGAGCGGGCTTGTCCCGCGCTGGGGGCGCTTCGCACCCTCACGGGGGACAAGTCTGCATCGCCATCAGCTTGAGCGTTGGGTGGGCTTAGTCATAGGACCTTGATCACCACCTTGCCCTTGGCTCTGCCCCGTTCGACGTAGCTCAAGGCCTCAGCCGTTGCCTCGAGAGGGAAGGTTCGGTCGATCACCGGTGTGATAGCGCCGGACTCGACGAGCGCGGTGATTTTCTGCAATTGCGCACCGCTCGCACGCATGAACACGAACCCATAGTCGACGCCCTGCCTGCGGGCTTTTCTGCGTATGCCGCTGCTTAACAGGCGCATGATCCAACCGAGTCCCCAGGACAGCTTTTGCTCGCGTGCGAACTCGGCGGTCGGTGGCCCCGAGATGGAGATGAGCTGCCCACCCGGTTTGAGAATGCGCAGGGATTTTTCCAGTTCGGCGGGGCCGAGGCTGTTCAAGACGACGTCGTAGTCACGCAAGACGTTTTCGAAATTCTGCTGCGTATAGTCGATGACGACGTCTGCTCCCAACGCCTTGACCCAATCCACGTTGGCGGTGCTGGTCGTGGTGGCAACGAAAGCCCCCAGGTGTTTTGCAAGCTGGATGGCAATGCTGCCGACACCACCGGAGCCCGCCTGGATAAAGACTTTTTGCCCCTTCTTCACGCGGGCTGTTTCAACCAGCACCTGCCAGGCGGTCAGTGCCACCAGGGGCAGGGCGGCGGCTTGTTCCATGCTGGTGTTTTTGGGTTTCAGTGCGAGGGCACTTTCCTTAATCGCGATCAGCTCGGCAAAGCCACCGATGCGCGCGTCGGGCGGGCGCGCGTAGACCTCGTCACCGGGCTTGAAGGTGCGCACGCCTGACCCTACGCGAACGACGACGCCGGCCAGGTCGTTGCCCATGATCAGCGGGAATGTGTACGGCAGGATCAGTTTGAATTCACCCTTGCTGATCTTCGAGTCCAGCTGGTTGACGCTGCTGGCATGTACCTTGACCAGTACGTCGTGGATGCCCGGTTCCGGGTCCGGTACCTCGGCAAGGCGTCCTTGATGCTTGCCGTAACGGTCGATCAGGAAGGCTTTCATCGTTCAGTTCCCATGGCTATACGTGACAATCACGCCTTGGCTTGATAGCGCTCGGCGACGACCGATTGGCGAATCTCTGACAGCAAACCCTGGCGGGCGGCTTGCAGGGCATCCCAGCGGGCGGCGTCTTGCAATGGCGGAATGGTCACCGGCTCGCGACGATCAAAACCGACCAGCGCAGCATCGACCAACTCGTCCACGCTCATGATTTCGCTCAGGGTATTGATGTCGATGCCCGCGCGATCCCAGATTTCCGTGCGAGTGGCGGCTGGAAGAACGGCTTGCACGTAGACGCCCTTGGGCGAGAGTTCGAGGCTCAGCCCCTGGGATAGAAACAGCACGAACGCCTTGGTTGCACCGTAGACGCTCATGCCGAATTCCGGTGCCAGCCCCACCACCGAGCCAATGTTGATAATCGCGCCGTTACCGGCGTGTACCAGGCGTGGAGCGATGGCGCTGGCGAGTCGCACCAGGGCGGTGGTGTTGAGCGCGACCAGGTTGGTAACGCTGTCGATGGATTGCTCGATGAAGCTGCCGGAGAGGGCGGCGCCCGCATTGTTCACCAGGATGCCGATACTGGCGTCGTCACGCAGGCGTGCTTCGACGCGGGCCAGGTCACCGGTTTGAGTCAGGTCGGCCTGGATCACGTCAATGGACACCGCGTGTTTCTCACGCAGCTGCGAGGCCAGTGCGTCCAGCCGGCCTTTATCGCGGGCTACCAGCACGAGATTGTGCCCACGTTGGGCAAAACGCTCGGCGTAGGTCGCGCCAATGCCTGTTGAGGCGCCGGTAATCAGTACGGTTTCTGGGGTGCTCATAAGTAGATGCTCTTGATTGTTCAGGATGATCAGAGACGGCGATCCGCGCCGTACAGCCGCAGAGACATGCGCTGGTGGTTTTATGATGTCGATCACAATCAAAACTGTCAACAGTTTTGATTGTGATCGACATCAGAGTATAGTCAGGCCATTGTTCAGGAGTCCCAGGGGCGCGAAATGAAGATCACCAAGACACAATCACTCGCCAACCGAGCTCATATTGTGGAGACGGCGTCAGAGCTGTTTCGTGAGCGTGGCTATGACGGTGTGGGTGTGGCAGAACTCATGGCTACTGCGGGTTTTACCCAGGGAGGCTTCTACAAACACTTCGGCTCCAAGGCCGACTTGATGGCCGAAGCAGCGGAAAATAGCCTGGCAAAGTCCCTGTCGAATAGCTCCGATCTGGACATTCCGGGCTTTGTGAACCTGTACGTGTCCAGGGATCACAGAGACGGCAGGGGAGAGGGGTGCACCATGGCAGCCCTGTGTGGTGACGCGGCCCGTCAGTCAGATGATCTGAAGGCAACCTTTGCCAGTGGCGTTGAAAACACGCTTGCAGCACTCGAGGACAAGTACACGGCGGGTGTGGATGTGCCCAGGCAAGAGGTCCGCGCGAAAATGATCGACCTGCTGGCCCATGCAATCGGTGCGGTCATGCTGTCGCGGGCGTGTCCGGATGACTCGGCCCTGGCGGATGAAATATTGGAAACGTGCCGCGCTGAGATAATGGCATCCCTGCCATCGAGTAAAGAAAGCAGCGCATGAGTGGCAAGATGGGCGCTGACCGACGCGCCCAAGATGGCAAGATGAACCCCGCTCAGGTTTACTACTCTGAGTAGTGGTTTTACCGACGTCACCCGTCGGCTCATCTAGGTCATCGAATGGACAAATACACCCCCCGCCCTTGGGAACCCCACGAGCGCCCGAGCCTGCCGGGCTCGCCGTCGACGCCGCTGCATCCGACGCACAAGCGCTGGCTGTTTGCGATGGTCGGCGTGCTGGTGGCAATCACCGGTGGCCTTGGCAACGCGCTGGTGATCGCCAACCTGCAATACCTGCAAGGCGCCCTCGGTGCGACCACCGCGGAAATGGCCTGGCTGCCCGCCGCCTATGTGATGACCAACGTATGCATGAACCTGCTGCTGGTGAAGTTCCGCCAGCAATTCGGCCTGCGCGCGTTTACCGAGGTGTTCCTGGTGCTGTATGCGCTGGTGACCTTCGGCCACTTGTTCGTCAACGACCTCAACTCGGCCATCGCCGTACGGGCCGCCCACGGCATGGTCGGCGCGGCGCTGAGTTCGTTGGGCTTGTATTACATGATCCAGGCGTTCCCGGCCAAGTGGCGGTTGAAATCCCTGGTGCTGGGGCTGGGCACGGCGCAGTTGGCGTTGCCCCTGGCGCGGCTGTTCTCCGAGGACTTGTTGCAGATCGCCGAATGGCGCGGGCTTTACCTGTTCGAACTGGGCCTGGCGCTGATCTGCCTGGGTTGTGTATTCCTGCTCAAACTGCCTCCCGGCGACCGCTTCAAGACCTTTGAAAAACTCGACTTCGTCACCTTCGCCATTCTCGCCAGCGGTGTCGCGCTGCTGTGTGCGGTGTTGTCCCTGGGGCGTATCGACTGGTGGCTGGAAGCGCCGTGGATCGGCGTGGCCTCGGCCTGTTCCCTGGTGCTGATCATGGCCGGCCTGGCCATCGAGCATAACCGCGCCAACCCGATGCTGATGACCCGCTGGCTGGGCAGCGGCACCATGATCCGCCTGGCGTTGGCGGTGATCCTGATTCGCATGGTGCTGTCGGAGCAGTCCACCGGTGCGGTGGGGTTCATGCAGATGCTGAACATGAGCTACCAGCAGATGCATACGCTGTACGTGGTGATGCTGGCCGGCGCGATCAGCGGGCTGGTGGTCAGTGCGCTGACGATCAACCCGGCGCACCTGCTGATGCCGCTGGTGATTTCCCTGGCGCTGATGGCCACCGGCTCGGTGATGGACAGTTTCTCCAGCAACCTCACGCGTCCGCAGAACCTGTACATCAGTCAGTTCCTGCTAGGCTTCGGTGGCACCTTCTTCCTGGGGCCGACCATGGTGCTGGGGACCAAAAACGTGCTGGCCAACCCGCGTAACCTGGTGAGCTTTTCGGTGATGTTCGGGATTTGCCAGAACCTCGGCGGCCTGATCGGCGCGGCTTTGCTCGGGACCTTCCAGATCGTGCGCGAGAAGTATCATTCCAGCATGATCGTCGAGCACCTGACGCTGCTCGACCCGCGTGTGGCCGCACGGGTGCAGAGCGGCGGGTCGGCCTATGGCGGTATCGTCGCCGACCCGGAACTGCGTAACCTCATGGGCATCCGCAGCCTGGCCACGGCGGCGACCCGCGAGGCCAATGTCATGGCCTACAACGATGTGTTCATGCTGATCGCGATTATCGCGATCCTGACCATGATCTGGATCTTTATCCGCAGTCTGTGGCTGATGAGTACCACCAAGGCAGCCACTCCCGTTCAACCCAGCGGCGCTACTTCATGACCGAACCCACCACCACGACCACCAACGCCATCGCCGCCACCCCGGAAGGCACCACGCCGCCCGGCGCCACGGTTACCGAGCCGCGCTCATTGCGCGTGCGCATCTTCTCGTCCCTGGGCTTTGCCGCGATTGCCATCGTCGGCGTGCTGATCGTGCTGTATGCCTGGCAATTGCCGCCGTTCAGCAGCGCGGTGGAAACCACCGAGAACGCTCTGGTGCGCGGCCAGGTGACCATTATCGGCCCGCAGCTCAGCGGCTATGTGTTCGAGGTGCCGGTGCAGGACTTCCAGTACGTCAAGGCCGGCGACCTGCTGGTGCGCCTGGATGACCGTATCTACAAGCAGCGCCTCGACCAGGCCCTGGCGCAACTGGCGGTGCAGAAGGCCGCGCTGGCCAATGTGGTGCAGCAACGCAACAGTGCCGAAGCCACCATCAAGCTGCGCCAGGCCGCACTGGTGGACAGCCAGGCCCAGGCGCGCAAAAGCACCGCCGACCTGCGCCGCAACGAAGAGCTGATCAGCGACGGTTCGGTGTCCCGGCGCGAGCTGGACGTGACCCGCGCCGCCAATGCCCAGACCATCGCCGCCGTGGCCCAGGCCCAGGCCAGCCTGGAAATCGCGCGGCAGGATTTGCAGACGGTGATCGTCAATCGCGGCTCCCTGGAAGCGGCGGTGGCCAGTGCAGAGGCGGCGGTGGAGCTGGCGCGGATCGACCTGTCCAACACCCGCATTACGGCGCCCCGTGACGGGCAGTTGGGGCAGATTGGCGTGCGCCTGGGGGCCTACGTCAACTCCGGCGCGCAGTTGATGGCGCTGGTGCCGAAGCAGCTGTGGGTGATCGCCAACATGAAGGAAACCCAGATGGACAATGTGCAGGTCGGCCAGCCGGTGACTTTCACCGTGGATGCGCTCAACCACCGCAGGTTTCACGGCACGGTGCAGCATATCTCCCCAGCCACGGGCTCGGAGTTCAGCCTGTTGCAGGCGGACAACGCGACGGGCAACTTTGTGAAGATTGCCCAACGCGTGCCGGTGCGGATCACCGTGGACCCGGATCAGGCCGAGAGCGAACGGTTGCGGCCGGGGTTGTCGGTTGTCGTGAGTATCGACACGGCTGGGCGGCTGAAAAACTCTCCACCTTGAGCATGACGCTGATCCCTGTAGGAGCGAGCTTGCTCGCGAAGATCGTCAACGATAACGCGGGGCGCCTGATGCCCCGCGTTGCCCTGAGGTTTTTCGCGAGCAAGCTCGCTCCTACAGGGGGGTGTATTTCAGGTTGAAATTGAGTTGGACCGACTGATTGTGTTCCAGCAGTTTCAGGCCCGGCCGTCCCGCCAGGTGATGAGCATTCACCGGATGGCTCACCGGCTCGATGCAAAAGAACCCCAGCCCCGGCGGGCAGTACAGCAGGAAGTAATCGGCCCCGCTGGCCTGGCATTCCAGCGCATAGCCCAGGTCCGGCTGTTCGATCCGACAATGCCCGTCCCACTGGCAAAACCCGTTGTCCACCAAGCCTTCGGGCAGGGGCTTCAATGCCTGGAAGTCCCACTCGCCCGGCACCGGCGCCAACCCCGTCGGCAGCTTGGATGCGTCACTCATCCACACCTGTGCGGCCCTGGCCTGCAACCGGGTACCCGGACGGCGCGGAAAGTACGGATGCAAGCCCACGCCATGCCATGCGGCTGTTTCGGCCAGGTGCGTCACCCGCAGCTCGATACTCAGCATCCCATCGCTCAAGCGAATCCGCTGCTCGGCGCGATAGGCAAACGGCGTCTCGCACAGTACCTCCAGCACCACTTCATCCGCCGACTGGCTGACCACCTGCCACGCCTGTTGCCAGGCCGAGCCATGGATCGGCAGCGGATCGGTGAGGCTGTTGGGCGTGAGCGCGAGCCAACCGTCGGGGTTGTCGAAACCGCCGTGGGCAATGCGGTTGGACCAGGGCACCAACGGATAGCACGCCAGCTTGCCGGGCAAACCGGTATGGATCGCCTGCTCATCGTTATGGCGCAGCAGCGGTTGCCCGGTGGCGCGCACCGTCCAGTTGACGAGGCTGCCGCCCACGGCCGGATTCACGGTGAGGTGGGTCAGGTGGTCTTCAAGTTCAATCATCTTCACAACACCACGCTTGGCAGCCACAACGACAGCGCCGGAATGTAAGTCACCGCTAACAGCACCAGGAACAGCACGGCGTAAAACGGCAGCAGCGCTTTCACGGTCTTCTCGATACTCACCTTGCCCACCGCCGCACCCACGAACAGCACCGCACCCACCGGCGGCGTAATCAAGCCAATGCCGAGGTTGACCAGCATGATCATGCCGAAGTGCACCGGGTCGACGCCGATACCGAGCACCACCGGCAGCAGGATTGGCGTGAGGATCAGGATCAGCGGTGCCATGTCCATCACCGTGCCGAGCAACAGCAGCATGGCGTTGATGCACATCAGGATCACGTAGCGGTTGTCCGACAGGGTCAGGAACAGCGTGGTGATCTTCGCCGGGATCTGCATCAGGGTCATGATGTAGCCGAAGCTGGCGGCGAAGGCGATCAGGATCATCACGATGGAAATGGTGCGCACCGTGCGGTGCATCAGCTTGGGCAGCTCGCTCCATTTGTAGTCGCGGTAGATGAACATGGTCACGAAGAACGCCCACAGCACGGCAATCGCGGCGGACTCGGTGGCGGTGAAAATGCCCGAGAGAATGCCGCCGAGGATGATCACCATGGCCATCAGGCCCCACAGCGCGTCGGCGCAGATTTTCAGGGCCTGTTTCAAGGGGATGACTTCGCCCTTGGGGTAGTTGCGTTTTTTCGCGAAGATCAGGCACAGCACCATCAGGCACGCGCTCATCAGCAAGCCGGGCACCACGCCGGCCATGAACAGCGAGGCGATGGACACCGTGCCGCCCGCCGCCAGGGAGTAGAGCACCGAGTTATGGCTGGGCGGGGTCAACAGCGCCTGCACCGAACCGCTGACGGTGACGGCGGTGGCAAATTCCCGTGGGTAGCCACGGCGCTCCATTTCCGGGATCAGCACCGAGCCGACCGAGGCGGTGTCGGCCACCGACGAGCCGGAGATGGCGCCAAAGAACGTCGAGGCCATGATGTTCACCAGCGACAGGCCGCCGCGTACAAACCCCACCAGCACCCCGGCAAACGCCACCAGCCGCCGCGACATGCCGCCCTCGGCCATGATCGCCCCCGCCAGCACGAAGAACGGAATCGCCATCAGCGAAAATTTGTTCACCCCGCCCGCCACCTGAATCATCAGGGCCTGGAACGGGATGTCGATCCACCACGCGCCAATCAGCGCCGACAAGCCCAGGGCGTAGGCCACCGGCATGCCGATCAGGATCAAGGCGATAAAGCTGCCCAGCAGAATCAATGCGTCCATATCAGGCAGCCCCTTCGCTTTCTTCCACCAGGTCGAAGCGCACCACGCGCCGATTGCTCTGGTCACCGAGCAGGAGTTTTTCCACCACGAAGATCAGGGTCAGCAGCCCGCCAATCGGGATCGGCATATAGGTGATGCCCACGCGCAGGGTCGGGATGGCGCTCATGAACTGGTTCCAGGTGGACACGCACAGCTTGGTGCCCCAGATCGCCATGAACAGGCAGATGGTGCCCATCAGCAGTTGCGACAGGATGCCGACGATGCGGCGCTGGGCGGGCGGCAGGCGGTCCGTGACCATGGCCACCGACATATGCGCGCCGGCGCGGTAGCTGGCGGCGGCGCCGATAAAGGTGAACACCAGCATCAGCAGGATGGCGGTGGGTTCCGGCCAGCTGGAGCCGGTGCCGAGGATGTAGCGGGCGAAGATGCCCCAGGGGATGATCAGTGCGACGCCGAGAACCGAGAGGCCGGCGACCCAGATGCAGGTCATGTAGATGCGGTCGTTGATGCGCAGCAGTAGATTCTTCATGGCGTTCACCGTAACCGGGCGCGGCGGTGCAGACCGCGCCGGGCCTTTTGCGAGAGGCAGGAGAGGTTATTGAACGGCGTCGATGCGCGCGATGATGTCGGCGTACGGCGCGCCGTACTTGGCGCGAACCGCTGCGGTGGCGTCATAGAAGGGCTTTTTGTCGACGGTGATGAACTCGACGCCGGCCTTTTTGAGTTTTTCCTCACTGCTGGCGGACTTGGCATCCCACAGCGCGCGCTCATCGGCCTGGGCGGCCTTGGCGGCGTTTTTGACCATGACCTGTTGCGCCGGGGTGAGCTTGTTCCAGGTGATTTTCGACATCACGATGGGCTCGGGCAGGATCAGGTGCTCGGTGAGGGTGTAGTACTTGGCGTTCTGGAAGTGGTTGTGTTCCAGCAGGGTCGGCGGGTTGTTCTCCGCGCCGTCGATCACCCCGGTCTGCAGGGCGCTGAAGATCTCGCCGGTGTCCATTGCAATGCCGTTGGCGCCCATCGCGTTGAAGGCGTCGATGAACAGCGGGTTGCCTTGCACGCGGATCTTCATGCCCTTGAGGTCTTCGATCTTGCGCACCGGCTTCTTGGTGTAGAGGTTGCGTGTGCCGCCGTCCATCCAGGCCAGGGCCACCAGGCCGAACTCGGAGTCGGTGATCTTGGCGAGAATCTCGTCGCCGATCTCGCCGTCGATAACCTTGCGCATATGCGCCTGGTCGCGGAACACGAACGGCAGGTTGAACACGTTCACGTCCGGCACCACCGGCCCGACGATACCGAGGCTGACGCGGGTCATCTGCACGGCGCCGACCTGGGCCTGTTCGACCACTTCCTTCTCGGAGCCCAGCACGCCGCCGGGGAAGTACTTGAAGGTCAGTTCGCCGTTACTTTCCTTGGTCAGGGCCTTGCCCATGTTTTCTTCGGCGACGACGGTGGGGTAGCCGGCGGGGTGGATGTCGGCGAACTTGATTTCCAGTGCCTGGGCGGCGCTGCTGAGGGTAAAGACTGCGGCGGCGAGCAAGGTGCGTTTGAAGTCCATGGGAGGTCACTCCTGTGTTGTTATTGTTGTATTCAAGGCACAGCGATGCAGCTAAAGGATGAAGCGGGGCTCCGGCAATCCGGTGACACCGGGGTTGAGGGCGAACACGCCGCCGGACACTGACTGTTCACTCTGGTCGTCACGGATCGAGGTGACGAACAGGGTGTCCAGGCGGCTGCCGCCGAAGGCGCACATGGTGGGTTTTTTCACCGGTACGGTGAGGGAGCGGTCCAGGCGCCCGTCGGGGGTGAAGCGGTGGATCAGGCCGGCGTCGTTGGCGCAGATCCAGTAGCAGCCATCGGCGTCCACGGCGGCGCCGTCGGGGCGGCCGAGGAAGTTGTGCATGTCGACGAACACGCGACGGTTGGACGGCGTGCCGGTGTCGATGTCGTAGTCGAAGGCCCAGATCTGCTGGACCAGCGGGTGCGAATCCGAGGCATACATCGTGCGGCCATCGGGGCTGAAGGCCAGGCCGTTGAGGGTGATAAAACCGTCCAGATGGGCGTGGGGGGCCGAACCCGATGCATAGCGATAGAGGATGCCTTCGGCCGCATTCGCGCCCATGTTCAGCACCATGCTGCCGGCCCAGAAACGGCCCTGGCGGTCGCAACGGCCGTCGTTCAGGCGCATGTCCGGGCGTGGATGCTCGACACTGGCCAACGGCGTGGTATCGAGGCTGCCGTCGTTGTGCGGCGTGAGTTGGAAGAAACCGGTTTCCATCCCGGCGACCCAGTTGCCCGCCGTGGTGCGGGCAATGCAGGCAAGCATCTGCGGGGCTTTCCAGGCGGCAACGTGGCCGCTGGCGGCGCTCCATTTTTGCAGGCCGCCGTTGGGGATATCCACCCAGTACAGGGCGTTTTCCTCGGGCACCCACACCGGGCATTCGCCCACGGCATTGCGGGCGTCGACGATCAATTCAGCAGTCATGGCCACTCATTCCCTTGGGTTGGTGTGAACTCAGTCACCGAACGGCCCGGCGGCGCAGAACGCCCCACCCTGATAGACCTTGGCCGGGTCATCGGCGGCTACCGGTGGCTGGGTTTCGACCTGGGCGCGGAAGACTTCGGAGCTGTCTTTCGGGGCGTAGCCCAGGTGCGCGGCGTAGCGGTTGTCCCACCAGGTGTCGAGGTTATCCGACATGCCGTAGACCACCGTGTGACCGACGTTCGGCGTATACAGCGCGCGTTCGAGCAGTTGGGTCAGGTCGTCGAAGCTCAGCCAGGTGTGCATCATCCGGCGGTTCTGCGGTTCGGGGAACGAGGAGCCGATACGGATGCTCACGGTCTCGATGCCGTAGCGGTCGAAGTAGAAGCTCGCCATGTCTTCGCCGTAGGACTTGGACAGGCCGTAGTAGCTGTCGGGGCGGCGTGGGGAGTGGGCGTCGATGGTTTCGGTCTGCTTGTAAAAGCCGATCACATGGTTGGAACTGGCGAAGATCACACGTTTTACCCCATGGCGGCGTGCGGCTTCGTAGATATGGAAGGTACCGCTGATATTGGCGCCGAGGATTTCTTCAAACGGACGCTCCACCGATACACCGCCGAAGTGCAGGATGGCGTCGACGCCTTCCACCAGGTGGTGCACCGCTTGTTTGTCGGCGAGGTCGCAGGGCTGGACTTCTTCCGAGGCATCCACCGGCGGGGCCATGCTGGCGATGTCCGACAGGCGCAGCACCTGGGTGTAGGGACGCAGGCGTTCGCGCAGGACTTTGCCGAGGCCGCCGGCGGCACCGGTGAGCAGCAGGCGGTTGAAGGGAGTGGGGGTGGTCGTGGTCATGGGGATTCCAAATTTTTGTTGTAGGTTGTCGTATGACTATGCCGAAGTATTGTTAGGGATCCCCCAGGTTGTCAACGTTCTTCCAGATGAGTGAGATTCAAACTGTGGGAGGGGGCTTGCCCTCGATGAGGGCGTGCCAGTGAATGCATCTGTTACTGACCCACCGCCATCGGGAGCAAGCCCCCTCCCACAGGGGATTTTCTGGGGCTGGGAGACTAGGTTCTACAGCAGGGAGATTGGATAGCTGATAAAGATCCGGTTTTCGTCGAACTCGTTGTTGCTGAAATCCCGACGCATGGTGGAATTACGCCACTTAACGTTCAGGTTCTTCAACGCACCGCTCTGCACGGTGTAGGCCAACTCGGATTCGCGCCCCCATTCCTTGCCATCGGTGATCGCCCCCGCGTGCACGTTACTGCCGCTGATATAGCGGTTCATCATGGTCAGCCCTGGCACACCGAGTACGACAAAGTTGAAGTCATGCCGCACCTGCCAGGATTTTTCCTTGGCGTTGTCGTAGCTGGCGTTGTAGCTGTCGTTGGCCAGGGTGCCACCGCTGGTGCCGTTGACGCGCATCCACACGCTGTCGCCGGTGAGTTTTTGCAGGCCCACGTAGAAGGTGTTGCCGTTGTACTTGGCCGAGAGCAGGGCGAACACGGTCTTGTTGTCGAGGTCGCCGGCCAGGGCGCTGCCGTCTTCCTTGCCGTTGAAGAAACCCAGGTTGGCCCCCAAGGTCCAGTCGCCCACGGGCTGGCTGTGGGTCAGGTTGAAGTACTGCTGCTGGTAGATATCGGCCAGCTCGGCGTACCACACGCCGACCTGGGTGCGCTTGTCGTTGAAGGTGTATTCGCCGCCGCCGAAGTTGAAGCGATCGGAGGTGAACGCGGCTTTGCCGTTCATGAACATGTCTTCCATGCTCGCGTCGTTGCGCGGGCTGTTGCCGCGAAACTGGCCGCCGTAGAGGGTCAGGCCGGCGATTTCGCTGGACGTCACCTGGCCGCCGCGAAAGGTCTGGGGCAGCGAGCGGCCATCGTCGGAGCGCAGGATCGGCAGCACCGGCATCCATTCGCCGACCTTCAATTCGGTCTTCGACAGTCTGGTTTTCAGCGCCACGCCCAGGCGCCCGAAGTTGTCGGCGGGGCGGCCGTCGTCGTGGATCGGCAACAGTTGGGTACCGCCGGTGCCTTTGCCGCCATCGAGCTTCTGGGAATACAGCCCCAGCACATCAATGCCGAACCCCACGGTGCCCTGGGTGAAGCCGGACTTGGCGTCGAGAATAAAACTCTGCGTCCACTCTTCGGCCTTGCCCTGGGGGTTGCTCGGGTTGGTGAAGTTGCGGTTGAAGTAGGCGTTGCGCAGGTTTAGCGTGGCCTTGGCATCATCGACGAAACCGTCGGCATGGGCGAGGAGGGGCAGGGTAAACAGGCCGATAACACTGAGACGCGCGGACGAATTGCGGGCGAATGGACTCACAGTGACGCTCCCTTTCATTTGTTGTTTTTATTATTTGTTATACGTCGTCGTACAACATTGGAGCGGATATTTGCGGGGTTTTCAGGGTGTGTCAAGCAGAAGTTATACGATGACTAGGTGTGGGTTGATCTAGAGCGCACAGGATCAATGTGGGAGGGGCGGTGCGACGATTCGACTTGCCCCTTCCACATTCAGCCCGTCAGGACCATCGGCGGCAAAGTGCCAAGGAGTGAAACGACCGCTACTGCACAAACACCGAGCAGCCATTCCAGCATCACGCTGGCCTTCAAGCTGCCCAACCGCTGTTCGCCGCTATCAAGGCGCAACCGGTTCAACAATGCCAGCGCCAGCATGCCCAGCACCAGCATCACCTTGATCAGCAGAATCAGGGCAAAACCACTGAACAACGGCGTGGGCCACAGCTGTCCGGTGAGTACGCGCACATTGATCAGGCCGGTCACCAGCAAGCCGGTGACCAGGCCATAACCCACGCCGCTGAAACGACGCAGGACAGGCGCCAGCTCAACACGGTGTGACTGCCTGAGGATCAATACCAGCAGCAATAACCCACCCAGCCATGCGCCGACGCATATCAGGTGCATCACCTGGTTGAGGATCAACAACTGCCCGCTCAGCCCGTCGAGCATGGCGCCATGGCCGACCGGGGCGAGAGTCATCAGCAACAGTGTGAGCAATGGCAGGCGCGGGGCTTTCCACGGGGTCATCAGGGCGATGACCAGCAAGCCATTGACGATCAGGTGCCAGGTCCACACCTGGCCAAAAAAGGTCTTGCCCAGCACCAACTGCACGGTCGACAGTTCCAGCGCCGCCGGCCATGAACCGGCCATGCTGGCGGTAATCAACAGTAACCAGATCACCCCCGACGCGAGGGCCGTCCATGCCAGCCCATGGGTGATGCGCAACAATTGCCGGTCCAGCACCGGCTGCGGTTCAGCGCCGAGGAGCCAGGGCCTGAATACACGGGCCCCGAACATCAACAGCACGACGATGAAATGCACGAACCGGCACAGCACCAGCAGCGTTGCCATGGGTTATTGGCCGACCTTGAAGCTGTACTCACCGTTGCTCTTGTGGGTGTCGACCGACACCGCATTCCACACCACCTTGTAGGTGCCCGCCGCAAGTGGGGCGGCCGGTGTCACCACCAGGGTTTTCTTGTCGGCGTCCGGGGTTTCCAGGCCTTTGATGGCGATTTCGGTGCCATCCTTGCTCAGGGACACCTTGGTGAAGGTGGCTTCGACGCCTTCGCTGAAGGTCAGGCGCAGGTCTTTGGGCGCGGTGACGCTGCTGTCTGCCGCAGGCGTGGAGCTTTTGAGATGAGCATGGGCAAATGCTGCGGAGGCACCCAGCAGGGAGGCGAGCAGGGCGACAGTGGTCAGGGTTTTCTTGATCAACATTGTGCAATACCCATCAATGGTTAGGAGCGGGCAGTGTACGAAGTTTCGACTGCGCCTGTCGCCCCGATCTAGAGCGGTGGTAGTCTTTGGGGCATGTCTTTGTCAGGGAGCCCTTATGGGCAATCACAAGAGCGGAATTCGCCGGGTCAACGTCGAGAAAATCCTGCTGGCGGCGGAGAAAATCTTCGCCGAAAAGGGCTACGGCAGCACTGCCATGGCCGATATCGCCGAAGAAGTACAACTGCCGCGCTCCAACCTGCATTACTACTTCACCACCAAGAGCGAGCTGTACAGCGCGGTGCTGTTCGACCTGCTGGAAGTGTGGAAGCAGGACGCCCTCAGCTTCGAAACCTTCGATGACCCCCGGGTGGTGCTCAGCAGCTATATCCGCGCCAAGATGCAGCGCTCGCGCACGCGGCCCTATGGCTCCAAGGTCTGGGCCAACGAGATCATCCACGGCGCGCCGACACTCGGTGAGGCCCTGGATGAAAGCCTGTACGACTGGGCCAAGATGAAGGAAGCGAAAATTCGCCAGTGGGTGGAAGACAAACGCATCCTGCCGGTGGAGCCGTCGAGCCTGCTGTACATGATCTGGGCGTCGACCCAGCACTATGCCGACTTTGATCACCAGGTGAAGATTTTGAATGATCACCAGCCGTTGTCGGATATGCAGTTCGAGAAGGCGATCCAGACGGTGACCAGTGTGATTTTGCGCGGGATTGGGTTGGAGCCTTGAGTGTTGTGGTGGGGCTGAGGGCCTCATCGGGGCATAGGTATCTACACAACTCTTAAAGGCTGACACATAACTCTGTGGTGAGCGGGCTTGCCCCGCGCTGGGCTGCGCAGCAGCCCCAAAACACAGCCCCGGAACTGTCTGGCACACTGCAGCGTTCTTATTGGGGCTGCT